>DATFAX010000049.1:0-8361 GCA_035254125.1 Holophagaceae bacterium | reverse complement strand
TCTCACCGAGCAGGGCTATCGCTACCTCATCGAGAGCCGTCACTTCGAAAGCAACGGCGCCCTCAGCGAGCCCAAGGTGTGGCAGCAGCTGCTGGCGGAGACGGGCGGCGCATAACCTCCCTGCTCGGGAGGAATGGGGACTAACCCCCGGATCGCACCGTGCCCCGCACGGTGCTCCCGCTGCCGCCCTTCGGGCGATCGCGGATGGGGCCCCGTTCTCACCGAGCAGGGCTATCGCTACCTCATCGAGAGCCGTCACTTCGAAAGCAACGGCGCCCTCAGCGAGCCCAAGGTGTGGCAGCAACTGCTGGCGGAGACGGGCGGCGTCTAGGAGTGGGTGGAAAGGGTGGCGGTGCTGACGCAACCTCCGGGTTCGCCCCACAGACAGAAGGGATCACCGCCCCCCAAAGATGATCGATACCGTGGCCAAGCCCAACCAGACCAAGGGCATGGCGTAGAGTCCGGCCACGACGTCATCGGCGACGACGCCCTGGCCTCCGGGGAGCGCCTGGATCTGGAAGCAGGGCCAGGGCTTCCAGATGTCGAAGAGGCGGAAGAGCAGGAAGGGGATGCCGAGGACCAGGGTCATGAGTGCGGCGGGATGGAGGCCATAGGCGCCTTCACTGGCGGAGCGGGGAGCGAATCCGAAGAGGAGGACGGTCGGGGTGACGGGCCAGAGGGCCCACCACTGTCCGGCCCACTCGTCCGCCACGATGTAGGAGGGGTCTTTGTCCCCGGTTTCGTGCACCACGTGGTCCGAAGCCTTCACGGCGATCCAGGTCATGACCACGGCGGCGCCGAACATCAGGAACTGGGGCACCAGGAGCCCGGCTTCCAGCCACCGCCTCCCACGGGCGTCCAAGGGGACCAAGTTGCCAAGGAGGAGCTTGGAGGCGCGAGCCGCGAGCCAGCACAGTGGGAGCCAGGCGCCCACCGCCGCGAGGCTGCCCCAGGTGCCCGAGGCCGGTCGCAGGTAACCGCTGCCGAAGCCGGTGGCCACCCACCAGGCCCAGCGGGGGGCCTTGGGTCCGGAGGGGGCGGTGACGCCGCTCATTCCTTCCCCTGGTCGCCCTGGGGGCGTCCCACGGGGCGCAGGTGTTCGGCCACCGGGGCCACGGCGTAGCCGACCCGCCGGCCACCGAGCCACACTTCCACGACGAGGCGTTCCTCGGCCTCGGGGGCGCCGGGCCAGGTGCCCCGAAGCGTCCAGGTGCCAGGGCCCGTCTCCGTGGCCTGGGCTTCCAGGCGGCCGAGGCCGCCGCGCACGAAGCGCAGCTGGGCCCCCTCGGCCAGGGCCGGCAGGTCCGAGACCAGCATGCGCCACGCCCTCAGCTCGGCCTTCGCCCCGGCCTTGAGGCCCGTCATGGCGACCTTGGCGCTGAAGGCCGCCGGGGGCATGGGGCCCTTGGGCTCACGGCCCGCCCCCCAGGTGACGACGGCTTCGGAGAGGAGCACCTTCACGGCCTTGGCCTTGGGTTTGGGCTGGGGTTTGGGCTGGGGTGCAGCGAGGAGGGGCAGTGCCGCCAGCAGGAGGAAGGTTCGCATGGGGACTCCGGTGAAGGGGGGGACCCGGGTGGGATCACACGTGCCGCAGGGCTTCCACCACCCGCAGCCGGGCGGCCTTCAGGCCCGGCAGGAGGGCGCTGAGCTGCAGGGTGACTTGGAGGAAGGCGAAGGCGGCGAGGTAGACGGCGGGCACGAAGTGGATGAAGAGTTCGTAACCGTGGCTGGTGCCCGGAGGGGCGGGCATCTGGTAGTGCAGGGCGTTCATGCCGGCCCGGAAGAGCAGGGTGAAGGCGAAGCCGACGCAGCTGCCCGCAAGGCCCAGGAAGGCCCCCTCCCACTGCAGGAGGGCGACGAGCTGCCGGGCCTGGAGGCCCGTGGCCCGCAGCACGCCGAACTCGCGGATGCGCTCCATGACGCTCATGAGCAGGGTGTTGGCCGTGGCGAGGAACACCACGAGGAAGAGCACGAGGCCCATGAACCCGAAGATGGCGAAGTAAAGCATGCGCACCTGCTGGTAGAAGGCGGCCAGCTGGTGCCAGGGGTGCGCCTCCAGGCCGGGCAGCTCCTTCGCGAGTCGCAGGGCCACGGCGTCGGTGCGCTGGGGCTGCTTGAGCACGAGGCTCAGGCGGCTGCGGGCGCCGCCCGCTTGGAGCAGACTCTCCGCGGTGTCGAGGCTCACGGTGAGGGCGCGGTCGTTGAGCTCCCGCAGGCCCAGGTCCTGAAGGCCCACCACCTCCACATCCACAGCGTTGAGGGAGCCGGCCTTCGTGGTGGACATGAGGGTGAGGGCGCCGCCCACGCCGACGCCCAGGCTCTTGGCGAGGCCGATGCCGAGGATGACCTCCCGGGCCTCCGGCTGCGGTGAGAGCCAGCGGGAGCCCGCACCGCCGGGGGCCTTGGCGCCCTCCTTCACGCGGTCGGCCACGGCCATGTGGGCGGCCTCCCGAGTCGGATCCACCGCGCTGCCCAGGAAGGCCACGCTCTTGGGGCCGCTGCTGAGGAGGCCCATGAACTGGATGCGGGGTAGCACGTCGGCCACGTCCGGATCCTGGCGCAGCTTCGCCGCGAGGGCTTCGCCGTCCTCCAGGGCCTTCTCGAGGCTGCCCTCCTCGCCCCCCTCCAGGCCACCGGCCGGGAGGATCTGGACGTGGCCCAGGCCTCCGCGGATGGCGCCGTCGGAGAGGCCCTGGAAGGTCTGGGCCATGAAGCCACCCGCGAGGCTGAGGGCCGTGAAGCCCGCCACGAGCACGAGCAGGGTGAGGAGGCTCCGGCGCCGCTGGCGCAGGAGGTTGCGGAGGGCGAGGCGGGCGAGGATCACGGGCGCACCTCCACCGCCACCAGGCGGCCATCTACCAGCCGTGCCACCCGGTCGGCCCGTGCGATCACCATGGGGTCGTGGCTGGCCACGAGGAAGGCGACGCCGCGCTCCCGGGCGAGGCCGTGCACGAGGTCCATGAGGGGGGCCCCATGGGCCTGGTCCAGGCTTGCGGTGGGCTCATCCGCCAGCACCACGGCCGGATGGCCGGCCAGGGCCCGCGCGATGGCCACGCGCTGCTGCTGTCCGCCACTCAACTCGGTGGGGCGGTGGTGGAGGCGGGGCGTGAGGTCCACAGAGGCCAGCGCCGCTTCGGCTTCGGCCCGGGCCTGCTCCGTGGGGAGACCCCGCAGCTGCAGCGGCAGCATCACGTTCTCCAGCGCCGTGAGCACGGGCAGGAGGTTGTGGGCCTGGAACACGAACCCCAGGCGGTTCAGCCGCAGCTCCGTGCGGGCGCGTTCGGGCAGGGTGGACACGGCCACGCCCTCCAGGCGCACTTCGCCGGCCTCCGCTTCATCCAGGAGGCCGGCGACCTGCAGCAGCGTCGTCTTGCCCGACCCCGAGGGCCCGGCCAGCACCGTCATCTGTCCGGAGGGCACGTCCAGGCTCACGTCGAAGACGCCGGCCATTTCCCCGCCGGCCTCGTAGGTCCGGGTGATGTTCAGGAGCTGGAGCATGCCTCCAGATTAGCGGAGGGGCTCAGCGGTGCTCCCGTTCTTCCTCCTCCCGCTCAGCCGGCGCCGCCGCAGGGCTTCCCGCGGAGCCGGCCACGCCCCCTGGCCCGTAGACGAGCTGGCCGCCGGCTTCGCCCACCCGGTAACCCAGGCCGAGCACCAGCAGGCTCCCGGCCATGCTCGCGCCCATGAGCGCCATGGAAGGTCCCGGGCGACGGGCGAAAGCAGCCGCCGATACGAGGATCAGGGTGCCTCCGGCCCCCACGAGGAACAGGTTGGCGGCTTCCTCGTGGGCCTTCAGAGCGGATTTGGGGACACGGGCCTCCACCCGGTCCTCGTCCTGCTCACCACTCCAGCGGGCGGCGAATCCCCCGGCCAGGAGGATGGCCTGGAGGACCAAGGCCATCGACCAGGCGCGGGCGGGCAGCCAACCCCGGCGGATGGCGAGACCCAATCCCAGGAGGACGAGGGGCATGAGGGCCGCCAGGGCGATGGGGAGGTGGACGAGCTTGGGGTGGAGGGGCAGCATGGGGGCTCCGGGAAAGGTCTGGGGTCACGGTGGGGTGCCTGCGGGGCCGTGGCCATCCGCCGAATGTGATAGCCTCCGCCCCGGAGCCTGGAGCGGAGATGGATCCACTGGATGTGGCATGGGAGCGGCGCCGTTCAGGGGGCTTCGGGGTCCTCTTCCTGGGCATCGCACTCCTCGTCGGCCTGGATCTGGCGGCGGATGCCCGGGTGGGGAGCCCGCCCCGCCACCTCCTCGCGGAGGGTGGGATCTTCCTCCTGGCAACGCTGGGGGCGGTCTGGATGTTCCGGGAGAATCGGCGTCTGGGGCGCCAGGCGCGCTTCCTCCAACGGGAGGCGGAGGGGCTGAACCGGGATCTGGTCCGGGTCCAGGCCATGGCCGAGGCCTGGAAGGAGGAGGCTGGGGCCCTGGTGGAGGGGCTCGCGGGGGCCATCGACCATCAACTGGAGCGTTGGGGACTCTCCGCCGCCGAGCAGGAAGTGGCGCTGTTGCTGTTGAAGGGACTCAGCCACAAGGAGATCGGCGAGCTTCGCAAGGTCAGCGAAGCCACGGTGCGGCAGCAGGCCCGGAACCTTTACCGGAAGGCGGGGCTCACGGGACGCCATGATCTGGCAGCCTTCTTCCTTGAAGATCTGCTGACCCCCCGGGGTGGGCGCTCCGGGGTGGACCGGACCTAGCGAGGCGGGACGTCCTGGCAGGCGGCCATGGCGGCCTCGTAGGTTTTCAGGGTGTCCCGGGCCGAGCCCAGATCCATCTCGAAGAAGGTGATGAGGGTGGCGAGGTCCGCGGCGAAGGTGGGGACCTGCTCGGGGTGCTCGGCGACCAGGAGGCGGGACATGGTGGGGATTGCCGCCATGAGCGAGCGATGGACCTCGTCCAGGTCGCCCTGCATGGCGAAGGCTTCGCTGATGCGGGCCACGCGCCAGGGCTCCATGTGGGTGACGGCCTGGGTAGCCATGCTGGTCTGCCAGGCGGAGGCCCGCAGCGTGGCGAGGCTGAATTGGACGCGCTCCAGGGGGTGCTTGTCGATGCGTTCCCCCTTCAAGTGCTTCGCCTGCAGGGGGCGGAGCTGGGCGAGGCCCGCCCGGGTGACCTCCACCTCCCGGAGCACCTCCTTTTGGTTCAGTTTCAGCTCCTCGAGGATGAAGCCCCGGGCCTGTCGTGCCGTCTCCCGATGGGCCCGTTCGCTCTTCCACTGGTCCAAGCCCAGGGCCAGCAGCAGGCCCACGGCGGTGGCGCAGATCTGCACGAGCATGTTGGCCACATGGATGGAGGAGCGCAGGCGGTGCAGCATGGGCAGGCTTCGGGCCGGATGGGTCGCCGGCTTAGTGCGTGGCCTTGAAGGCCGCCTCGTAGGCCGCCGTGCTGGCCTCCGTGCCGCCCTCGGTGATCTCGCCCACCAGGTCGTAGGCGTGGGCTTGGGTGATGCGCACGCGCTGGATGGTATTGGGCATGGGCTTGCCGTCCACGATGAGGACGTTGCCATCGATCTCCGGCGCCTGGCCCTGGTGGCGGCCCTTGGCGATGAGGTCAGTCTCCTCGTGGGCGCCCTCGACGAGCACCTCGAGGATCTGACCCACCTTCTCCTGGTTCTTCTCCCGGGCGATCTTCTGCTGGATCTCCAGCAGCTTCTTCTTCCGGGCCTCCTTCGTGCGCTGGGGGATGGGGTCGCCCTGGTCGAAGGCGGGGGTGCCCTCCTCGGGGCTGTAGGTGAACACGCCCACGTGGTCGAAGCGGGCTTCTTGAATGAAGGCCTTGAGCTCGCCGAAGGCCGCTTCATCCTCGCCGGGGAAGCCCACGATGAAGTTGGAGCGGATGTGGATACCCGGGATGATCGTGCGCACCTTGTCCAGGAGCTTCATGAAGCTGGCGCGGCTGCCGCCCCGGGCCATGGCCTTGAGCAGGCCCTGGTCGGCGTGCTGCAGGGGCATGTCCAGGTACTTGGCGCAGTTGGGAGTCTCGGCGATGGCGCGCATCATCCCCTCGCTGAGGCGGTTGGGGTAGGCGTAGTGGACGCGGGTCCACTTCAGGCCCTCCACCTCGCCCAGTGCGCGGATGAGCTTGCCCAGGGCCTCGGGGTCGCCGAAGTCGCGGCCGTAGTCGGTGGTGTCCTGGCCCACGAGGCTGATCTCCAATACCCCCTGGCTCACGAGCTGACGGGCTTCGGCGACGACGCTCTCGATGCTGCGGCTGCGCTGGGCGCCCCGGAGCTTGGGGATGATGCAGAAGGCGCAGCTGTGGTCGCAGCCTTCGCTGATCTTCAGGTAGGCGCTGGCCTTGGGGGTGGTGAGCAGGCGGGGGCTGGCCTCGTCGTAGAGGTAGTCGGGGTCGCGGACCAGGTCCTCCCAGCCGGCGCCCCCGATGACCTCGGCGATCTGCTCCACGTCCCGGGTGCCCAGGCAGGCGTCGATCTCGGGCATGCCCTGGATCAGCTCGTCCCGGTACCGTTCCACCAGGCAGCCGGCCACGATGAGCTTCTTGCAGGCGCCCTTCTCCTTCATGGAGGCCGCCTCGAGGATGGCCTCGATGGATTCCTGCTTGGCGGCGTCGATGAAGCCGCAGGTGTTCACCACGATGACTTCGGCCTCCTCCCGGTGCGGAGTGAGCTGGAAGCCCTTCAGGCGCAGGTGCCCCAGCATGACCTCGCTGTCCACGAGGTTCTTGGGGCAGCCCAATGACATGAATCCGACCTTGGTCACGACGACTCCGGCCCCGGAAAGGGGGAACCTCATAGATTACCGCGGGGCGTCGATAAAGGGACCATCCGATGTGCTAGACTCCACCCCCGGAAACCCCTCATGCGAATGATCCTTCAGGTCGATGGCGCCAACCACAAGGTGGATCTCACCGAGGAGGGCGTGACCATCGGGCGGGGCGACCAGGCCACCATCCGGATCCAGGCCAATGCCGTGTCCCGGGTGCACGCCCGCTTCTTCCTGCGGGACGGGATGCCCTATGTCCTCGATCTCAAGTCGCTGAACGGAACCACCTTGAACGGGATCCCCGTCACGGAGCCCATGTCCTTCAAGGAGGGCGACACCATCCTCCTGGGGGAGGTGGTGGTGAAGTGGGTGTCCGACAAGGAGCCCACGGTCCAGGCCAAGGCCCTCAACCCCACCACGGCCTCCAAATCGGCCTCCAGCCGCATCGCCCTGGAGGATCGCGCCTTCGACGCCTCCGGTTCCATCGTCGTCCCCCACGCCAGCATCGAGAAGCTGCTGGAGCAGGCCAAGGAGCAGCCGGCGAAGGATGCCGGGCTCCTCTTCCAGCGCCTGGCCACCATGGCTGGCACCCTGCTCCGGGCGTCCACCCTGCAGGAACTGCTGGCCAGCGTCATGGAGCTCGTCACCAGCGAGATCCCCTGTCAGCGGGGCTTCATCCTGCTCACGGGACCGGACGGGGAGCTGATCCCTGAATATGCCTGGGAGGAGAACCCCGAGGCCCAGCATCCGCCCATCAGCCGCACCATCGCCCATACGGCCATGAAGGACCGGGTGGCCATCCTCACCACGGATGCGCGGCTGGATCCCCGCTTCAGCGCCGGCGAGAGCATCAAGATCCACGGCATCACCTCGGCCCTCTGCGCACCGCTCGTGGTGGAGGATCAGGCCCTCGGTGTGATCTACCTGGAGACGAGCCTGAGCAAGGGCGGCTTCAAGCGGGAGGACGAGCACCTGCTCAGCGCCATGGCCAACTTCGCCGCCGTCGGCATCCAGCGTGAGCGGGACACCCGCTTCCGCAACCGCCTGGAGCGGTACCACAGCCCCCAGGTGGTGGAGCAGATCCTCCGGAGCAGCCAGAACAAGGAGGCGCCGGCCCTCAGTGCCAAGCGGTGCGAGATCACGGTGCTCTTCGCAGACATCAGCGGTTTCACCCGGATGAGCGAAGGCATGGAGCCCCTCAAGCTCGCCGCCATCCTGAACCGCACCTTCGAGGCGCTGACCGATCAGATTTTCGCCCGGGGCGGCACCCTCGATAAGTACATCGGCGACGCCATCATGGCCTTCTTCGGGGCGCCGAACCCCGATCCGGACCACGCCCAGAACGCCGTGGACGCGGCCATCGCCATGCAGGAGTCCCTGGCCTTCCTCAACGCCCACCGGCCCGAGGGATACCCCGAGCTGCAGATGCGCATCGGCATCAACAGCGGCGAGGCCTTCGCCGGCGACATCGGCTGCGAGAAGCGCATGGACTACACCGTGATGGGTTCCGTGGTGAACCTCGCCTCCCGTCTGGAGAGCGGCGTCGCCAAGTCCGGCCAGATCGTGGTGGGCCCGCGCACCCAGGAGCTGCTGGGCTCCGAGTACCTCATGACCATGCGGGATCCCGTGTCCCTCAAG
>DATFAX010000048.1:0-3901 GCA_035254125.1 Holophagaceae bacterium | reverse complement strand
GTGAGAAACATATGATATACCGCACAAAGTCGGATAAAACGGTCCGTTACCTGAAGGGAGTAGACTGATGCCAGCGAGGAAGAACATGAGTCAGACTCCCACCCTCCCCGAGGAACAAGTCCGGTTCGAGAGCTTCCTCCGTTCGAGGCAGCTGAAGCTGACCGACGAGCGGCGGACCATGCTGCGGGCCGTCTTCGGCGCCGACCATCATTTCGACGCCGATGAACTCCACATGGAATTGAAGCGCGAAGGCCACGATGTGAGCCGCGCCACGGTGTACCGCACCCTGGACCTGCTCGTGCAGTGCGGCCTCGTGCGCAAGAGCAGCTTCGGCGACATGCACGCCCACTACGAGGCCGTGCGCGAGGGCGAGCATCACGACCACCTCATCTGCCTGAACTGCCAGGCCATCATCGAGTTCTTCCGCCCGGACCTGGAGGCCCTCCAGGAGACCATCTGCGCCGAGCACAACTTCAAACCCCTGCATCACAGCCACCAGATCTTTGGCCTCTGCGGGGAGTGCAAGGACAAGGCGGATGCCGGGCTGGTGGCGCACCGGGTGAGCCAGCTGAACACCTAGCGATCAGCCATCAGCCCTCAGCAGTCAGCTGTCAGCCATTGGTGCAGCTCGCGACTGGACGATTCATTCGTGGCATCGGCTTGCCGACACCACGAATGGCTGATCGCTGAACGCTGATAGCTGACAGCTTCCAAAGGCGCTAGAGTCGGCCATGCCCAAGTTGACCCTCGCCGATATCCAACGCCTCCCGAAGACGGACCTGCACGTCCACCTGGATGGCTCCCTGCGGCCCGCCACCATCCTCGAACTGGCGGAACAGCAAAAGGTGAAGCTGCCCGCGGACACCGTCGAGGGCCTGCTCCCCCACGTCACCAAGGGGGAGGATTGCCCCTCCCTGGTGGAGTACCTGAAGGTCTTCGACATCACCCTCTCGGTGATGCAAACCTACGACAGCCTCGTGCGAACGGCCTTCGAGCTGGCGGAAGACGCGGCCAAGGAGAACGTCCGCTACATGGAGGTGCGCTACGCGCCCATCCTCCACCAGCAGCAGGGGCTCTCCCTTTCCACCATCGTGCAGGCGGTGCTGGAGGGCCTGCGTCTCGCAGAGAAGAAGTACGACATCAAGACGGGCGTCATCATCTGCGGCATCCGGCACATCAGCCCCGAGGTGAGCCTCAAGCTGGCGGACCTCACGGTGGCCTTCAAGAACAAGGGCGTGGTGGGCTTCGACTTGGCGGGCGCCGAGGAGAACTTCCCCGCCAAGAAGTTCAAGGAGGCCTTCGGCCGGGTGCTGGCCAACAACATCAACTGCACCCTCCACGCCGGCGAGGCCTTCGGCCCCGAGAGCATCCACCAGGCCGTGCACCTCTGTGGCGCCCACCGCATCGGCCACGGCGTGCGGCTGGTGGAGGACGGTGACCTCATGAACTACGTGAACGACCACCGCATCCCCCTCGAGTGCTGCCCCAGTTCCAACGTGCAGACCAAGGCCGTGAAGCGCCTGGAGGACCACCCCATCCGCCTCTTCTACGACCTGGGCCTGCGCGTCACGGTCAACACCGACAACCGCCTCGTCACGGGCACCAGCGTGAGCGAGGAGTTCCTCAAGCTCCACGAGACCCTCAACTTCAACCTCGAGGAGATGAAGGAGATCATCATCATGGGCTTCAAGAGCGCCTTCCTCCCCTACGCCATCAAGCGCGCCATGCTGGCGGACGTCGTGGCCGAGCTGAAGGCCTTCAAACCGGGGAGCTTGGAGAGCAAGCGGGAGAGCCTTTAGATCGCGAATGACGCGAATAGGGCGAATGACGCGAATAAAAGCGAAAGGACACTCATTCGCGTCATTCGCGCTTTCATTCGCGCCATTCGCGATCCGCTTTTGATGTTGAAATAGTCGGATGCTCGATCGCTTCGCCGCCTTCCTCGACCAGCACACCCGCATCCTGCTGACCACCCACGAGAACCCCGATGGGGATGGCGTGGGGGCCATGCTGGGGCTCGCCACCTACCTGAAGGGGAAGGGCAAGGAGGTCCGCATCGTGGTGTACCCCCACGTGCCGGACAACCTGGCCTGGATGGACACGGAGGGCTGGATCGAGGCCTACGCCCCCGAAGGGGCCCACGCGGAGCTGGCCGCCTGGCCCGACGCCTGGATCATGGTGGACGCCAGCGAGCCCAAGCGGTTGGGCAAGCTGCACGGGGCTTTCGAGGCCACGAAGGCGGTGCGGGCGACGCTGGACCACCACATCAAGGACGCGCCCCAGGGCTACGACGTGGAATTCACGGACGCCACGGCCACGGCCAGCGGGGAGCTGGTCTACGATCTCGCCGTGCCCCGCATGGGCCTGCCCCTGGGCAAGGCCATGGCCGACGCCCTCTACGTGAGCCTCGTGAGCGACACCGGAAACTTCCGGCATTCGAACACCACGCCGAAGGTGCTCCGCATGGCGGCCCAGCTGGTGGAGCAGGGCGTGGAGCCCGCGCGCATCTACCAGAGCCTGTACCACCAGGACCGGCCCGAGCGGTACAAGCTCATGGGCCGGGCCCTGGAGGGGCTGCGCGTGAGCGCCGGCGGCCGCTTCGGCCTGCTTGCGATCACCAAGGCCGACATCGCCGCCGCCGGCGCCGAGTACGACGACCTGGACGGCTTCGTGGACCTGCCCCTGAAGCTGCGTGGGGTGGAGGTGGCCGGCCTCATGTACGAGAACCGCGAGGGCCTCATCAAGGTCTCCCTCCGGAGCCGCGAGCGGGTGAACGTGAATGCCGTGTGCCGGCTCCACGGGGGCGGCGGGCACCGGCTGGCCTCGGGCTGCAAGCTGGAAGGTCCCCTGGCCCAGGCCCTGGCCACCCTCGAGCAGGAAGTGACGGCTCAAATTGAACGGGACATTGTCTAGATAAAAACCTTGTTGCGTGCGGTTGCCAGGGGGGCCCCCGGGCCCCAGACTGATGGACCGGTCACGCCGACCCCTTCCGGGCATCCAACCCCCCATGTCGAACCCCCATCCCAGCCAGGACACCGCGGCCCCCAAGCTCGAGCTCTTCTGCAAGCTGCAGGGGGAGACGGTGCCCTTCATCGCCAAGGCGAACATCCCGACGCAGTTCGGGAAGTTCACGGTGTATGGCTTCCTGGAGCACAAGACGGGCAAGGAGCACCTGGCCATCGTCAGTGGTGAGATCGACGCCCGGAAGCGCATCCCCGTGCGCATCCACAGCGAGTGCTGGACCGGCGACGTGCTGGGCAGCCTCAAGTGCGACTGCCGGCAGCAGCTGGAGGCGGCCCTCACCCACGTGGCCGAGCACGGCGGCATGGTGCTCTACCTCCGCCAGGAAGGCCGTGGCATCGGCCTCCTGAACAAGCTCAAGGCCTACGCGCTGCAGGAGCAGGGCATGGACACCGTGGAGGCCAACCACGCGCTCGGTTTCCCCGACGACCTCCGCAGCTACGAGTGCGCGGTGGAGATGCTGAAGTTCTTCGGCATCCACCAGGTGAAGCTGCTGACCAACAACCCCAAGAAGATCGGCGCCCTGGAGAGTGCGGGCATCGAAGTGGAGCGCGAGCGCCACCAGCTGGAATCCAATCCGCACAACCTCCGCTACCTCAAGACCAAGGCCAAGAAGAGCGGGCACCTGCTGGACTTCGAGGAAGAAGCGCTCTGACAGGCTGGAGACTGGAGGACGCCTCTCCGGTCTCCAGTCTCAGGTCTCCAGCCTGATTACAGCGCCCGCACCGCCGCGATCTCATTGGGGTGGAGGAAGCGCCAGGCACCGGGCTTGAGCAGGGGATCGGCGATGGGGCCGAACTGGATGCGCCGGAGCTTGTGCACGGGGTGGCCGATGGCTTCGAACATGCGGCGGATCTGGCGGTTCTTGCCCTCGGTGAGG
>DATFAX010000047.1:0-24751 GCA_035254125.1 Holophagaceae bacterium | reverse complement strand
TGTGCACCAGCCGAAAGGTTGAGACCGCAAGCCGAGCCACTGGGAAACCGGGAAGGCTCGGGAGGATCCAACGGTCCTTGTCGCGTGCGAGTCCGGAGACCGGTCCAGGACCTTGACCCCCGCCGTGGGAGCGGGCGGTGCACCCCTCCCCGGGGTTCATCCGCCCGCGCTCCGGCTTCATGCGTGGAGGCATGATGGGCCTGCGTTCCCTTTCCCTGATCCTGGTGGCCGGTGCGGCCGCCCTTCCCCTGGCGGCGCGCGCCGACGATGGCGATAAACCGAAAGCCAAGGGCGAGGCCTCGGCCACGGTCACCATCACCGCGGAGACCATCCCCGTGGAGCTGGCGAAGACGCCCAACCCCGTGAAGGTCATCACCGAGGCCCAGATCGAGCAGAGCGGCGCCAAGACCCTCGGCGAGCTGCTCACGCAGTTCTTCCCCGGCCAGATCATGAGCAACGGCGGGCCCGGCAGCGCCGCCTCCTTCTACCTCGGCGCCAGCCGCCCCCAGGACGTGGTGGTCCTGCTGGATGGCCTGCGCCTCACCGACGCCTCGGGCCTCGGCGCCGTGAACCCCAACAGCCTGAGTCTGGCGGGGCTCCAGCGGGTGGAGGTGCTCACCGGCCCCGCCTCCACGCTCTACGGCGCGGACGCCCAGGGCGGGGTGATCGCCCTCTACACGGGGGGCACGCCCAAGGAGGGGTTCTCCGCGAGCACGCTCCTCGCCACGGGCACCCGCGGCCACCGCGCCGGAGCCCTCAGTGGCGCCTACGCCTGGGCCGGCGGCTGGGTGCGCGTGGGTGCCGAGGCCCTCCGGGAAGATGCGCCCACGGATACGGAGAACCCCTTCCGCAGCGCCACCTCCTTCATCTCCCTTGGCCAGCAACTGGGCGAGGAAACCCTCGTCACCGCCAGCTACCGAAACGCCTACGAGGGCATCCCCGTGCCCCTTAAGAGCGCCAACCTGGACCTGCCCCGCACCGATGCCGACTACGACGCGGGCCGCGAGAGCTCCCTCCGCAACGAACAGCTCACGGCCCGCCTCAGCACCACCTTCGGCGCCACCTTCCGCGGCGAACTGAGCCTCGGCCAAGCCCTGCAGACCCGCCGGGAGCCGGCCTACCTCGGGGGCCAGGATGGCTACGACAGCCGCCGCAACCAGGCCGGCGCCCTGCTGCGCTGGGAACCCAGCGCCCAGTGGGGCGCGAGCCTCGCCCTGGACGCCTACGAGGAATTCGCCGCCACCCCCGGGTACCCCAGTGGCACGGACCGCGCCGCGGGCCGCCACCTGGGGGCCACCCTGGAAATCCAGAGCGTCCCCGTTCCCGCCCTGCGCCTCGTATACGGCCTCCGGGCCCAGCGGGACCGCCAGTCCTTCACTTACACCGGCGCCACCCCGCTGCCCGAGGGCACCTCCGGGGAGACCACCTTTCGCCTGGGCGCTAACCTCGACGTCGCTCCGACGTTCCGCCTCTACGCGTCAGGTGGCACGGGCTTCACGGTGCCCTTCCTGCAAGCGGAGCTCTACCACGCCAAGCAGGCCCTCCCGGGGGCCTACGAGCGCCTGCAGAACGAACGCAGCAAGTTCCTGCAGCTGGGCGCAGGCTGGCACGACGGCCCCTGGACCGCCCGGTTGGAAGCGAGCCGGACCACCTTCGAGACGCTGGTGAGCTTCGACCTCGCCACCTACGACTATGTGAACTCCCACGACCTCCGCATCCAGGGCCTCGAGTCCACCCTCTCCTACCAGGCGACGGACTGGGAGGTGGAGGGCTTCGTCCGCAGCCAGGAAGCCCGGGACCTCAGCGCCCCCGGCCCGCAGCAGCTCACCGCGGCGGGCGTCCTGCGTCGGCCCTTCTTCATTTACGGGCTCTCGGGCCGCTGGAAGCGCGGCCCCTTCGAGGCCTCCGGCCGCTTCAGCCAGTCGGGCCACCACTACGAGTACTACGGGTACGACAGCACCTTCTCCCCCGTCTACGGTGCCAACCGGACCCACTTCTCGGACCTGGCCCTGCTGGGCACGTGGACCTTCCGCCCTGGCCTCAGCCTGGGGCTGCGCGGCGAACACCTGCTTCAGCCCCGGATCACCCGGGCCGATTGGCTGGCCCGCACCTACGACCAGCGCAACGATGCCTCCCAGATCTACGGCTTCCCCGCCCCGGGCCCCACGTGGAGCCTCGAGCTGCGCTACCGTCTCTGAGATGCGCGCGCTCCTCGCCCTGCTCCTCTGCGTGGTGGCCTGCTTCGGCGGGCCGCCGCTGGGGCCTGTCCCACCTCCCCCTCGTGCCGCGACGCCTGCAGGCGTCCCTCCGGGCTGGGGCGGCGGGCAGCGCCCCACGGCGTCAGGCTCGAGTCGCCTAGAACCACTAGGCTCATCTCGCCTTCCTGGCGAGGCACTGCCCGGCGCTCCCAGCGCGGCACGCGGGGGAGGTGGGACAGGCCCCCGGCGCGTGGTCTCCCAGGCTGTCGGCACGGATGAACTCCTGCTCGCCCTCGCCGATCCCGGCCAGGTGGCCGCCCTCAGCCACATCAGCCGCAACGCCGACTTCAGCGGCGTGGCCAGGGAGGCTTCGGCCTTCCCCCAGCTGAAGGGCGGCGACGCCGAGGACATCCTCAAGTTCAAGCCGGACCTCGTGCTCATGACCTCTTACAGCCGCCCCGAATTGGTGGCCCAAGTGCGTCGCACAGGCGTGAAGGTCTGCTTCATCGAACGCTATGAGTCCTTGGAGGACGCCTACGCCAACCTGCGCCTCGTGGGGCAGGCCGTGGGCCATCCCGAGCGGGCCGAGGCCCTCATCAACGCCTGCCGGCAGCGGGTGGACGCGCTGGCCGCCCGGTTGAAGGGGCTGAAACCCGTGCGGGTGATGGCCCCCTCCACCTACGGCTACACCGGCGGCAGCGGCACCACCTTCCAGGACCTCTGCGACCACGCCGGGGCCATCAACGTCGCCGCGGAGGCCGGCCTCAAGGGGCACGCCCCCACCCCGGGGGAGCAGATGCTCGGCTGGCGCGTGGAAGTGCTCGTGCTCGGCGGCACCTCCTGCGTCGAGAGCCTGGCCCCTTTCCGCACGCTGGCCCCCTTCAAGCACTTGGCCGCCGTGCAGCAGGGCCGCTGCGCGCTGATCCCCGGCCACCTGCTCAGCAGCGTGAGCCACCTGCGCATCAACGGCTATGAATTGCTCGCCCGCCAGCTCCATCCGGAGGCCTTCCGGTGAAGCCCGCGCGCCTGGCGATGCCCGTCACGGCCCTCCTCCTGGGGCTGATGCTCGTGGCGGCGCTGGGCGTGGGCGACATGCCCCTCTCCCCCGCCCGCATCTGGGCGGGCCTGCGCGGCCAGGACGAGCTGGCCCACACGATTCTCTTCCAGATCCGGCTCCCCCGCGCCCTGGTGGGCATGAGTGTGGGGGCCGCCCTGGCCGCCTCGGGTACGGTGATGCAGGCCTTCTTCCGCAACCCGCTGGCGAGCCCTGGGCTCCTGGGTGTCAGCAGCGGCGGGGCGCTGGGCGCCGTGCTGGCCATCGCCCTGGGCTGGGCCGGCAAGGGTCTCCTCCCGCTCCCCCTGGCCTCCATGGTCGGAGCCTTCGGCGCCACCTGGGCCGTGCTGCTGCTCAGCCGCCGCGGCGCGGGCATGGAGCGCCTGCTCCTCTCCGGCGTGGCCCTCAACGCCTTCCTCGGGGCCCTCACGAGCTACGTGCTCATGAGCAGCGCCGGCCTCTACGAGCGCAGTGCCCAGATCCTCTTCTGGCTCATGGGTGGTCTGGAGGACCGCACCTGGGACCACGTATGGATGGTGTTGCCCGGCACCCTGGTCGCCTGCATCCTCCTCTTGCCCCTGGGCCGCGCCACCAACCTCCTCAGTCTCGGCGAGACCTCCGCCCAGAGCCTCGGCGTGGACGTGCCAAAGCTGCGCCGCGGCCTCCTCGCCCTCTCCACCATCCTCACCGCCCTGGCCACGGCCGTGGGCGGCGTCGTGGGTTTCGTCGGCCTCGTGGTGCCCCACATGCTGCGCCTCGTGCTGGGCCCTGACCACCGCCGCCTGCTCCCCCTCTCCATGCTCGGCGGCGCGGCCTTCGTGCTGGCTTGCGATCTGGTGTGCCGGATCTTCACCCTCAAGCTGGGCGTCGTCACCTCCCTGGTGGGCGGCCCGTTCTTCCTCTGGCTCCTGCGGCGGAGGCCGGCATGAAGCTGAACAGACACAGAGATCACGGGGGGGGACGGAGGACGCGGAGGGGAAGGAGCCATGGATTGATCCGCCGGCGGACCTCCGATCCTGCGCCTCTTTTCTCCCGCCTCTCGGTGTTCTCCGCCTCCTCCGTGAGCTCCGTGTCTCGAAGGTCGCACCCATGAGGACCGCCCTGGAAGCCCGCGCCCTGGCCGTGTCTGGCCGCCTCGGTCCCCTGGACTTGGACCTGCCCGAAGGCTGCCTGGCCGCGGTGGTGGGCCCCAACGGCGCCGGCAAATCCACGCTGCTCCAGTCCCTGGGCGGCCTGCTGGAAGCCACGGGCCGCGTGGCCTGGCGGGGCCGCGACCTCTCCAACCTGCCCATGGTGGAGCGGGGCCGTACCTGCACCTGGGTGCCCCAGGAGAGCCGCTTCGAGTTCGACTTCCCCGTGCGGGAGGTGGTGGCCATGGGCCGCCACGCCCACGGCGACGATGGCGTGGGCGTGGAGGAGGCCCTCTCGGCCCTGGACCTCGTGCAGCTGGCCGACCGCCCCGTCACGCGGCTCTCCGGCGGCGAGCGCGCCCGCGTGATGCTCGCCCGGGCCCTCGCCACCGAAGCGCCCCTGCAGCTGTGGGATGAGCCCCTGGCCCAGTTGGACGTGCGCCACCAGCTGGAGGTGCTCGTGCTGGCCAAGCGCCTCGCGGAGCAGGGCCGCACCATGTTGCTCAGCATCCACGACCTGCGGGTGGCCCACTGCATGGATCGCGTGCTCATCCTCCAGCAGGGCCGCCTCGTGGCCCAGGGCAAGCCCGAGGAGGCCCTCACCCCCGAACGGATCCAATCCGTGTTCGGCGTGAAGGCGCGCACCCTGCCCGGCCTCGTCCTGGAGCTGCCCTGATGACCGACGAAGCCCACGCCGAGCGCATGAAGAAGCTGCAGGCGGCCATGCGGGCCCGCATGAAGGCCGCCACGGACCGCCGGGGCCTCGTGCTCGTGCACACGGGCAACGGCAAGGGTAAGAGCACGGCCGCCGTGGGCATGCTCGTGCGCAGCCTGGGCCACGGCTTCAAGTGCGCAGTGGTGCAGTTCATCAAGGGTGAGCAGCCCACGGCGGAGACGGCCCTGGTGCTGGCCTTCCCCGGGCAACTCGCCTGGGACCGCTGCGGCGACGGCTTCACCTGGGACACCCAGGACCGCGCGGCGGACATCGCCCGGGTGCGCGAGGGCTGGGCGATCGTGCAACGCCACCTCGCAGATCCCGACCTGCACTTCCTCTTCCTGGACGAGTTCAACGTGGTGCTCCAGTACGGCTACTTCCCCGTGGAGGAATTGCTGGAGGCCCTGGCCACGCGGCCCGAATCCCAGCACGTGGTCATCACCGGCCGGGGCGCACCCCAGGCCCTCCTGGAGGTGGCCGACCTCGTCACCGAGATGCGCGAAGTGAAGCATCCCTTCGCCCAGGGCATCCAGGCCCAGGCCGGACTGGAGTTTTAGAGCGTGTCTTGGAATTCACGGGGGTCGCGTTGACCATCAACCGCTTCATCCAGCAAGGAAGGCTGCGCAGGCCGATGTTTGCGCATCGGCCAAGCAGCGTGACGCCGCTGGGGGAGCGGTGGATGGCCAACCCAGAGGGCGAAGGGCGGCGGCTCTCGCGATCCAGCGTTGGCCTCCCTCGCCGTACGCCCGGTATGGCTTCAGTCGGCCGCCTTGGCTCACTCGGCCGACGCCCTTCGCGCGACCCTCGCGAATTTCAAGACACGCTCTAATGGGGAAGCTCACCTACCTCACGGGCCCGGTGCGCAGCGGCAAGAGCCGGCGCGCGGTGGAGCTGGCCGCCCCTTTCGGTGACCAGGTCGTCGTGCTCGCCACCTTCGACCCCCGGGGCGCCGACCCCGAGATGCAGGATCGCATCGCCCGCCACCGCGCCGAGCGCCCCGCCTGGCGCACGCTGGAGGCTCCGGAGGACGTGGTGGGTGCCCTGGCTCAGGTGAACCCTCCGCCCTCGGGACTCCTCTTCGACTGCCAGACCCTCTGGCTCTCCGCGCGGTTGGATTGGCAGGACCACGTGCTCCTCGCGGAGTGGCAGCGCATCCTCACCGCCCTGCGCGAGGCGCCCTACCCCGGGGTCATCGTCGGGAACGAGGTGGGCTGGAGCCCTGTGCCCGAGAGCCCCATGCTCCGCCGTTGGCGCGACCTCGCGGGCTGGTTGGGGCAGGCCACGGCGGCGGCGGCCGATGAGGCCTTCCTGATGGTCGCCGGCTGCGCCGTGAGGTTGAAGTGAACAACACCCTGATTCCCGGAACCCCCTTCGTCTGCTCCTGGAGCGGCGGCAAGGACAGCGCCCTCGCCTTCCACCGGGCGGTGCAGGCGGGCCTGCGGCCCGTGGCCCTCCTCACCATGTTCAAGGAGGATGGCGAACGCAGCCGCAGCCATGGCCTGCGCCCCGAGGTGCTCGCCGCCCAGGCGGAGGCCCTGGGCCTGCCCCTGATCCAGGGCCACGCCACGTGGGAGGGCTACGAGCAGGTGTTCATCGCCAAGCTTTTGGAAGCCAGGGCCCTGGGCGCCGAGGTGGCCGTCTTCGGCGACATCGACCTCCAGGCCCACCTCGAGTGGGAGGAGAAGGTCTGCGCGGAGGCGGGGCTCATCCCCCACCTCCCGCTCTGGCTGGAGCCGCGGCGGAAGCTGGTGGGGGAGCTCCTTGGCGCGGGCTTCCAGGCGCGCCTCGTGGCCGTGCGCGCGGGCCGATTGCCCATGGAATTCCTCGGCCGCACCCTGGACTCCGCCTTGGTGGAGGAGATCGAGGCCCACGGCTGCGATGCGTGTGGCGAGGAGGGCGAGTACCACTCCGCCGTGGTGGCGGGCCCCGGCTTCACCTCCCCGTTGCAGCTGATCCCCGGGGACATCACGAAGGTTCAGGACGTGTGGGGTCTGGATTTCCACCTCGGCGACAAGGCCCTGCCCCGGACATGAATCCGCGAGGGGATCCCGGCCCCTTCTGCCATCCCCCGCGTGGCAGTCGGCGCGCCCGGGCGGCGTAGAATCAGGCGATGCCGTCCCTGCGCGAAGTGCTGCCGTCCCTGGATCCCCACCATCGCGCGATCACCGAGCTGCTGGCCGCCTGCCCCGAGGGCCTCTTCCAAAGCGACCTCGCCGCCCGCGCGGCCGCCTACCTGGGCCTGCGCCAGGCCCTGCCCACCTGGCGGGAACCCGCCTACCTCGCACCCCTGGTGAAGGCGGGCCTGCTCACCCAGCGCTGGAACCGCTGGCGCCTGCGCCGCGAGCTGCACGCGCCCATGCTCGAGCACCTGCTGGAGACGGAGCGCTTCGAGCGCCTCGCCCACACCTTCAAGGCAGATGCGGCCTGGCACTTCCCCGATGGTCCGTTTCCCCGGGACCAGGCCCTCATCCAGCTCCGACTGCGCGCCCTGCTGGGGCAGCACCATCCAGCTTTGGACCTGCACCGCCGCCTCGTGGACGAGCGGGGCCCCGGCCCCTACCCGGAGCTCTTCGGCACCTTCCTGGATCCCCGCTGCCCCGGCGTGTGGGAGGCCCTCGATCCCCAGGTGCGCCGCCTGGCGGGCTACGAAGCCTGGCTCCTCGCCGTGCAGGACCTTGGCCGCGGCCAGGCCCGCATTGCGGCCATCCTGGCGATGGGCGATCCGGAGGTCACCACCTTCCTGGAGCCCCACTTCGCGCTGCTCGAAGGCGATCGCCCCCGGGCCCGGGCCGCCCTGGGCCGCCTCCAGTCCGTGGGGACCGCCAAGACGCTCAAGGGCTGGCTGGACCTCCTCGACGGCCGCGCCCCCCAGGCCCTCACGGCCTTCGACGCCCGCCTCGTGGAGGAACGCAAGGAACGGCACCGCCGCCGCTGCGGCCTCTTCGGCCTGGGTGGTCTGCTGCACGCCCTCGCCATCCTCAAGGCGGCCCCGTCCCGGCGGGAGGAGGCCGCCACGTGGCTGGCCGGTCAATCCGCTGTCCGGGATCCGCTCATGGGGGCCGCCCATCGCCTCGCCCAGATCCTGGAGATCCCGCCCCGGGCCCCCCATCGCCTTGAGGATCTCGCCGCGGACCTCACGCAGCAAGGCGGCACGCCCCTGGAATGCCTCCTCGTGGGCGCGGCCTTCGCCTGGGATCACCACGCCCTGCCCCCGGCCCTCGAAGCCCACCTGCGCCAGCTTCGCGAAGACCTTCCCCCCGCCGCCTGGGGCCGCCCGGAGTTGGACCTCATCCTGGAGCCCGCCGCGCCGTCAGCGCCTGGTCTCGGGCTCGCCCGGTGGATCCAACCCACGCCCGCCTGGGAACTGGCCCTGGAGGCCCTCGAGGCCCTCACGCGGCCCGAAGCCCCCGCCCAGGAACGGCCCCGCCGCCTCGCCTGGATCCTCACCCTGGATGCCGACGGCGATCTCTGCGGCGTGGAACCCCGGGATCAGAAGCGGGGGCCCCGCGGGTGGGCCAAGGGGCAGCTCCCCAAGGTGAGCCGTGCCTTCAGTCCCGAGGACGATTCCTGGCTCCAGTCCCAGGACTACCGCGCCCTGGACGCCTGGCGGGACCTCATGGAGTCGGGGCCCTTCCCCCTGCCCACCCAGGACGACTACGCCGCGGTGGTGACGCGCCTCGCCGGTCATCCCTTCGTATTCCGGGAGGGCCCCGGCCTCAAGGAACCTCGGGCCGTGCAGGTGGAGCTGGGCAATCCGGCGTTGCGCATGGAGGAAGGGACCGGAGGCCGCATGCTCCGCCTGCATCCGGCACCCCCGATCTCGGGCGCCTGCCGCATCGATCTGCAGGAGGATCGGCTGCGGGTGATCCGGTTCCAGCCCGCCCAGCGCCGGGCCGCGGCCCTGCTGGGTGCTGGCGTGGCCATCCCCCCGGAGGCCACCCCACGCCTGGAAGCGCTGCTGCCCCGCCTCGTCCGCCACTTCCCCGTGCAGGGCGACACGCCCCTCCAGGGCACCGCGGCGGAGGCGCTGGAGGGCGACGCCACCCTGCACCTGATCCTCCAGCCTGCGGGCCGGGGGCTGCGCGTCTCCGCCCGCACCCGGCCCATCCCCGGGGGGCCCTGGCTGCGCCCGGGCGAAGGCGGCCCCACCGTGGTGGCCGGTGTGGAGGGCCGGCTCCTGCAGGCGGGCCGCGACCTGGCCGATGAGCGCGCCCGCCTGGACGCCCTGCTGGAAATCTGCCCCGCCCTGGCGGAGGGCGGCGAGGGCCTCGATGAATTCCACGTGCCCGAACCCGCCCAGGCCCTGGAGCTGCTGGAGGCCGTGGACGTGCTCCGGGACCGGGTTCAGGCTCACTGGCCCGAGGGGGCCGTGCTCAAGCTCGCGGGCCGCATCGGCGGCCAGGGCTTCCGCGTCAGCGCCAAGGGCGGGGGCGGGTGGCTGGAGGCCAGCGGCGAGCTGCGGCTGGACGACGGCAAGACCCTCTCGCTCGCAGAGCTGCTGCGTCTCGTGGAGGGTCAGACGGGCCGCTTCGTGGAGCTGGGCGAAGGACGGTTCCTCGCGCTCACCGCCGCCTTCCGCAAGCGCCTGGGTGATCTCTCCGCCTTTGGCGAAGCCCACGGCAAGAGCTGGCGGCTGCCCGCCCTCGCGGCGCCCCTGGTGGGCGAGGAACTGGAGGGGGACGAGGGTTTCCACGGCCTCATCGCGCGCTACCGCGAGGCCTTCGCCGTGCAGGCCCCGGCCCCCAAGGGGCTCGTGGCCGAGCTGCGGCCCTACCAGCTGGAGGGGTTCCAGTGGCTCGTCCGCATGGCAGCCTGGGAGGCCGGGGCCGTGCTCGCCGATGACATGGGCCTGGGCAAGACGGTGATGACGCTGGCCCTCCTCCTCCACCGAGCCGCGGCGCGCAGCGGGGGTGGGCCCGCCCTCGTGGTCGCCCCCACCTCCGTGATGGCCAACTGGGAGACGGAGGCCGCGCGCTTCGCGCCCTCGCTCAAACTCCACCGCTACCACGATGCAGACCGCGCCGGCCTCCTGCGCAAGCTCGGGAAACGCGATGTGGTGCTCACCTCCTATGGGCTGCTGCAGCGGGACGCGGAGGCCTTCGCCGGGGTCGAGTGGAACACCCTCGTGCTGGATGAGGCCCAGGCCCTCAAGAACGCCCAGGCCAAGCGCAGCCAGGCCGCCGCGGATCTCAAGGCCACCTTCCGCCTCGCCCTCACGGGCACCCCCCTGGAGAACCACCTGGGGGAGCTGTGGAGCCTCTTCCGGGTGCTGAACCCGGGGCTCCTGGGCAGCCGCGACCGTTTCCAGCGCCGCTTCGCGGGCCCCATCGAGCGGGACAAGGACAAGGAGGCCCTCCACCGCCTGCAGCGCCTCGTGCGCCCTTTCCTCCTGCGCCGCACCAAGGCCGAGGTGCTGGAGGACCTGCCCGAGCGCACGGAGATCCTGCGCGAGGTGGAGCTCTCCCGGGAGGAGGCCACCCTCTACGAAGCCCTGCGCCGCCAGGCCCTGGAGGACTTCGCCGACGCCGCGAAGCAGCCCCCGGGCCAGCGCAGCGTGAAGATGCTCGCCCAGCTCATGAAGCTGCGGCGCGCCTGCTGCCATCCCTCCCTCGCCATGCCCGGCTGGTCCGGCCCCGCCTCCAAGCTGGAGGCCTTCCAGGAGCTGGCGGAGGAACTGCGCGAGGGGGGCCACCGCACCCTCGTCTTCAGCCAGTTCGTGGATCACCTCCACCTGGTGCGCGACTGGATGGAAGCGGAGGGGATCCCCTTCCAGTACCTCGACGGATCCACCCCCACCCGCGCGCGGGCCCAGGCCGTGAACGCCTTTCAGGAGGGCGAAGGGGATTTCTTCCTCATCAGCCTCACGGCGGGCGGCACGGGCCTCAACCTCACCGCCGCCGACTACGTGATCATCCTCGACCCCTGGTGGAACCCCGCCGTGGAGGATCAGGCCAGCTCCCGCGCCCACCGCATGGGGCAGCTGCGCCCCGTCACCGTGTACCGCCTCGTGGCCAAGGGCACGCTGGAGGCCCGCATCGTCAAGCTGCACCACCAGAAGCGCGAACTGGCCGAGAGCATCCTCACCGCGGGCGAAGGTGGCACCCGCCTCAGCCCCGAGGCCCTCCTGGCGCTCCTGACAGAAGATCCCGACTGACCTCGCTTAGACTGGTCGCATGCCCTCCATGCTCCAAGTCGCCACCCTGGCCGCCGTCGGCCTGTGCCTGTCCGCCCAGGAGGCGGAGCCCATGGATCCCGGCGTGGCGCCCACCCGGGAGCTCTTCCCCCTCCAGCTGATCCCGCTCACCTACCAGCCGCTGTCGCCCAAGCCCCTGGGCACCGGCCGCTGGCAGGTGGCCCTGCACAGCGCCCGGGGCAACGTCTTCGAGTTCAGCGACGCCATCAAGAACGGCCCGCCGCGCGATCTGCAGGGCCGCATCCAGCTCACCCGGGCCTATTGGACGCAACACGCCGCGGACTACCCCCAGCTGCCCTTCGCCTTCTGGTTCGACGAGGAGGTGCTCCGCACGACGCTGGACGTGCGCACGGGCCTCGGCCCCCGCACGGACGCCTTCCTGCAGTGGGCCTGGGTCAGCCACTCCGGCGGCATCCTGGATTCCACCATCGAGCGCTTCCACGCGGGGCTCGGCTTCCGCCAGTGGGGGCGGGACCTCGTGGCCCGGAACCAGCTGGTGGTGGCCATGATGTCCCACGGGCAGGTGACCTTCTACTCGGACGATCCCATCACGCGGAAGCCCCAGGATCCCGTGCTCGGGATCGTGCACCAGCTGGTCTCAGGTGCCGAAGGCGGGCTGAGCCTCACCGCCTCCGTGAAGCCACCCCTCACGACCACCTACGACGTGTACCAGAGCGGCTGGGACACGCAGCTGGGGGCCACGGGTTGGTGGGACTTCGCCCCGGGTCACCAGCTCACCTTCGGCGGCGCCTACACCCACCGGGCCACGGGCAGCGCCGCCTATGAAGCCATCGGCTTCCGGGACGAACTGGCCGGGCACCTGGGGCTCCGGTGGCGCACCCGCAAGCGCCTGCAACCCTACCTCCAGCTCCAGGTGCTCAGCGGCTTCGCCCGGCGCATCGAGGGCGCCACCTTCCACCGCCCGGCCTTCACCCACGACCTGGGCCTGCACTGGTTCTGGTCGCCCCGCGCCTTCGCCACCTTCCGCTACGTGAACAACATTTCCCACAACGAGAACACCGCGGACATGGCCTTCGCCGTGGGGGTCACAACGCGGTTCTAGGGGCAGGATTTCCGATCGCGAATGGAGCGAAACCCGCGAATAGATCAGAATGAATTCGCGCCATTCGCGCCTTTATTCGCGTTCTTCGCGATCCGAGGTTTTCATGACGGCTCCCATCGGCATCCTCGGCGGCAGTGGACTCTACGGCATGCCCGGGGTGGTGGTTTCCGAACGCCGCGAGGTGGCCACGCCCTTCGGCGCCCCCAGCGGCCCCGTCGTGCTCGGCACCCTGGAGGGCGTGCCCGTGGCCTTCCTCCCCCGCCACGGCGAGGGCCACCGCCTCACGCCCTCCGAGGTGAACTACCGCGCCAACATCTGGGCGCTGAAGGCCGTGGGTGTAGAGATCCTCCTCTCCGTCTCCGCCGTGGGCAGCCTCCAGCCGCACCTGCACCCGGGCACCCTCTGCGTGCCCACGCAGTTCATGGACAAGACCCACCTGCGCGCCAGCACCTTCTTCGGGGAGGGTCTCGTGGCCCACGTGGGCTTCGCGGAACCGACCTCCGCCTGGCTGCGCGCCAAGCTCCAGGGGGCTGCCGCCCGCCTAGGTCTGCCCCTGCCCGAGGTGGGCACCTACGTGAACATGGAGGGCCCGCAGTTCTCCACCCGCGCCGAGAGCCGCCTCCACCAGGCCTGGGGCGCCGACCTCATCGGCATGACCCAGGCCACCGAGGCCAAGCTGGCCCGCGAAGCGGAGCTCGTGTGGGCCTGCATCGCCCTGGTCACCGACTTCGACGCCTGGAAGGACGACGAGGCCGTGGAAACCCACGACGTGCTCGCCGTGATGGCCGCCAACGTGGACAAGGCCCAGTCCCTCCTGCGCACCGTGGTGCAGGATTTGGCGGAAGGCGCCCCCGCCGACGAGCCGGCCCGCCACGCCCTGAAATTCGCACTCATGACTCAGCCCGCCCACGTGCCGGCCGCCACCGCCGAGAAGCTCCGCCCCCTCGTGGGGCGCTACAGCTACTGAGGCGACCTTCCCCTTGGAATCCAGTCTTTTTACAACATCGAATTAACATGAACTTGAACTTGCGGGATGGAGGGATCGGACCATCCTGAGGGGTCCACCTCCCCGCAGGAGCGCCTCGCCTGGACCCTGCCGTGCGGGGAGACCCCGTCGTCCCAACGGCCCTCGCGTAACGAGAAGCACCTCCTCACGGAGGTTTCATGGCGTTGTTCCGGATCCGATCCTCCCCGCGTGACGCCGGTCAGACCGGCTGCGCCCCGGAGGGGCCCTGCCACAACCACTCCCCGCCCCCGCACCGCCGTTTCCCCGCGCCTGATGCCCATCCCCCCCACCCCATGGAGCGCCCGCTCCAGAAAGGAAAGTCATGCCCGGAATTTGGACCCCCCTCACGCACCAGCCCACCTTCGCCGCGAGCACCATGTTCCTGCTCACCGACGGCACCGTCATGTGCCAGGAAGGCGGGGGCCTGAACTGGTGGAAGCTCAGTCCCGACGCCTTCGGGGACTACATGAACGGCACCTGGTCCAGCCTGGCGCCCATGCACTTCACCCGCCTCTACTACGCCTCCGCCGTGCTGAAGGACGGCCGCGTGCTCGTGGCCGGCGGCGAATACAGCAACGGCGGGTCCGAGACCAACAAGGCGGAGATCTACGATCCGGCCCTGGACACCTGGACGGAGATCGCCGCCCCTCCGGGCTGGATGCGGATCGGCGACGCCGCCTGCAGCCTCCTGCCCGATGGCCGCTTCTTCCTCGGCAACCTGGATGACACCCGCACGGCCATCTACGACCCGGAGACGAATGTCTGGGAGCCCGGCGCCAGCAAGGACGACCGGAGCTCCGAGGAGTCGTGGGTGCTCCTCCCGGATCAGACTGTGCTCAGCGTGGAGTGCACGCACCATCCGAAGGCGGAGAAGTACCTGGCCCCCGGGGACATCTGGGTGAGCGCGGGAACCCTGCCCCAGGACCTCGTGGAGCCCGCCTCCATCGAGATCGGCCCCGCCCTCCTCCTGCCCGACGGCCGGGTCTTCAACATCGGGGCCACGGGCCACAACGCCCTGTACACACCGCCCGCCCTGGCCAGCCAGCCAGGCACCTGGAGCCCCGGGCCGGACTTCCCCCACGACGCCGCGGGCCACACCCTCGGGGCCAAGGACGCCCCCGCCTGCCTCCTGCCCAACGGGAACGTGCTCTGCGTCGCCGGCCCCGTCACGGGCAATTTCGGCGACTTCCTCGGCCCCACCTCCTTCTTCGAGTTCGACGGCACGAACCTCCACCGCATCCCCGATCCCCCCAATGCGGGCGGCCCCCCCTTCGTGGGCCGCATGATGCTCCTGCCCACGGGCCAGGTGCTCTTCGCCGCGGGATCCGCCGCCCTCCACGTCTACACGCCCTCCGGGGGACCCGATCCCGCCTGGAGGCCCTCCATCACGTCCCATCCCACGGACGTGCGTCCCCTCTACACCTACACCCTGCAGGGGCGCCAACTGAACGGCCTCTCCCAGGCCGTGGGCTACGGGGATGATTCCTCCGCGGCCACGAACTACCCCCTCGTCCGGCTCCGCAACATCCACACGGGGCAGGTGCGCTACTGCAAGACCTTCGACCACAGCACCATGGGCGTGGCCACGGGCACCGTCATCCACAGCACCCAATTCAAGGTGCCCCTGGGCCTCCATCCCGGGGACTACGAGCTGGTGGTGGTGGCCAACGGCATCGCCTCCACGCCGGTCTACCTCCGGGTGCACCCGTTCCGCCTCATCCACGGCCTCGACGAGACCCTGGTGAACTTCCTCATCGGCAGCCTCGCCGATGGCCCCCTCTGGGTGCTCGGCCCCCACGGACCGGTGCCCGTGGATCCCTGGGGCCCCGCTTTCGCCAAGGAGGCCCAGGAGGCCCGCCGGGCCGTGGTCCACGGCCTGAGGGAACTCCAGGCCCTGGGCGCGAAGGTGGCCAAGCTCCGCACCAAGGCCACCTCCCTCATCCCACCCGCCGTGGATCCCGAGTACGAGGAGGCCCGCGCCAAGGCCGCCACCGCCCCCACGGCGAAGCAGGCGGAGACGGTAAAGGTCCGCAGCTGACCTTCCCCCGAACCAAGGGCTCTCCGGAACCAGCCTCCGGAGAGCCCCTTCGGGAGGGCCCCTCCCTCACGCTTCGCCCTTCGAACTCCAGGGGAGGCGGTGGACGATCACCCGCCCATCGAAGCGGACATGCAGACCGTCCTCCGCCGCGTCCCGATGGTTGAGGACACTGCCATCCCGCCGGACCTGATCCAGCAGGGAGAGATCCAGGTCGGCCACCGCCACCATCTCCGCGTTCACGGCCACTTCCGTGGCCACACCATCCTGGGGGAAGGCGTAATCGGCGGGCGTGTAGATGCCGCTCTGCGCGTACTGGGCGGTGAGGTCGGTGATGAGGGGCAGGCTGCCCACCATCCCCGCCGTGACGACGAAAACCTGGTTCTCCATGGCCCGGGCCCGGGAACAGGTGGTGACCCGGGCCCACCCGCGCCGATCATCGGTGAGGTAGGGCACCAGCAGGAGCTGAACCCCGTTTTCGGCGAGGATGCGGCCGATCTCCGGAAACTGGGTGTCGTAGCAGATGGCCACCGCGAAGGACCCAAAGTCCGTCTCCACCACGTGCAGCTCGTGACCCGGCGCGAAGTGCCACACCCGCCGTTCCGTGGGGGTCAGGTGAAGCTTGGGCTGGAGCACGGGCGGGTGGCCGGGCACGAAGGTGGCGGCCACGTTCATCAGGGCCCCGTCCACCAGGCGCGGATGGGTGCCCGCCACGATGATGCGGTCATAGGAGCTCGCCAAGCCGCGGAACAGGCGGTCGTAGTCCTCTGTGTATCGCTCCGCCACTTGGCGCATGCTCTCTGCGGGATCGAAGTCGGGAGGGAGTGTGCTGATGAGTTGGGCCGTCAGCAGCTCGGGGAAGATGACGAGGTCCGCGTCGTAGTCGTCCCCCACGTCCACGAAGGCCTCCACCTGCCGCGCGAAGGCATCGAAATCCTGCACCCGGCGCAGGGCGTACTGGATGCTGCAGACCCGGACGGGACGGGAGAGGATCGGCTTGGGTGCCTTGAACCGCATGGCTCAGATGGCCCGGTGGATGAGGGCCGCGAAGCCCCCGGATTCCGGATCCGTGGCGTAGGCCGGCAGCAGCCCCAGAAGGTCAAAGCCGAGGGCGCGGAACCGGCTCAGGGCCGGATCCCAGAGGCGGCCCTCCCGCACCTCGTCGAGGTAAGCCTGGGGGCTGAGGTCCTGGGCGTGAAGGCGATAGCCCGCCATGCGGACGCCACCGAGGGCCGCATAGCACCCGAGGCGTTCAGCCACCTCCAGGCAGGTCTCCAAGAGGAGGCGGCCGATGCCGAGCCCCTGGAAGGCGGGATCGACGGCCATGCCCACCCCGTAGAGCGCGTTCCCCAAGGGCTCGTGGGCACTTAGGGTGCCCTCCGCCGTGATCCCCTCCCAGGTGTGGGGATTCAGAGCCCGGGCGAGGTCCACCCGTTGGGTGCTCAGCAGGCCCATGAGGCGGCCGTCCACGCGGGTGGCCACCCACTGCCCTTCCGGAAAGCGGCGCGCCTGGAGCGCCATGAGGTCCTCCGTCCACAGGGTGGAGGGGCCCTGCGACCCGGGTGGATAGGCCCGCCGGAGCAGGTCCCGCGCCGCCGCGAGGTCGGACAGGGACCGCGGCCGCACCCGCACGGGGGTGTTCAGGATGCTCGCGCCCCGGGCCAGGAACTGGGTATCGCCGTCCTGGCGGCGGAGGGGATGGGACGGGGGGATGCCGAGGCTCGGGCTCATAGGGGCAGCGAGATGAGGGCCGCATGGCCGTGGGTTTCGGGATCGGGGGCGTAATTGCGGAGGAGACCCCGCAGGCTGAAGCCCAGGGCCATCTGCTTGCTCAGGGTGGGATCGTAGAGACGGCCGGTCCGCACCTCTTCGAGGTACTGCTCGGGGCTCAGGTAGTCATGGCGCCGGTAGCCCGCCAGCCGCGCCCCGGCCACGAAGGCGCAACATCCCAGGCGACGGCCCACGGTGAGCCGGGCCCGGTAGAGCGCGTGCCCGATGCCCATCCCCTGGAGGAGCGGATCCACGGCGATGTTCACCCCGTAGAGGGCATCTCCCTCGGGATCGTGGGTCTCCAGGGTGCCGCGCCCCGTGATGCCCGACCAGGTGTGGGGCATCACCGCCTTGAGCAGGGCCACCCGCATGCAGGTGGCCGTCCCCACCAGGCGCCCGCCGGGCAGCACCGCTACGAACTGTCCTTCGGGGAAGATGCGCAGGTGGGAACGGAGGCTCGCTTCCGACCACACGGCCTCGGGCCCGAATTGAGGGGGTGCGTAGATGCGGCGCATGAGGGAGGGGATGTGGGCGAGGTCCTCCCCCCGCGTGGGGCGGATGCGGACATCGTTGGCCACCGAGGCTTCGGATCGCTCCCAGATGAGGGGGCGCAGGCAGGTCGCCATGGCTTCCTCCGTCGTTGGGGCCCGAGAGTCGCGGGGGGCGCTCCGGCCCGTCCACGTCCGGGCCTGGGCCATCGGAACCCTTGAAGGATCCGCCCTGGTCCGGCGCCATCAACCATGCCCGGCCCCCCGCCCCACGACCCCCCGCGAACGGCACGGAGCCCGGGGTGAACGGACCGATCCCCTGGCCGGGGGTCCGGGAGGGATCAACGTTTAGCGAAGAAGAATCGGGCCTCCAGGTCCTCTGCCTCCATCAGCTTCACGAGGGTGGCGAGGGCCTTGTGGATGGCCGCCCGTTGGCGCGGAGACAGGCCCTTCAGCCCGTGAACGAGGCGGCCCTGCGCCGGATGGGGGGCCTTTCGCAGGGTGGCCTTGCCCTGGGTCGTGAGGGTGAGGCTCACGCGGCGGCGATCCTCGGGGTCGACCCTTCGCACCACGAGGTCCTTATCCGCAAGCCGGTCCACGACGCCCACCACCGTGCTCGGATGCAGCTGCATGCGCGCCGCGAGGTCCTTCAGGGCCATGGGTCCGCCCTGCCCCAGTTCCCACAGGCCCCAGAGCTGGGGGCCCGTGAGTCCGAAGCGCGCCTCCACCTCCTTCGAGTAGACCTCGAGGGCCCGGACGATCCGCCGGAGGTGGTTCATGGCGTCCTCAATGAGGTCATCTTTTCCGGTGTCGCGGGTCCGATTCGTTGGCATGCCAATGAATCTGCCACACTGGAGATCCGGAAGGAATCCCGTGCCCCTCGCGATCCAACGCCTCCTGCCCACTCGGAGCCGCAACCTGCGCCTCCTCGCCCACACCCGGCGCTTGCTCCTGCTCGTACTCCCCTTGGGCGTGCTCGCGGGCTGGATCCTGGCCTGGGCCGTGCGCGGCAGCCAACACCTGGGGGAATTCCTCGTCCACCACCTCGGCCCGAGCCACCTGATCCTCGCCCTGCCCCTGGTGGGGCTCTTCCTGGCCACCAACCTCCTCGCCCGCAGCGGGGTGGGGGAAGTGAGCCTGACGGAGGACATCCACATGGGCCACGCGGACCCCTACGTCGCCTTCCCGTTCCGGGCCTCCCTCATCAAGGCCGCCGCCTGCGCCGCCACCGTGGGGCTGGGCGGCTCCAGCGGCCTCGAAGGCCCCGGCAAGTGGCTGGGCGCCGCTCTGGGCCTGCAGTTGCACCGGGCGGCGGCATCGCTCTCGGTGCACTTCCGCCCGCTGCGCCGCTTCCTCACGTCCGCGCGGACCATGGTGGCCAGCGGCGCCGCGGGGGCCCTGGCCGCCGTGTTCCGCGCCCCCCTCTCCGGCGCCCTCTTCGCCGCCGAGCATGATGGCAACCTCCGGACGGAACACCTCATCGGCCCCCTCGTGGCGGCGGCGGGTGGCTACCTCGCCTTCGCGGCGCTCATGGGCCACGGCCCCCTCATCCAGATGGGGCGTCCCTATGGCCTGAGGTGGACGGAGATCCTCTACGCCCTGCCCCTGGGGCTCGCCTGCGGTCTGGTGTCCAGTGCCTTCAGCGCCCTCCAGGCCTGGCTGCGTCGGGCCCTGGCCCCCATGCCGCTGCAGTGGCGCGGGCTCATCGGCGCCCTGGGCCTCTGCGCCCTCCTCATGCCCGGCCACCTGCGCTTCCACGACCTGCCCATCACCCTCGGGGGCGGCGTGGAGCTCATCAACCACCTGCTCTCTGTGCCGGCGGACCTGCGACTCGCCCTCCTCTTCCTCGCCCTGAAACTCGTGGCCACCGCCCTCACCCTCGCCTCGGGCGGTGTGGGCGGCACCTGGCTGCCCTGCGCGGCCATGGGCGCGGCCCTGGGCGCCGCCTTCGATGCCTGGCTGCTGCCGGGTTACGGCGGGCTCATGACGGTGCTCGGCGCCACGGCCCTCACGGGCGCCTTCCACGGCACGCTGCTCGTGCCCGTGGTCTTCCTCGCCGAGACCACCGCCCAGGCCTCGCTGGTGGTGCCCGCCCTCGTGGCCACCACCGTGGCCTACCTCGTTGCCCAGGAATGGGACTGAGCTCGGGCTCCCCGTTACGGGCATCCTGGAGGCATGCGCGCGCTGGACTGGATCGCCTGGGGCACGGCCCTGCCCACCTTCACGGGCCTGGGCCTGGCGCTGTGGCACGATGCGCACCTTCCGGAGCTCCCTGAGGAGGCTGCTTCATCGCGGGCTTCCGTCTGCCTCCTGATGCCCGCCCGGGACGAGGGACGGGAGATCGACGCCGCGGTGTCCTCCTGGCTGGCCCAGGACCACGGCTCCCTCCGCCTTGTGGTGGTGGACGACGGCAGCACGGATGCCACGCCGGACCTCCTGCGGCAGCTCGCCGCGGCCCATCCCCGTCAGCTCGCGGTGCTCCGCAACGATGACCTGCCCCCGGGCTGGCTCGGCAAGAACCACGCCCTGCACCTCGCCCAGGCCCACCCCTGGGCCCGGGAGGCGGACTGGCTCCTGCTCGCGGATGCCGATGTGCAGGCCGATCCCAGCCTCTTGCGCCGGGCCCTGGCCTTCGCGGAAGGGCCTCGCACCGACGTGCTGGCCCTCCTGCCCGCCGTGGACGTGGTCACGCCCGGCGAGCGCCTGGCCCTGCCTTTGGCGGCGGCAGGCTTCCTTGTGCTCGTGCCACCGCACAAGGTGCCCGACCCGACGTCCCCGGCCTTCTGCGGGGTGGGGGCCTTCACCTTGATCCGCCGCAGCGCCTACGACACCCTCGGTGGTCATGCCGCCGCCCCGATGGAGGCCATTGACGACATGATGCTGGCCCGCCGCGCGAAAGCGGCGGGCTTCATCAACCGCGTGGCCCGGGGCGGCCCCATGCTGCACCTGCGCATGTACCACGGCCTCTGGTCCGTGATCCGGGCCATGCGCAAGAACGCCATGGCCCTGCCCCTCTGGCCCCTGGCACCCCTGGGCCTCGCAGCCACCCTGCTCACCTTCCTCGCGCCCCTCTGGCTGCCCTTCGCCGGGTACCCCGCCCTCGCCCTCCTCCTCTGGCTCCTCGTCCCCGCCCTCCTGGGTCATGTGGCCCAGCGCGCCACCCGCCGTCCCATGGACCTCCTATGGGCCCTCTGGCCCCTCCTGGGCCCCTGCCTCGCCCTGGGTCAGGCCTGGGCCTTCTGGGACCGCCTGCGCGGCATCAACCACTGGCGCGGACGCAGCGTGAAGCTGGGCTGATGGCTCCGGACTCCCGCCTGGGACCTACTGCGTGAGCGCCACCATCTCGTCGATCTTGCGCAGCACCTGCAGCACCTTGAAGGGCTCCACCACGAGGAAGTCCACGGCGCCGGCCTCGAGGGCCCGATGGCGCTTCTTGTCCTCATCCTCATCCGTTCCCAGCAGGAGCACGGGCAGGGGGCACTTTTCCTTCTCAATGACCTGGCGGCAGAGCTCCAAGGGGCTCGTGAGGCGGAGCTGGTTGTGCATCAGGACCAGGCAGGCCCGACCCCAAGGCTGGGCCTCGGAGGCCAGATCGCCCAGCTGCGCCTTGAGGGGCCCCTTCACGTAGTCCAGGTGGGCGAGGCCGAACTTGCGGCCCAGGGCCTCGGCCATGCGCTGGGCGAAGTCCGCCTTCTCCGTGAGGAGGAGCAGCATGGGCTCCTTGTCCACCAGGACCCGGAGCTTGGGCAGCACGGCCGCCTGGTTGGCCCGCACGAGGGGCGTCACCACCCCGGCGGGGTTGAAGTCGGCGTTGTCCTTCTGGGCCTGCATGCGCTCCTGTTCCTGGAGCCAGGCCTGATATTGGTTGAGCAGGCGGGGATCGTTGTCCTTGTTGAGTTTCAGGCCGACGTAGTCCTCGCCGAAGTAGGCGACGGTGGTCTTGGCCTTCAGTTGCAGGGTCTCCGTGAGCCGCACGTCCACGAGGCTCTGCTCGCCCATGCGGAAGGCCTCCTGGATGTTCTGCTTGGAGTCCCGCAGGGCCAGCTCCAGGCCCTCCAGGCCGAAGCTCTTCACGGCGCCATCGAAGAGGCCGCCGCGGGCGTTGGTGAAGGCGGCCCGGGTGGCGGGATCGGGGATGAAGGAGGCCATGCGGTGGGCGTCGGCTCGGCGCAGCACCCGGGGGATGGCCAGGTTCACCACCTCCACGCCGTCCAGCACGGCCGGCGCCTGGAAGGCCGTGACGGACTCGTACTTCAGACCGCGATCCTCGAGGCGGAGGCTCACGCTGTCACCCGCCTTGAGGGCCCACTTCTGGGCGTCCTCGGCGGCCATCTTGAGGGACAACCTCGTGCCGTCTTCCACGTGCACGGGGAACTCGGCCCGCTGGGCCTGGTAGGCGAGCCCCACCTTGCCGCCCGCCATGACGAGGCGCTGGAGCACCATGCGGATGGCCTGGGCGTCTTCGAGGTTGGTGCTGCTCATTCCCGATCTCCCACCGCGCTGGGCAGCCAGCGCTCCAGGGCCCCCTGCACTGCTTCCACACGGACGGGCTTGGAGATGTAGTCGTCCATGCCCGCCTCGAGGCAGCGCTCGCGGTCGCCCACCATGGCGTTGGCCGTCATGGCGATGATGGGCACGTGGCCCACTTCCTTGCCCCGGATGAGGCGGGTGGCCTCGAAGCCATCCATCTCCGGCATCTGGCAGTCCATGAAGATGAGGTCATAGGAGGTGCGCTCCAGGCGGTCCACCGCCTCCTGCCCCGTGGCGGCCACCTCGGCGTGGAGGCCGAACTTCTCGAGGATCTTGAGGGCCACCTTCTGGTTCACGAGGTTGTCTTCGGCCAGGAGCACCTTGAACTCGCGTTTCTCCACGGGGCCCCTGGCCACCGGCAAGGGCTGCTCGGCACCGAGGGGGCCCTCAAGCAGGCGGGCGAGCTGGCTGGCCCGCACGGGCGAGCTGAGGGATTCCGTGACCCCGGCCTGGCGGGCCCCATCCCGCAGGGCGTTGTCATAGAGGGGATGGAGGACGACCCACCGGGGACCGCGGCTGCGCCGGGCCTCGAAGGCCCGATCCCCGTAGAGCACCAGCTCCGCGGCGGCGGGGACCTCCCCGGGCGTCTCTTGGGTGACCACCCGGCAGCCCCAGCCTTCCAGCTGCAGCCGGAGGAGGTCCGCCGTGAGGGGCCCCAGCCCCGCCAGGACCACGGTGCGGGCCGGCGGCACCGCCTCGGCCACGGGGCGCCGCTTCAGGCGGAGGGTGAACCAGAAGGTGCTGCCCTGGCCCACGGCGCTCTCCACGCCGATGGCCCCGCCCTGCATCTCCGCCAGGCGCCGGCAGATGGCCAGACCCAGGCCCGTGCCGCCGTATTTCCGGGTGGTGGAGGCATCCCCCTGGAAGAAGGAGCTGAAGAGCTTGGCGCTGACATCGGGTCGCATGCCCACGCCCGAATCCTGGATCTCGAAGCGGAGGAGGACATCCTCCGCCCCGAGTTCCTCCGTGGAGAGCCGCACGCGCACGCCGCCCTTCTCCGTGAACTTGATGGCGTTGTCCACCAGGTTGGTGAGGATCTGCCGGAGGCGGACGGGATCCCCCACCACGTCCAGGGGCGTGCCCGGGGCGATGGTCGAGCCCAGCTCCACCCCCTTGTGGAAAGCCTTCACGCCCACCACCGCCAGGGTGTCCTCCAGGACGCTGCCCACGTTGTAGTCGATGGCCTCCAGCATGAGCTTGCCGGCCTCGATCTTGGAGAAATCCAAGATGTCGTTGATGAGGAGCAGGAGGGCGTCGCCGCAGCTGCGCACCGTCTCTGCGTACTGCATCTGCTCGAAGTTCAGCGGCGTGTCGAGCAGGAGGTTCGTCATGCCGATGATGCCGTTCATGGGCGTGCGGATCTCGTGGCTCATGTTGGCCAGGAACTCGCTCTTGAGGTTGGAGCCGGCCACCGCGCGGTCCCGGGCCACGGCCAGCTCGGCGTTGGCCATCTCCAGCTTCGCCTCCCAGGCCTTCCGCTCCGTGATGTCGTGGAACATCCACAGGTGGCCCAGGTAGTCCTCGCCCACCAGGATGGGGATGGCGTCCATGCTGAGCACCCGGCCGTCCGTGAGGGGCTGCTCCACCCCATGGAGGGTGCCCTGGGAGCTCCGGATCTCCTCGTGGCGGCGCTGGACGGCATCGGCCTTGGGGATCAGGGGGCGGCACTCGTCGAAGAGCTCCCGGGTGTCCGTCTCCACGAGGAGGTGGGCGGGCACCGGCACCTGGAAGATCTGGCAGAACTCCTCGTTGATGAGGGCGATGCGCCCCTCCTGGGTCTCCACCAGGATGCCCGCCCGCATGTGCTCGATGAGGGTGCGCAGCCGCGTCGTGGCGGTCCGGAGCACCCACTCGGCCTGCTTCCGCTCGGTCACGTCATGGAGGGTGCCCGACACGCCCACGATGGAGCCGTGCTCATCCTGGGTGACCCGCTGGAAGAGCTCCATCCAGCGGACGCTGCCGTCCTTGGCCAGCATCCGCAGTTCCCCCTGGACCTCCCGCTGCCCCGTCTCCATGGCGTAGGTCAGGAGGTTCAGGTAGGAGGTGGTGTCGTTGGGATGCAGGTACTCCAGGTAGGGCGTACCCAGGCTCTCCTCGAGGCTGTAGCCCATGGCCTCGGTCCAGGCCTGGTTCAGGTAGGACCAATTGCCCTCCCGGTCGATCTGGAAGATCACGGACCGCAGGTGGTCCACCAGGGAGCGCAGCTTCCCCGCATCAAGCCCGACGGTGGGGTCCGTGCGCTGGGCGAGCTCCTCCACGGCGTCCACGAAGCCCTCCCAGGCCGCCCCTTCGGGCAGGGCCCCGGCCGCCCGCAGGGCTTCGATGTGGCGCTCCAGGAAGGGGTGCATGGACAGGGGAATCCTCGGGGGACCTCCTTCTCATCGGCGTCGAGCCCGGGAACCTTTGCCTGGGCTCGATCTTCAATCTGTTGGTTTGGAATGCCTTACCGATTGTCCATCCACTTTTGGACACTCCCCTGACCGAAAATTTTGGGCGCCGCCCGACCCCCCTCAGGCCTAGAATGGCTCTCCCCGGGGGCGGAAAGATTTTCTTGTTTTTTTCGCCTTTG
>DATFAX010000046.1:0-33784 GCA_035254125.1 Holophagaceae bacterium | reverse complement strand
GCTGCATTCGATCGCCCCTATCCACTTGACCTGCACGGTTCAGGATGACCGCGAAGGGACCCCGGTGTTCGGGCGGGCCGTGTCCCATTCGCGCCCTTCGCGTTCCCATTTTGACGCTGCGTCAACCTCGGTCCCGGGGGGGTGTGGGGCCTGCTAGGGTCAGACCGAGGCAGGCTCCCATGCAGATCGCGCTCGTCACCTTCGATCAGTTCACGGACGTCGACGTCCACCTTCCCTGGGACCTGCTGAACCGGGTGAAGCGGCCCGACTGGACCGTGCGGATCCTCGCGGATACGCCGCGGGTGACCTCCCGCACGGGCTTGGGCCTGGACGTCCACGGCTCGCTGGAGGAGCTTCCCACCGCCGACGCCGTGCTCATCACGAGCGGCGACCGGACGCGGGCCCTCTCGAAGGATCCGGCCTTCCTGGCGCGATTGGAGCTGGATCCCTCCCGCCAGCTCATCGGGTCCATGTGCTCCGGCGCCCTGATCCTGGGCGCCAAGGGGCTCCTCACGGGGCTCACGGCCACCACCTATCCCACGGCCTGGAAGGAACTGGAGGCCTTCGGCGCCACGGCCGTGCAGGAGCCCTTCGTGCAGCACGGTCGCATCGCCACGGCGGCGGGCTGCTTGGCGGCGCAGGACCTGGCGGGCTGGGTCATCGAGACCCTCACGGACCGCCGCACCCGGGACCTGGCCCTGCGTTCCGTGCAGCCCGTGGGCCGAGGCCTGAGCTTCGAGGACGCGGACGCGATCCGCTCACTCTACGCGGCGAACTGATCCGATCGGAGCCTGAGGCGGGGCTTCATGGATCCAGGATGAGAGGCGGCAACCCCAGCTTCATGGGGTCTAGAGGCCGGTCAGCAGCTTCTTGAGGAGCGCATTGAGGGTTTTCTGCTCCTCCGGTGTGAGTACGGAGATGAGCCGGGCTTCGAGCTCGACCATGGGGCCAATCAACTCGTCGATCGTGCGCTTGCCGGCATCCGTCAAGGCAATCTGTCGGCCGCGCCGATCCTTGGGATCCGGGCGTCGCTCGACCAGCCCGGCGCGCTCCAGCCGGTCGAGGCGATTGGTCATGCCGCCCGAGGAGATCATCGCGGATTCGTAGAGCTGCGTCGGTGAAAGCATGTAGGGTTCACCCGAGCGGCGCAGCGGCGTGAGCACATCAAATTCACCCACCTGCAAATTCGCCTCCGCGAGCAGGGGGTTCATGTGATCGCGAATGACGCGCGCGGCGGCATCCATCAGTCGGCCGATGGTCTCTACGGGCAATGAGGGGAGGTCGGGGCGCTCGCGAGCCCATTGCTTGGAAGCTACTTCTGCACGGTCCATGGCTTTGTCTCTTCGTAAAGTCTCTTGACGTTAAGATTCTTTGTCTTTACCTTCGTCACTGAACGTTCCCAGCCTACCAATCCCTCGTCTGAAGAAGGAGAGACCGATGTCCAAAATGATCTTCGTGAACCTGCCGGTTCGAAACCTGGCGAAGTCGACGGCGTTCTACGTGGCCCTCGGCGGCACGGTGAACCCGCAGTTCTCGGGTGAGCAATCCACCTCGCTCATGTTCTCGGACACGATCGGCGTGATGTTGCTGACCCACGATCACTACCGCGAATTCACCCAACGTCCCATCGGCGACGCCCGGCGCGACAGCCAGGCGATGATCGTCCTCACCGTCGAGGATCGCGACGCCGTGGATGCAACGGTCGCCAAGGCCGTGGCCGCGGGAGGTCACGCCGATCCCAACCCGGCGCAGGATCTTGGCTTCATGTACAACCGCCACATTGAAGACCCCGATGGCTATGTCTGGGAAATCGTATGGATGAACCCTTCTACGGGCGCCTGAGCGAAGCAGCCTGAGCGATGCGCGCGACAAGGTGCGGGCGCTTCACCCCTCCATCGGCAGTGAAGCGCCACCGGCCCTTGGGCCTTCGCCTCATTCGGAGCAAGGACGCCTGCCAATTCGGGTGGGACCTTTTTCCCATCGCGTTCGATCCACGCCTGGGCGCTTCGCGTTCCCGGCGCTCACCGACCTAGACCGTCTCCCCGATGGCCGCGCTCAGGTAGTCCGCCAGTTTCTGGCCGGCGCGGCCCAGGGGGCGGTCCATGCGGCTGACGAGGTGGGGACGGAAGCGGTAGCGGGAGCCGCCGACGTAGTCGACTTCGAGGAGGCGCCCTTCGGCGAGCTCGCGGTCCACGAGGTAGCGGGGCATCCAGCCGAAGCCCAGGCCCATGAGGAGGGCCTGCTTCTTCACGATGAAGCCGGAGAGGTAGAAGACGCGCTCGCCGCCGAACATGTGGCGGTCGTCGCCGCGGTCGGAGCTGTCCTGCACGCTGAGCTCCACGTGGCGTTGGAGCTCGGGCAGGCCCACGCGGATGCGGCCCGCCAGGGCATGCCCGGGGGCCACGCAAAGCACGCATTCCACCTCGGGCAGGGGGCGGGCGTGGAGGTAGGCGTGGGGCTGGAAGTCCTTCACGAGCATGAGGTCGGCGGCCTCCTTGTCGAAGCGGTACTGCACCCCGAAGAGGAACTCCACCTTCACCTGCACCCGGGTGGGCACCTGCTCGTCGGCCAGCTGCTTGAGGGCCGCCATGATGGGGGTGAGGGGCAGGATGCCGTCCACCACCAGGGCGAGACGCGGCTCCCAGCCCTCGGCGAACTGGCGGGCGAGGCCCTCCACCTGTTCGGCTTGCGTGAGGAGCCGCCGGGCCTCGGCGAGGATGAGCTCGCCGGCGGGGGTGAGGGCGGCCCGGTAGGCGCTGCGGTCCAGCAGGGGCACGCCCAGGGCCTGCTCCAGCTTGCGCACCTGGTAGCTCACGGCGCTCTGGGCCTTGTTCAGGCGTTCCGCCGCCTTGGCGAAGCCGCCTTCCCGCACCACGGCGTCCAGGGCCCGGAGGGCATCGAGATCCCACTGCATGATCTAAAAAATAGATCAAAAGCTTCGAAAACCTAGGCTTTTTTTGCTGGACCCCGGACGCCACCTTGGGGGGACGGAGTCCCCATGCAATTCCGAAAAGGCCTCACCACCACCCAGGCGCACGTGGACGTCCCCGCGGGGCTCTATGAAGAGGAGTACGCCCGGCAGGGCTTCTTCGGCCGCACCAGCCACCTCTACCGCAGCCAGCCCCCCGTGGGGTGGACCGCCATCGAAGGCGACCTGCGCCCCGAGTGCCTGCGGGTCGAGGCCATGGCGGACCTCGCCAAGTCCGACTTCTGGGAAGGCCGCGTGGCCTTCCTGCAGAACGACGACATCGTCATCAGCCTCAGCCGCCTCGAGCAGGCCATGCCCTACTACTTCCGCAACGCGGATGCCGACGAGGTCTTCTTCGTCCACAAGGGCGCCGGTGAGCTAGAGACGGACTTCGGGCCCCTGGCCTACGAGGTGGGCGACTACCTGGTGATCCCCCGGGGCACGGTGTACCGCTTCACGCCTTCGGAGGCCACGTCCCTCCTGGTGGTGGAGAGCTTCGGCGAGGTGAGCATCCCCGACCGCGGCATGCTGGGCCGCCACGCCCTCTTCGACGTGGACGTGATCAAGACGCCCACCCCCGACCCCGCCCGCTACGAGGGCCTCAAGGGCGAGTGGAAGCTGCGCATCAAGCGCACGGGCCGCTTCACCACGGTGACCTACCCCTTCAACCCCATCAACACCGTGGGCTGGAAGGGCGACCTCACCGTGTGGCAGCTCAACGTGCGCGACATCCGCCCCGTCATGAGCGAGCGTTACCACCTGCCCCCCAGCGCCCACACCACCTGGTTGCTGAAGAACGCCGTGATCTGTTCCTTCCTGCCCCGCAGTCTGGAGAACGGCGATCCCGGGGCCATGAAGGTGCCCTTCTTCCACTCCAACATCGATTTCGACGAGGTGCTCTTCTACCACGCCGGCGACTTCTTCAGCCGCGCGGGCATCGAGCCGGGCATGGTCACCTTCCACGCCCAGGGCATCCACCACGGGCCGCACCCCAAGGCCGTGGAGGCCGCCAAGGACAAGACCTTCACGGAGGAGCAGGCCGTGATGATCGACACCAAGAACCCGCTCTACCTTACGGAGGCCGGCCGCAATGTGGCCATGGCCGACTACTGGAAGAGCTGGATGTGAGCGCCGGCGAGGAGATGACCATGACCCCCCAGCCCAACCCCCTTGGCCTGCGCGGCATCGAATTCACGGAGTTCGCCGGCCCCAGCGTGTCCGATCTGGAGCGCCTCTTCCTGGCCTTCGGCTTCTCCAAGGCGGAGAAGGTGAAGGGCAAGGCCATCACCCACTTCCGCCAGAACGACATCCACTTCCTGCTGAATGCGGAGAAGGCGGGCTTCTCCGCCGCCTTCGCGAAGGCCCACGGTCCCGCCATCACGAGCATGGGGTGGCGTGTGGACGACGCGGCCTACGCCCACCGTGAAGCCCTGGCCCGGGGCGCCCGGGACGCGGGTTCCGACAAGGACCTCCCCTATCCCGCCATCCAGGGCATCGGCGACAGCCTCATCTACTTCATCGAAGCCTTCGGCGAGAAGGGCAGCATCTACCGCCAGGACTTCGAGCCCCTGGCCGAGCCCATTCTCCAGGCGGACAAGGGCTTCCTGGCCGTGGACCACCTCACCAACAACGTGTACCCCGGCACCATGCCGCAGTGGGCGGACTTCTACAAGAACGTCTTCGGCTTCTACGAGGTGCGCTATTTCGACATCAAGGGCCTGAAGACAGGCCTCACCTCCTATGCGCTGAGGTCGCCGGATGGGAGCTTCTGCATCCCCATCAATCAGCCCAAGTCCGACAAGGATCAGATCGCGGAATACCTGGATGAGTACAAGGGGCCCGGGGTGCAGCACCTGGCCTTCCTCACGAAGGACATCCTGACGAGCCTCGATGCCATGGTGGGCACGCCCATTGAGACCCTGGACATCGACGAGGACTACTACGCGGAAGTCTTCCACCGGGTGCCCGGCGTGAAGGAGGATCCCGCCCGCATCCAGAAGCACAAGGTTCTGGTGGACGGGAATGAGCACGGCTACCTGCTGCAGATCTTCACGAAGAACGTGATCGGCCCCATCTTCATCGAGATCATCCAGCGGGAGAACGACCTGGGCTTCGGCGAGGGCAACTTCACGGCCCTGTTCCGCAGCATCGAACGGGATCAGCAGAAGCGGGGCGTGATCTAAACGCTGGAACGCGAAGGGCGCTGCGCGCCACGCGAATGAACTCCCTCGGAGATCCCCTCCGGCCTTCGGCCCGCGCCGACGGAATCGGCGCGCCTCCGTGACCGGTCGCTCACGGCGCCTCAAAGCGCCGCGGCGACCGGTCACGGAGGGGAGGGGCAGTGCTGCGGAATGGCTCAGCTCCCGCGAGCTGCATTCGATCCATTGTTCTCATCTGAATCGTACGGTGCACGATGCCCGCGAATGGTGCACGGTGTTCGAGTCGGCCGTATCCCATTGGCGTTCTTCACGCTTTTATTCGCGCTATTCGCGTTCCCTTACGGCTGCCCCATCACCCCTTCACCCCCTCCAGGTCGTAGCTCATCTGCTGGGTGATGCCGGGGATGCCGATGTGGTCCACGAGGCCCAGGGCCTTGGCCTGCTCGGGGAGGAGCCAGAGGGTGCGGCCGCCGCCGGCGCGGATGTCGGCATCCAGCTTCTTGGCGGTGGTGCCGCAGTTCTTGGCGAAGGTGGCCATGAGGCGGTGGTTGAGGCTGGCCTCGAACTTGGTGAGGCCTTCCAGTTCCTCGATGCCCTGGGGCGGGTGGGCGGTGATGAGGCTGTGGATCATGGCGGCGCCATAGGGGCTGATGAAACGGCAATTCGGGTGCCCGGCGCTGAGGAGGATGGCCGCGGCGCTGAAGGCATGCCCGGAGGCGAAGGTGGCCAGGGCCATGCGGGAGCCCGCCATGGCGCTGAGCATGGTGGCCAGGGCGAAGTATTCACCGCCATCGCTGGCGATGTCGATGAGGGCCGCCGAGGCCTGCCGGCCAAAGCGCAGCTCCTCCAGGGCCTCCACGAACTGCCGGGCCATGGCCTGATCCATCTCCCCGTGCACGAAGATCGTGGTGGTATGGGGGCTCAGGAGCTTCGCCCGGGCCGAGAGGGAGAGATCCTCGAGGAGGTCGGGAAGAGAATCCGCGCGCAGGCCCATGGCAGCCTCCGATGGTGCTGAAAGGATGGGGCGCGGGGGCAGGGCGGGTTGATATCCCGGTCACAGGTGGCGGCAGGGCCCGGGGGGAAGGGCGGCGCCTCAGGCCCCGTCCCGATCCCAGGCCCTCCGCAGCCAATCCTGGGCCAGGGCGTCGAAGTCCTCGGGAGCCTTCAACTCGATCCGAGCGGTGATGCGGTCCTTCTTGGCGAAGCCGCCCGTGTCCACGAGGCGACCCTGGGGGTCCTTGAGGGCGGTGGGGTCGCCCAGGGCGAGGCCGAGGTCCACGCGGGTCTGGGTGGTGGGCTTGAGCTGGGCGATGACGTGCGCCCGGTAGAGGGGGACGAGGGTCTCGCAGGGGCAGACCTTCACGCCGGGGAGTTCCTTCCGGGCCCAGGCCAGTACCGCATCGAAGATCGCCCTCAGGGGCGCCCTCTTGCCCGCGTATTGGGCGTCCACATAGCCGGGGGCGGCGGCGAGGTAGCCCGCGGGGGAGTCATCGAAGGCGTGGCCGGCCCTGGCCAGGGCCCGCTCCGTGACGATCCCAGCTTGGGTGCCGCCGAGGCCCTGGGCCTTGAGCCAGGCGTTGAGATCCTTGGCTTCCTGCAACTTGGACCCCTTCGCCAGCTTCACCCAGGCCCCGAGGTCCTTACCCGTCTTGGTGGGCAGGTTGTCGATGATCGACTGCACGTAGGCGACGCTAGGGTGAAGGTCGAAATCGGGCTTGGGCATGGGGCCTCAGGAGGTGGGGCGACACCCAGGATAGGAGCCCCCTGGGCTCAAGGACCTGAGATTTTCTGGAGGCTGGTGGCGCTGAGGACATAGAGGGAGCCGTCTTCGGCGAAGGCCAGGTCCCGCAGGGCGCTGAAGCCCGTGGCGAAGGTGCTCACATCGCCACTGGCCAGGTGCAGCCGGGCCACCCAGCCGCCGCTGAGGTCCCCGAACCAGTAGCTGCCGTGGGTGGCGGCGGGCCAAGGAGAGCCGGGGGCGTCGAAGGCGGCGCCGACAATGGCGACCCCCTGCAGGAAGGTGCCCGTGCTGCCCGGCTGGCCCACCGGGGCCGAGGGATGGCCATAGGCGAAGCGGGGAGCAGTGATGCCGGCGGCGGAGGTGGGGCCTTCGGTGGAAGGCCAGCCGAAGTCGGCTCCGGCAGAACCCACGTTGACTTCCTCCCAGGTGCTCTGCCCCACGTCGTTGATGTGGAGGAGCGTCGAGCCCGGCTGGAAGGCGAACGTGAAGGGGTTGCGCAGGCCCTTGGCCCAGATGGCCTGGTTGAGCCCGATCGTGGATCCGACGAAGGGGTTGTCCGCGGGGATGGTGCCGTCGGCGTTGAAGCGCAGGAGCTTGCCCAAGGGGGTGGTGAGAAGGGGGGCGTTGGCGGGCACGGCGTTCTCGCCCGTGGCCACGTAGAGTTTGCCATCGGGCCCGAAGTGGATCGCGCCGCCGTTGTGGTTGGTGGCGCTGAGGTCGGGCAGGTCCACGAGGGGGGCCTCGCTGCCGGGCATCATCACGTCGGGGCTGCCCCCGTTGGCGGTGAGGCGGCTCACGCGGTTGTGCGTGGTGGGCAGAGAGGCCGTGTAGTAGACGTACACGTAGCCGTTGACGGCGAAGGCGGGATCCAGCGCCACGCCCAGCAGGCCGCGCTCGCCGGTGGCCGTGGTCGTCAGCGTGGCGAAGGGGGTGGGGAGCAGGGCGCCCGCCTTCACGATGCGCAGGGCGCCGCCCTGCTCGCAGATGAAGACCCGGCCATCGGGGGCCACGGCCATGGCCGTGGCGGCCGTCAGACTCGTGGTGAGGGAGGCGATGCCGAAGCCCGCGGGCAGCGCCACGGAGCCGCCGAAGCGCACCACGGCCTCGGACCAGGGGCTCGTATTGCCGGCGGCATCGCGGCTCCGGGCGCGCAGCACGTGCTGTCCGCTGGCGTAGGCGGCCGTGTCGGGCAGGGTGGCCTGGTAGGGGGCGCTGGTCACCGAGGCCAGATCCGCGCCGTCGATCTGAAAATCCACCGCCGCGACCCCCACGTTGTCCGTAGCGGTCGCCGTGAGGAGGACGGTCCCCGTGAGGCCCGAGGCGAAGGGAGCCGGGGCCGTGAGGGTGCAACTGGGATCGGTGCCGTCCACCGGGGGGTGGGAGGCGGTATCCGAGGAGCGGCAGGCCAGGAGGAGCGTGAAGGTCAGGGCGAAGCAGGCAGGTCGGTGCATGGGCACCTCGGAGGGGTGGTCCCAATGTAGGTCGGATCCGACGCCCGGGCGAGATTGGGGTGGGATTCTCGTCCGAACGGTTAGCCTGGAAGGATGGATCCCCGCACCTTCCTGGTCCTCGTCCTCCTGGGCTTCGCCTCGGGCCTGCCCCTCTACCTCACGGGGTCCACGCTCAAGGCGTGGATGACCGATGAAAAGCTGAGCTTGGGGACCATCGGATTGTTCAGCTACGCCACGTTGCCATACAGCCTCAAGGTGTTCTGGGCGCCCATCCTGGACCGCTACTCCCTTCCCGGGTTCGGTCGGCGGCGCGGCTGGATGCTCCTGATGCAGTCGGGGATGGCGGTGGCGTTATGGCTCCTCTCCCAGCGGGACCCCCACCTGGGCCTGTGGCCCATTGCCGGCCTTGCGGTGGCCCTGGCTTTCACCTCGGCGACCTTTGATATCGCAGTGGATGCCTGGCGCGCCGAAGCCCTCGACCAGGTCCACCTGGGCCTTGGGAATAGCATTCACATCACTGGATACCGGGTTGCCATGCTGACGAGCGGCGGTCTCGCCCTCATCCTCGCCCAATGGACGGACTGGAGGTTCACCTTCCAGATGATGAGCTGCCTCACGTTGCTGGGGATGATCGGGACCGCCCTCGCCATCTCCACGGATCACCGGGCCAAGGCCCCGCGCACTCTGATCGAAGCGGTGGTGGAACCCCTGCGGGACCTCCTGAAGCGCCCCGGCATCGGGATGCTGCTGGCCTTCACGGTCTTCTACAAATTGGGTGATTGGCTGGCCGAATCCATGACGGTGCCCTTCCTGTTGCGGGGGGTGGGCTTCACGAAGGCGGAAATCGGATCCGTGCAGAAGACGACGGCGATGGTCGCCATCATTCTGGGTGGTCTGATCGGCGGATGGATGTTGACCCGGATGCGGCTGCGGACCGCGTTGTGGATCTGCGGCTTCGTCCAGGCAGGCAGCATCCTGGGGTTTTGGGTGATTTCCCTGCTGGGTCGCCACCTGCCGCTGCTCATCGGTGCGAACTTTATCGAGAACCTGGCCTTTGGGATGGGCGGGAGCGCCTTTGCCGCCCTCCTCATGGGGAGCTGCAACCTGAAATACACCGGGACCCAATACGCCCTCTTCAGCGCCTTGATGGCCCTGCCGCGCACCTTCTTCGCGGGGTTCACGGGATTTGTGGCTGAGCGGGTCGGTTGGACCTTCTACTTTCCCCTTTGTGCGCTGGCGGCAATTCCCGGGTTCCTCCTGCTGATCACGTACGATCGGTGGGGGCTGCCAGACGGGGACTCTCGCCCCTAACAAGGGAGGGCCGCGAAGCCAAGCTCCGCGGCCCTCCTCCTCGGGAGCTGCTAGAACCGGAAGGACACCGAAGCATCCACCCGGCGGCCGGGCATCAGGTAGTACTGGGCGTCGCCGAGCTCGCTCTCGGACATGGGCTCGCGCTTGTCCGTGAGGTTGCGGCCGGTGAGGCGGGCCTCCCAGGTGCGGGCGCGCCAGCCGAGGCTGGCTGACCAGGTGGTGAAGCCGGCGGCGGGAGCGGTGTTGCGCTTGTTGAGGTAGACGGGGCCCAGGTAGTTGCCGTCCACGGAGGCCACGAAGCCGCCCTTGGGCGCGTAGAGGAGGCCCAGGGCTCCCTGGTGGTAGGCGGACATCTCGAAGCGCTTGCCCGCCAGCTGGGTGGGCGTGCCGCCGAAGTCCATGACGAAGTCCGTGAAGCGGGCGTCGTGGTAGCCGTAGCTGCCACGCACGCTGACATCTTGCGTGGCGCGGAAGGCGAATTCGCCTTCGACCCCCTGGAACTGCTCCTTGCCGGAGTTCTGGAGCACCCCGTTGTTGGAGGTGATGAGGTTCTTGAAGCGCATGCGGAAGGCGGCCACCTCAAAGGTGAGGCGTCCGCGCAGGAGGGCGCCCTTCACGCCGGCCTCGAGGGTGCGGGCGGTCTCGGGGTGGAGGAGGCCGGCCTCGCTGTCCACGCCGAAGTCGATGGCGGCGGGCTTGAAGGTGTCTTTGTAGTTCGCGAAGAAGGCGAGGTGATCCACCCCGGTGCTCCAGGGGGTGAAGGTGGCGCCGAGGCTGTAGGAGCCCTTGGTGGTGGCGCGGGATTCCTCATCCTTGACCAGGGGGGCGGGCACCGTGAAGTCCTGGAAGGCGGTGGCACGGCGCTCGGCGGTGTGGTTCAGGCGGAAGCCGCCTTCCAGGACCAGCACGCTGAGGGGCTCCACTTCGGCGAAAACGTAGGCGCCGGTGAAGTCCCGGCGATCGTCGATGCGGATGTTCATGGCCGGGGGCAGGGTGCCTCCCGCGGGCGGGTTGCTGCCGTCGAGGTTCACGGTGTAGTCGAAGTCACCGCCCTCGCCGATGCCCACACCGTGGAGGTGATCCAGGCCCACCACGAGCTTGGTGAGGGGCAGGCGCTCGAAGGCGACGTGGGTGTCGAAGTAGAGGTCGGTGGTCTGGATGCGGTCGCGGAAGCCGTTGGCATCCCCCGTGGTGGCGTCGGTGAGGAAGCCGCGGAACACGTTCTGGCGGGACCGGGACACGGCCAGGTTCGTGGTCCAGAGGGCCTGGCCCACGGCCAGGTCGAAGCCCGCGGTCAGGCCCACGCGGCGTTCCCGGAGGAAGGCGCCGTCGGGGTTGTGGTTGGCGTCCCGGGGGATGTCCGTGGAGAGCTGGGTGCCCACGCGGGGGAAGGGGCTGCCGGGGAGTTGATCCAGGAAGGCCCCGCTCAGGTCCACGTGCACGTTGCCGCCGTCGATCTCCTTGCGGTTGCGCCACAGGATCGTGCCCTTGGTGAACTCCGTGCGGGGATCGTCGAAGCCCTGCTTCTCCACGCCGGCCGAGAGGCTGGAGGCGAAGCCGACAACGGCGGGGAGCCTCAGGGTGGCGGCCTCGCCCCAGGACCCATGGCTGCCGAAGGCGAGGCGGGCGCCGTTGACGGTCTCCCCGGGGGTCTTGTGGATCACGTGGATCACGCCCACGAAGGAGGTGGCCCCGAACATCACGGGGGCGGAGCCCTTCTGGATCTCGATGCGGTCGAGGTTGGAGAGGTCCAGGGTGGACATGGCGGGGTTGAAGGCACCGCCGAAGGGCACACCATCCACCACCAGCAGGAAGGCGTCCGCCTCCTTCAGCCCGTAGAACTCGGGTACCGCCGAGGCCGGGCCGCCGTCGCCGCCGGGGGCGATGGACACGCCCGCCACCAGGGCCAGGGCGCTGCGCAGGTCCGTGGCGCCGCGGTCGGCCAGCTCCTCGCCCGTGATCACCGTGACGGAAGCAGGGACCTTGGCGGGATCTTCGGCGAAGCGCGTGGCGGTCACCTGCACCAGGGCGGTGGGGACCTTGTCGGCGGTCTGCTGGGCCAGGGCCGGGGTGAGGGCGAGGCCGGCGACGAGCCAGGGGGTGGGGCGGAACATGACGACTCCAGAAGGGGTGTTAACGAAAATTCAGTTTCCAGTGAATTCTGTCAGGCCCGACGTGAAATGTTGTTAAGTCGACTATCTGCAATGGCGATGGACCTCGGCTTGGAAATATCCCCGCCCCTGGCGAGGTGCTCCTGACCCCTGGATCGCCCCGGAAGCCCCTCGGGCGCACCATCCTGGGCCCATGCGAACTTCCGTCACCGCTCTCGCCCTCCTCAGCTGCCTCGGGCTCGTGTCCCTGCAGGCGCAGGCACCTGCGCCCGTAGCGACGGCGGCCCAGGCGCCGGGCCCCAACCTCAAGGACCTCGATGCCTTCGTGACCCTGCTCTACACCTCCATCTCCGGCCCGGCGGGGCAGAAGCGGGACGTGGAACTGCAGAAGAGCCTCTTCCTGCCTGGGGCCCGGTTGGCCCTGCCCCAGCGGGGCAAGGACGGGAAGATCCGCATCGCGAACCTGGATGTGGAGGGCTACTGCCGCAGCTCCTTCCCCTTCATGGAGAAGAATGGCTTTTTCGAAAAGGAGCTCGGCCGCCGCATCGATCGCTTCGGCAATCTGGCCCAGGTGTGGAGCGCCTACGAGAGCTGGGGGAAGGAGGGCGGCCCCAAGGAGCGCGGCGTGAACAGCTTCCAGCTCCTCTTCGACGGGAACCGATGGTGGGTGACGGGCTGCGCCTGGGAGGACGAATCCCCGGAGCGTCCCCTGCCGGGCGATTTGGATCCCACGAGCCGCGCCGCCCTGGGCGCCACGGAGGCGGGCACCATCGACCTGCTCGTGAAGAACCTCTACGCTTTCATCTCGGGCCCCGCGGGACCCCGGGACGTGAAGAAGATCCGGGCCCTCTTCCACAAGGAGTGCCGCTTCACCATCACGGGGAACAAGCCCGATGGCACCCCCGGCGTGCGGAGCCTCAGCGTGGAGGAGTTCCTCCAGCGCGCCGTGCCCAATTGGGAGAAGGGCTTCATCGAGCACGAGGCCAAGCGCGACGTGCTCCAGTGGGGCAACATGGCCGCCGTGTGGACCCGCTACGAGACGAGCTTCGGCGAGGGGATGAAGGAGCACATGCGCGGCATCAACAGCCTGCAGCTGCAGTTCGACGGCACCCGATGGTGGGTGATGGCCATCCACTTCCAGAACGAGGATGCCAAGACCCAGCTGCCCTGAGGGCAAGCCCGCAGCTACTTCACGATGGGGAAGTTCGCCTTCCGCCAGCCGTGGAAGCCGTCCATGAGCACGTAGAGCCAATCGGCGCCGTGGGCGGCGAGCAGGTCCGCGGCCTGATGGGCCTGGGGGTCATGCTCGTCCACCAGCACGATGGCCCGGGGGATTGGGTGGCGGGCATCGGCGAGCACCTCCTTCATCCGGCTGGCGAGTTCCGGGAAGGGGATGTGCAACGCGCCACGGATGTGGCCCTCTTTGCGGAAGGCGTTGGGGCCCCGCAGATCGACGATGAGCGGGTGGGGGCCCTGCAGCATCTCCTCAAGCTGGAAGGCCGTGAGGGTGGGATGGCGCTTGGCCCGGAGCCAGTGGGGCACCCGCGTCAGCAGGAGGACGAGGAGGACAAGGGCTGCCGCTCCCGCGAGGCTCAGGCCGAACAGGTGCTCCCGGCCCCGGAAGGCCTCGCTGAAGGGCTTGAGGTGCATCCAGGCGAGCGGCACGGTGGACCTCCGGCCTAGAGGATGCGCCTACGGCAACCCCTCCGCCAGTCCCAGCCGCTCGGCGGCCTCCCGGAAGGGGGCGGGAATGGGGGCTTCGGCCAGCAAGGGCTCACCCGTGACGGGGTGGTTGAGTCCCAGGCGCCATGCGTGGAGCAGGGGGTGGGGCAGCTCGATCATCTGCCCGTCCGTGGCCATCCAGCGGCTGGGGCCGCCGTAGAGGGGGTCGCCCATGAGGGGGGCGCGGAGGTGGGCCAGGTGCACGCGGATCTGGTGCGTGCGGCCCGTGAGCAGTTCGCACTCCACCAGGGCGGCGTTTTTGGTGCGGGCCAGCACCTTCACGCGGGTTTGGCTGGGGCGTCCGCCGGCCACCACGGCCATCTTCTGGCGTTCCGTGCGGTGGCGGGCCAGGGGCTGGTCCACCAGGAGGCTGCCCAGCTCCGGCAGCTTGGGGCTGTGGCGCACCAGGGCGAGGTAGCGCTTTTCGACGGTGCGGTTCTGGAACTGGGACTGGAGGGATTCCTGGGCCTCCCGGGTCTTCCCCAGGGCCACGCAGCCGGTGGTGTAGCGGTCCAGCCGGTGCACGAGGCCGGGCCAGGCGATGGCGGCTTCGTCGTCAGGCTGGAGGCTGGAGTCCGGAGACGGGATGTTGGTGAGCGGATCGGTCGGGGCTGCCGCCAACCTCCAGTCGCCAGCCTCCAGCCTGTACAACAGCGCGTTCACGAGGGTGCCGCCCGGGTGGCCGGGGCCCGGGTGCACGACCATGCCCGAGGGCTTGTCCACGATCCACACCTGGCCGTCCTCGAACAGGGTGGGCAGGTCGATGGCCTCGCCCACGAGGTCGGCGGCGGGCGGGGTGATGGGGGGGAGCTCCGTCTCCACCACATCGCCGGCCTTGAGCTTGTGGCCGCCCTTGGTGGCGGCGGTGCCGTTCACGAGGACCCGGCCCTCCTTGATCCAGGCGTCCCAGCGGGCCCGACCCGCTTCGGGGTGGGCCTCCACGAGGAACTTGTCGAGGCGGGGCGAAGGGGCGTCGAGTTCGTGGCGGATCAAACGGTCACCTGTTCTTTCGTGCGGGACCACCAGGCCCAGAGGCCGAGGCCGAAGGCCACGAAGGCCATGGCGGTGAGGCGGCCGGTGCTCAGCCAGGCGAGGCCCAGCCAGGCGCCGCGGTCCAGGTCCCCGCGCCAGGTCTCCACGGTGAGGCGGGCCACACCCTCGAGGACGAAGTAGAGGGCCGTGATCTGGCCCGCGAAGCGCCGCCCCTTGCGGGCGAAGAGCAGGAGCGCCATCACGGCGAGATTGCCGAGGAAGGTGTAGAGCTGCACCGGGTGGAGCGGGATGCCCAGGGGCGTGCCGCTGAGCTCGTGGGCGTGGGGGTCCGAGAAGGTGACGGACCAGGGGGCCGTGCACACGCTGCCGTAGCAGCAACCCGCGGCGAAGCAGCCCAGGCGGCCGATGGCCTGGCCCAGGGCCACGCCGGGCACCAGGGCATCCCCGATCTGCGCCACCGTGTGGCCCACGGCCTTGCGGGCCTTCCAGAAGAAGGCGGCGGCCCCCAGGATGATGCCGCCGTGGATGTGGCCCCCGGCCCGCAGGGTGGCCAGGGAGAAGATCTCCCCGACGGTCATGCGGCCGTTGAACATCTCCACGATGATCAGCACCACCTTGGCGCCGATGATGCCCGCCAGGAGCAAGGTGATGGCGAGGTCGGGGATGAACTCGCCCTGGATCCCATCCAGGCGCCCCTGCCGCTTGGCCAGGGCCGTGCCCGCGAAGAAACCGATGGCGAGCATGAGCCCGTAGGTGCCCAGGGGGAAGGAGCCGATCTGGAAGAGGTAGGGATGCATCGTCGGGCCTTATTTGCGGGGGAGCGGCCGCAGCCTGGCCGGGGGGAAGTCCATGTTGGCGATTTCAAAGCTGATGACGTGGCCGTAGGGCCGGAGCCGGGGCATGAGCTCGTTCACCACCAAGGGGCGGAAGGTGGCCTTGAAGGCCTTGTCCATCGTGGCTTTGGGGGTGCCCTTGATGCGGAAGTCCCGGAGGCCGCCCTCCTGGAGCTCCACCAGCTGGGCGTTGGCCAGCTGGGCCTCGAGCATGCCCTGGATCTCGGCCTTGAGGGCATCGGGCAGGGGGCCGGGGTTCATGGGGCCGGGGTCGGCCACGGGCTGATCCGCCAACTGGCGGGCCACGTGGAGGCCGTACCCGGCGACGAGGAGGGTGAGCCCGAGGCCCCAGGCCATCCAGCGGCGCTCGCTGCGCCGGCCGCGCTCGTCCGTGGGGGACTCCAGGGAGTGGGTCTGTGCCATATTCAAAGGTCTCGGATGCTTTCAGGAGGTGCCCATGTCCCAGCCCATCACGGCAATGGCCCTGGCGGAGATGCTGGGGGGCGCCCTCCGCCATTGTCCACCGGATCGCCTCCTTTCCGAAGTTCGGCCTCTGGAGGAGGCCCAGGCCGGGGCCCTGAGCTTCCTGGCCAACAAGAAGTACGCGGCCCAGGCCCGGGAGGCCAAGGCGGGGCTCATCCTCGCCGATCCCCAGGCGGACCTGGGGGATCAGCCCACCCTGGTGGTGGAGAACCCCTACTGGTGCTTCGCCCAGGCCATCGCCATCCTCCACCCGGAGCCGGAGCCCGCCTGGACGGAAGCCCCGGTCCATCCCTCCGCCCAGATCGCCGCCGGGGTGCGCATCGCGCCCGGCGCCACGGTGGGGGCCCGCACCGTGCTGTCGAAGGGCTGCGTGATCCATCCCGGCGTGCACATCGGGGATGACTGCGTGCTGGGTGAGGACTGCGAGCTGTTCCCCGGCGTGGTGCTCTACCGGCGCACGAAGCTGGGCCGCAACGTGAGCGTGCACGCCAACTCGGTGCTGGGCAGCGATGGCTACGGCTACGTGCTCGTGGACGGCCGTCACCGCAAGGTGCCCCAGGTGGGCTGGGTGGAGGTGGGCGACGAGGTGGAGATCGGCGCCTGCGTCACCGTGGACCGCGGGGTGCTCGGCCCCACGCGCATCGGCTCGGGCACGAAGATCGACAACCAGGTGCAGGTGGCCCACAACGTCCAGGTGGGGGAGCACTGCCTCCTGGTGAGCCAGACGGGCATCAGCGGCTCCACCAAGATCGGCCGCTACGTGACCCTGGCAGGGAAGGTGGGCGTGGTGGGCCACATCGAGATCGGCGAGAAGAGCGTGGTGGGCGGCAACAGCGTCGTGGCCAAGAGCCTGCCCCCGGGCTCCTTTGTCACTGGCTACCCGGCTCGGCCCCACCGCGAGTGGATGGAGGTCCAGGCCGCGGTGAACCGCCTGCCGGCCCTGTTGAAGAAGCTGCGGGCGAAGGACTGATCAGCCCTTCCGCACCACCTCCACCATGAGCTTGTTGAGGTCCAGGGGCCGGTAGGGTTTCTGGATGAAGCGGTCGCGGGGGCCTTGGGAGTCCTCTTCGGCTTCGGAGGCGGAGTAGCCGCTGGTGAGGATGATGGGCACCTCGGCATCCAGGGCGCGGAGCCGCCGCTTCACCTCGTGGCCGTCCATGTGGGGCATGGTGAGATCCAGCAGCACGGCGCGGATGCGCTCCCGGTGGAGTTGGAAGACCTCGAGGGCCCGGAGGCCGTCCTCGGCTTCCAGCACCTCGAAGCCCGCATGTTCCAGGGCGCCCCTGGCCACCTGGCGCACCTGGGGTTCGTCGTCCACCACGAGGATGAGGCCTTCGCCCTCCAGGTCGGCCTTGGGGGCGTCCGGCGCGAGGGTGTCCGCGTGGCGCTCGGACAGGGGGAAGAGGAGACGGAAGGTGGTGCCCTTGCCCACGGTGCTCTTCACCTGGATGGCGCCGCGGTGGCCGCGTACGATGCCCAGCACCGCGGAGAGGCCCAGGCCGCGGCCCGTGAACTTGGTGGTGAAAAAGGGATCGAAGATCCGCTCCAGGGTCTCCGGTTCCATGCCGGCGCCCTGATCCACCACCTCCAGGAAGGCGGCGGGGCCCGTGGGCGGGGTGCCCGCGAGGCAGGGCGTGTCGGGACCGCTCTCCAGGGTTCCGGCCCGCAGGGTGATGGGGCCACCGCCCTCACCCAGCGCGTCGGAGGCGTTGGTGATGAGGTTCATGACCACCTGGCGGATCTGGGTGGCGTCGGCCTCGATGAGGGCGCGGCCGGGGATGGCCTCGATGCGGAGGATGGACCGTTTGGAGACCACTGTCTGCAGCAGGGAGGCCATTTCCTCCAGGAGCCGGGCGAGGTCCAGGGTCTGCACGAGGAAGCGGCCCTTGCCGCTATAGGCGAGCATCTGGTTGGTGAGTTCCGAGGCGCGCACGGAGGCCAGCTCGATCTGCTTCACCCGTTTGTGCGCGGGATGGCTCTCGTCCAGGTGGAGCAGGGCCAGGCCCGCGTTGCCCATGATGCCCATGAGGAGGTTGTTGAAGTCGTGGGCGATGCCCCCGGCCAGCATGCCGAGGCTCTCCAGCTTCTGGGCTTCCCGCATCTGGGTTTCCAGCCGGTGCCGGTCCTCCTCGGCCTTGAGCCGTTCAGTCACATCCCGGGCGTTGATGACGATGCCGGCGACCCCGGGGAGGTCCAGGGCGTTCTGCCCCACGGTCTCCAGCCAGCGCCAGCCGCCGTCCGTGGCCTGATAGCGCACGGTGGCATAGGCGGTGTGGCCGGGATGGGCGAGGGTTTCCCGCAGGGCGGCGTCGAAGGTGCCGTGGTCATCGGGGTGGATGAAGTCCCGGATGGGCTTGCCCAGATGGGATTCGCGGCCATCGCCGAGGGTGCGGGAGGCGCTGGGGCTTTCATAGACGAGGCGTCCGGTGGGATCCAGGATGGCGATGATGTCGCGGCCGTTTTCCAGCAGGGCGCGGAAACGTTCTTCCCGGGCCCGCAGATCCCGCTCCATCTGATGCCGGGTGAGGGCCATCTCGATGGTGCTGCGGAAGGCGAGTTCCTCGAAGGGCTTCACGAGGTAGCCGTAGGGCGTGGCGGCCCGGGCCCGGGTCAGGGTCTCGGGATCCGCATAGGCGGTGATGAACACCACGGGCGTATGGGTGGCGGCCCCGATGCGGGTCGCGGCCTCGATGCCATCCATGCCCTTGCCCAGGTTGATGTCCATGAGCACCAGGTCCGGCCCCAGCTCCCCGTTCAGACGGAGGGCGTCCTCCCCGGTGTGGGCCACGCCGACGACGTTGAACCCCAGTGCCTGGACCCGCATTTTCAGGTCCAGGGCGACGATGGTCTCGTCTTCGACGATGAGGATCTTTCCGTTCATGGCGTACGGGGGGTGAAGGTCAGCAGGAAGGCCGCGCCTTTGCGGCGGGTGATTTGGAGGGTGCCCTTCAGCTGATCGGTCAGGGCCCTCACGAGCTGGAATCCGAGTCCTCCGTCCCGGTCCAGGTCCAGCCCCTCCGGCAGGCCCCGGCCGTCGTCCTCCACCCGGAGGGTCACGTGGCCCTCGGCATCGGAGGCCAGGATCACCCGCAGATCGCCGCCCTCCCCCGGCGCGAAGCCATGGCTCAGGGCGTTGAGCACCAGCTCGTGGAGGATGAGGGCGAGGGGTACCAGTTCGTCGGGGCCCAGACTCAGATCCGCCACTTCCACGGTGGCGTCCACGAGGCTCGGCACCGTGGCGTAGGTGCGGACCAATTGGGCGACGAGCCGGGCCAGGTAGTCCCGGAGGTCCGCCTCGGCCAGAGCCGGGGCCTGGTGGAGCCGCCCATGGATGAGGGCGATGGCCTGCACGCGCTCCTGGGCCTCCGTGAGGGCCCGGGTGACTTCGGGGTTGCCGGAGGCCTGGGCCTGGAGGCGCAGGAGGCTGGAGACCACCTGGAGGTTGTTCTTCACCCGGTGGTGGATCTCCCGGATGGTCAGATCCTTCTCCTTCAGGGAGGCCTGAAGGCCGGATTCCATGACCTTCCGGGCGGTGACGTCCACGGCCATCACCTGCACGGCGGGGCGGCCCCCGTAGCGGGTGGCCATCACCAGGAGCTCCACCACCAGCTCGCGCCCATCCAGGGTGAGGATGCGGCGCTCCGTGGTGGGCAGCACATCCACTTCGCCCCGCGCCAGGGCCTGCAGGCGCTGGATGGAATCCTCCCGATCCTCCGGGTGGATGGAATCGATGACCGACCGCCGGAGCAGCTCCGCGGCCCCTTCGGCCCCGAAGAGCCGCACCGTGGCCTCGTTGAGGTAGACGAAGCGCCCGTCCTGATGGATGGCCATGGGGATGAGGCTCTGCTCCACCAGGCGCCGGTACCGGGCCTCGCTGGCCCGCAGCTCCGCGGCGGCGTTGCGTTCCTCGGTCACGTCCAGGGTGGAGGAGACCACCCCCTGCAGTTCCGTCCCCTTCCAGAGGGGGCTGCTGCGCACCGTGATCCACCGGATGCCCCCATCGCGGCGCCGCAGCCCCATGACGGAGTGGATGGCGACCCGCTTGCGCAGGGCGATCATGGGCGGTTGGTCCTCCCAGGGGATCGGGTGGCCTTCCTCGTCCACGGGCTCCACATCCTCGGGCCCCGTGGAATCCCCGTGGGGCAGGCCGCCGAGGATGCGGCGGGCGCTTTCGTTCATGGAGCGGACCCGGCCCGCGAGGTCCCGCACCACCACGCCTTCGTCCAGGGATTCCACCGTGGCCCGGTAGAGGGCTTCGCTGGCTTCCAGGCGACGCTGGGCCTCCTTCCGCTCATGCACATCCACCAGGATCCCGGCGATCCGCGGGCCCGTGCGCGCCTCGGCCACCACCTGCAGGAATCGCTCGCCGCCTCCGCCCATCCGGAAGCGCAGGTCCAGGGGCCCCGGCAGGCTGCCTTCGCAGAAGGCTCGGAAGCGCTCGCGATCCCCGGGGGGGAGGAGGGCGCCCCAATGGGGCAGGGCGTTCCACTCCGCCTCGGTGGTCTCCAGGACCTCGGTGAGGTGGGGATCCACCGCCAGCGTGCTGCCGGAGGCTCGGTCCAGCTCGAAGGGGAAGGCTCCGGTGGCCTGCAGGACGGAGGCCAGTCGGGCGCTCTGGGCGGCCAAGTTCCGATCGGAGCGCCGCCGCACGTCCGCCAGGGCCCCCACGAGCAGGGTGAGGGGGATGAGCATGGCGAAGAAGGTCTGCAGGTCCCGGATCAGGGCGGGGGTATAGTCCAGGGCCAGGAAGGTGGAGAGGGCGACGAGGGCGAAGCCCAGGGACGCTGCGGCGGCGCCTCTGGATCCCCAGCGCAGGGCGATCCAGAGGAGGGGGACGAGGGCGATGTCCTTCAGGGGGAAGGTGGGGCCCTGCTGGTGCAGCACAATGCCGATGGCCACGGCGCCGAGGAGGAGTCCCTGGACGAGGGCCTCGGCCACCCGGGCGGGGCTGAATTCGTAGGGCAGGTCGGGCTCTTGATCCAAGATCACCGGAAGGCCCCAAGTCAACAGGAAGGGCGTGAGGCAGAGCACCCCTACGGCGTCCCCCAGCCAGAGGCTGATGAGGACCTCGCTGGCAGGGCCCGTGGCCGCCGGGCCGGTGTGCAGGATCGGGGTGAGTTGCACGGCCAGCAACGCCGAACCGAACAGGGCGAGCAGGAGGAAGCCCCCCAGATTCCCGAAGCGGTCCAGGGTCGTGCCCATGCCCAGTCGACGCGCCAGGAGTGCGGGAATCCCGTAGGCGACCCCATGGGCGAAGCTCATCATCACGGCGGAGGGGAAGCTGAGCTGGGGTTGGCTCAGCAGGAAGGCATAGGGAAGGTGCCCCAGGAAGGTCACCCACAGCATCGGTTCCCCGTAGGCCAGCACGAGGGCCAGGGTCAGCGCGGGGGGAGGGAACCACAGGTTCACGCCCGTGGCCTGCCGGAATCCTCGGGTGAGCACTTCGAGGGCGAAGAATGCGAGCAGGTAGCCACCCACCAGCAACGTGTGGTGGCGGCGAGGGAGGAAGGCCCGGAGGTCGATCATGGTCAACCGAGGGCCTGCAGCCCCCGCCCGGCGAGGACGCGGGGGCGCGGCGGCAGCTCCGAGGCGGCCCGCACCTGGAGCTGGAAGGGGGCGGGTTCCCCGAGTTCCTCGCGCAGCAGGCGCTCGAGACGCGCGGCCACCTCCGGAGCGGCGACCACCTGGGCTTGCACACCGGCGGGGCCGGATTGGAGGGCCACCCGGAGCTCCCCCGTGCGCCCCATGGTGAGCGCCAGGAGCACCCGGTGGGACTCCGGCCGGTCGGGGCCCTGGGTCTCGCGCTCGGCCCAGAGTTCCAGGGTGCTGGGCTCCGGGGCCCAGGGCAGCGGCACTTCGAAGAGGGCCGTGCCCTCCCGTGCCTGGAGACGGTGGAAGGGGGCCTCCGCGGGGCTGGCCTCGGGCCGCGACAGGGCGGAGGTGACTTCCTTGAGCCAGCGGCCCCAGGTGGAGGGTTCCGAGGGCTGCAGCTCCGCCGGGGTGCCGGCCCGGAGCGCCTGCTGGGCCCGCGCCGGCCCCGATTCGGGGGCAGCGGCCTGGAGTTGGGGGAGCAGGGACCGCAGCAGCTGGGCCAGCGGATCCTGGCGCGGGAGGGCCTGCCCCTGGCCCGGCGGGGGCAGGAGTGTGAGGAGGGCGAGCACCCGTTGGGCCAGGGGGGGTGGCAGCCGATCCAGCACCTGCTTCAGGCGGGCGTCCGCATCCGGGCCGCTGTCGGGGGCCGACACGGCCGAGGGGGGTCGGGCGGGTGTCGGGATCTCCGCCGCTTCCGGCAGCAGGGCCTGGATGAGGGACTCAGGCAGGCCGAAGGCCCTCAGCAGGGCGCGATCCAAGGAGGGCGCGGCGGGCGTCGCCACCCGGGGGAAGCCCGGATCGGGAGGGGTCTCCGCCCTCGGCAGCGGCGGGGCGGAGGGGGCGGTTTCAGGGGATGGCTCCGCCTCCGGCTGGGGGCGGGTCGCCTGGGCTTCGATTTCCGCCGGGGCTTCCCCCGTCAGCAGCCGGGCCAGGGCCTGGGCGGGTTCGGGGGGCAGGCCCCGGGCCACGAGCGCGGTGGCGAGCTCCGCGGCGGGAGGCGCGGGCAGGGTTCCGGCGGGCTCGGCGGAGGGGCGCATCGGCGCGGCCGGTGGGGCCGGTGGGGGCTCCACCAGCGGCTGATCCGGAGTGCGGGGCGGGGTCGGGGAGGCGTTCAGCTCGGTGGCCGCCGGTGGGGTGCTGGGCAGGCCGAGGGCCTCGGCCAGGGGCGCCAGCGGCGGGGGCAGGGATGGCGCGGGGGGGGCGGACGCGACCGTGGGCGAGGGGGCGGGGAGCCGTTCCAGCAGGTCCTTCAAGGGGGCCAGGGCCGCCGGGAGGTCGGGCGCGGTCAGGCGTTGCAGGAGGGCGGTGGCTTCGCCGCGCACCAGCGGAGCCAGCAGGGCCGGGGCTGGGGGCGGCTCCGCCCGGAGGGGTTGGAGCTGCGTGGTGCCATCGGCCTGGGGCTGGATGCGGAAGGTGAGTTCGGTCCCGGGGGGGTAGGGCAGGTCGCCGGCGGCTTTCAGGCTCCGCCCGTCGGCCAGCTGGAGGAGGAGCCCCTGGGCGTTGATGTCCGCCAGCACGGCCTTGAGCTCGGCGCCGGGGGAGGCCGCGAGGGAGGCTTCCAGGGAGGAGACCCCCTCCACCAACCGGAGGGCCTCGAGGAACAGGGGGCCCGTGGGCTGGAGGGGGGCGGGGCCGCTCATGGTCAGATTCGGAAGTGGCGTCTCAGGTGGCCGGCGATGTCCGGCAGGGGGGAGACCACGTCCACGCACCCCTTCTCGGCGGCGGCCCGGGGCATCCCGTAGACCACGCAGGTCTCCTCGGCCTCGGCGAGGGTGTGGGCACCCTTCTGCTTCAGCAGCTCCATGCCCTTGGCGCCGTCATTGCCCATGCCCGTGAGGATCACGGCGAGCACCTGCTTGCTGCAGTGCTCGTGGACGCTCTGGAAGAGCACGTCCACGGAGGGGCGGTGGATGGAGGCTGTGGGCTCCAGGCTATGCTCCAGCACGGCCTGGATGCCCCGTTGGCGGTAGAGCATGTGGATGCCGCCCCGGGCGATGTAGACGGTGCCCGCCTTGATGGGCTCACCGTGCTCGGCCTCCTTCACGGTCACCTGGCAGAGGGTGTTCAACCGGTCCGCGAAGGGTTTCGTGAAGGTGGAGGGCATGTGCTGGACGATGAGCAGTGGCACGGGGAGGCTCGCCGGAAGGGCCGGCAGCAGTTCCTGGAGGGCCTTGGGGCCGCCCGTGGAACTGCCCAGCACGATGAGTTCCGCCATGGGGGAGGCGGGCAGCTCCAGGGCGCCGGGCCGGGGGATGGGCCGGGGGGCTGGGGGTGGGGCCGGGGGCGCGGGCATGGGGGGCGCGCCGGGTCGGGGGGAGCGGTCCAGCTGGGGCCGCTTGAAGCGGGGCGTGGAGGCGAGGCGCCGGATCTTCTCCTGGAGCTCCTGCTGGATGTTCAGGATGCTCATGGTGGCGAAGCTGGATTCCTTGGGGATGAAGTCCAGGGCGCCGAAACTGAGCGCGTCCAAGGTGGCCTGGGCCCCTTCCTGGGTGAGGCTGCTCACCATCAGCACGGGCCGGGGGCTCGTGGCCATGATCTTCTTCAGGGCCGTGAGGCCATCCATCCGGGGCATCTCGATGTCGAGGGTGACGAGGTCGGGATCCAGCTCCTCCACCTTCTCCAAGGCGTCGATGCCGTCCCGGGCCGTGCCCACCACCTGGATGTCGGAGGCACCCTCCAGCATCTTCTGAAGGCTCTTCCGCATGAAGGGGCTGTCGTCCACCACCAGGACCCGGATGGCCATGGATGCGCTCCTAGGTCTGGTAAGCCAGGTCCACGAAGGCCATGGCGTGGTCGAGTTCATCGTCAATCTGGAAGGTGAGCCGCTCGAAGTCGGGCTCCTCCTTCAGGTGGCCGAAGACGGCCGGGAATGTGGTTTCTTCGTGGAGGTTCACGATGAGGTGCTCGTCCGCCGGGCTGTTGGGGATCCGGGTCCGCACCAGCAGGTCGCTGAGGTTGATCAGATTGGGCAGGAACTCGCCCGCCGGCGGCGCGTGGTGATCCCGGATCATGGCGATGATCACTTCGGGGAATACCCACTGGGCCGCGAGGATGGCGCCGGCTTCGGCGTGGTCGAGGCCCAGCAGATCCTTCTCGGCCTCCACGGCCTGCACCCCTTCCTGGATGCGGCGCACCACGGGGGTGTATTCCTCGGGGAAGCACTGGTCTAGGGCGATCTTGCCGATGTCGTGGAGGAGGCCGCCCAGGAAGGCGGTCTCGGCGTCCCCGTGCTTCTTGACGAGGCGGGCGATGCCCCGGGCCACGAGCCCCACGGCCACGGAATGCTGCCAGAGCCGGGTGAGGTCCAACCGATCCGAGCCTTTCATGGTGCGGATCACGGCGGCGCCCGTGCCGAGGTTGGCCACGGCGTCGAAGCCCAGGCGGAGGATGGCGGTCTTCAGATCCCGCACGTCCCCATCGCCGGCATACAGGGCGCTGTTCGCGAGACGGAGGAGGGAGGCGGAGAGCGGTGGATCCTTCTGCAGGATGGCGAGCAGGCGGTCCACCGTGCAGCGTTCGTCCTGGACGGCCTGATTCAACGCCAGCACCGAGGCGGGGAGGCTCGGCAGCTTCTTGGCGCGGAGGCGCAGTTCCTGGGCGGTGACGGGCATCAGAACTCCGAGATCATGGACTTGTCCTGCTCGAGGGCTTCGGCGATGGCCGCCTGGTGGCCTTCGAGGGATTCGGGCGTGAGCTTGAGGATGGCCAAGGCCTCTGCCGTGGCATCGGCGAGGGACTCCGGGGTGCCGATGCCGATCTTGCGATCCAGGGCCATTTGATTGCCCAGGGCGATGATGGCGGCGATGGGCTGATTGCCTTCGGTGGCGCCGAGGGGGTGGTGATGCCACCGCACGGCCTCTTCCAGGCTCTGGGCCAGGTTCCAGCTGCGCAGCAGGGCCTCGCCCACCATGGTGTGGTCGAATCCGAAGGTCTCCAGTTCCAACTCCAGGGCATCTCCTTGGCCGTTGTAGACGGTGCGCATGATGGCGCCGTAGCGCTCGGGGAACTTCACGCCCATGACGCTCTTGCCGATGTCGTGCATCAGGCCGCCGATGAAAGCCTCCTCCACCCGCGGGAACCTCAGTTGCTTGCCCAGGGCCCGGGAGGCCAGGGCGGTGACGAGGGCGTGCTCCCAGAGCAACCGTTCCTGGAGGCCCACGGCGCCCCGCTGGTAGAGGTTCTTGGCACTGGAGGCGATGACCACGCTCTTGATGGTGCTGAAGCCCAGGGTCATGATGGCCTGGCTGAGGGTCTTGATCTCCCGCATCATGCCGAACATGGCGGAGTTGGAGATCTTCAGGATCTGACTGGTGAGGGCCTGGTCGGTGCTGATGACCTTGCGGAGGTCTTCGGCGGTGGCATCCGGATCGGCCGAGATGCGAAGCACCTGCGCCGCCACCTGGGGAAGGGGTGGCAGGTCGCCCAGGTTCGCAATGAGTTCGGCGGGGGTGATCGGCATGGTTTCCTCTTCTACTTCTTTCGGTAGCCCATGGCCTTGCTGAAATGCAGGAGCTCGAAGCCGATGTTGTAGGCGTGGATGCTCTCGCTGTGGCCCACCATCAGGTAGGCCTTCGGGTGCAATTGTCCGTGGAATCCCTTCAAGACGGATGCCTTCACTGTATCGTCGAAGTAAATCAGCACGTTACGGCAGAAGATGACGTCGAAGTTCCCCAGCATCCGGTAGCCGTTGTAGTCCACGAGGTTGAAGTTCTTCAGCTGCACGAGCCGCTGGAGTTCAGGCTTCACCTGGAAGAGGTCGCCCCCCAGGCTCTGGAAGTGCTTTGAGAGCTGGGCCGGCGTCAGGTTCCGCAGGGTGTAGGAACCGTAGATGCCATCCTGGGCCTGCGCCAGCACCTTCTCGCTGATGTCGGTGCCGAGGATCTCCACGGTGAGGCCCTTGAGGACCGTATCTTTCAATTCCTGGACCACGATGGCGAGCGTGTAGGGTTCCTCGCCGCTGGAACAGGCGGCGCTCCAGATCCGGAGCTTGGTCTGCCCACGCTCCCGGGCCATCTTGGCGGCGTCGGGCAGCACGGTGCTCTGGAAGGCCTCGATCTGCGGCGGGTTGCGCCAGAAGCTCGTTTCGTTGGTGGTGATCTCCACGAAGAGCTTCTTGAGCTCCTCGAGCCCCCGGGCGCTCTGGAGGATGGAGACGTAATCCGAGAAGGCCTTCAGGCCCAGGTCCTGGACCCGGCGAGACAGCCGGTTCTCCAGGAAGTACTGCTTGCTCTCATTGAAGAAGATGCCGCTCTTCGCGTAGATGAAGTCCCGGAGTTGCTTGAACTCCGTGGGGCTCATCTGCATTTTCGCGGGAACTAGGTTCATGTCGGGTCCGAGGGCCGCATCGGGTCCCCGGGGAGCCGCCTTGAATTCCTGTCATTCGAGGTTTGGATCCGCCCGGCCGCATCAATCTTCGAGGATCACCACGGCCAGCGCCATGCCGCCGTCATGGGCCACCGTGGCGTGAAGCCGGGCGATCCCGCCCTGTCGGAGGCGCTCCCCGAGGGCACCTTCCGCCCAGAGCCGGCCATCCCGATAACGGAGCTGGCGCCAGGACCAGCCGTCCAGACCCACGCCCAGGGCCTTGCCGAAGGCTTCGCGAAGGGCCCAACGTCCCGCGAGCCGCTCGGGCAGGCGGCTCCGATTGCCGGCCAGCAGGTAGGCCGCCTCCGCTTCATGCAGCACCTTGGCGCAGCACTTCTCGGGGCCGAAGCGCCCGATGAGGTGCTCCCAGCGGGCGGCGGGGCAGATGTCGGAGCCGAGGCCGCGGATCATGAGGGGCTCCTGGTGAGGTCCAGGGCGTACCAGCGGTCGCAGCCATGGTGCCCCGTGCTCCCCAGGGGGGCGCAGAGGGGCTTGAAGCCCACTTTGCGGTAGAGGGCCTGGGCGGCGTCCATGCCGGTGAGGGTCTCCAGATAGCAGGTGGCGAAGCCCAGGGCCTTGGCCCGGTCCAGGAGGTGGCGGATGAGCGTGGCGCCCATGCCGGTGCCGCGGGCCTCCTTGAGGAAGTACATCTTCCGCAATTCGCAGACACCCTCGGGGCCGCCCTCCAGGGGTGCGATGCCGGCACCGCCGATCACCCGGCCGTCTTCGGTCACCACGACCTCGTAGCAGGTGCGGTCCCGGGCATAGGCGCGGCTCATGTGGTCCACTTCCGGGTCGTGGATGGCGAAGCCCGGGCCGTCCGCGCCGAACTCCGGCATCACGGCACGGATCACCGCGGCCACGGCGGGGTCGTCTTCGGGGCGGATGGGTCGGATGCTGAGCGCCATGCCTTCATTGGGCCATGGTCCGAGGCTGGAGGCCATGCCCCTGACGATGTGTCAGGAGGGGGTCCCACCCACCTCGGGGTGCCTAGATGCCGGCTCGACTTGGTGGTTCCATGGCGTTCCCGTACAGGAGCTGGCATGCCCGACATCGATATCGCCCTCGTCAATGCGTTCGTCGACCGCGGCACTGGCGGCAATCCCGCCGGGGTGGTCCTGGAGGGGGACCGCTTCACGCCGGCGGAACGCCAGACCCTCGCCGCCCGCGCGGGCCTGTCGGAGACGGCCTTCGTGTGCGGCTCCGACTCGGCGGATGTGCGCCTGGACATTTACACCCCCACTCGGCCGATCCCCCACTGCGGACACGCCACCGTGGGGGCCTTCGCGCAGCTGCTCGCCTCGGGCCGCCTCGGCGCTGGGGAGTGGGTGAACGAGACGGTGGACGGCCCTCGGCGCATCCGGCTCTCCGCGGATCGCGCGTTCCTGGAACAGGTGATCCCCACCTTTGAGGCGCTGGCCCCCGAGCCGGAGGGAGCGCTGCTGGCGGCCTTGGGCCTCCCCGAGGGGGACCTGCTTCCGGGCAAGCGGCCGTTGCGGGCTTTCAACGGCAATGGGACCCTGCTCGTGCCCCTGCGGGAGGAGGCGGTGCTGGCCCGCCTCGCGCCGGACATGGACGCCCTGGCGGTGCTCAGCGAGGCCCTGGGCGTGGTGGGGGCCTACGTCTTCGTGCCCCGGCCGGGCGAGGCCCGGCAGGCGGTGATCCGGATGTTCGCACCGGCCTATGGCATCCCCGAGGAGTCGGCCACGGGGATGATGGCGGGCCCGCTGGGGTGCTGGCTCTCCCGGGAGCTGGGCCTGCCGGGCACGACCTTCCTCCTGGAGCAGGGCCGCCTCATGCATCCGCCCTCACCGAGCCTGCTGCAGGTGGAGGTGGAACCCGCTCGGATCTGGGTCGGCGGCGAGGCCAAGGTGGCCCGGACCCTCAGCGTCGCCCTTTAGGCTCCGGCGGTTCCGTCTCCTCCGCGGGGCGCTCGGGCCAGAAGTGACGGGGGTAGCGGCGGCTCAGTTCGCCGCGCACCTCCTGGTAGGCCCGCTGCCAGAACCCCGCCAGGTCCGTGGTCACCTGCACCGCCCGGTAATTCGGCGCGAGCAGGTGCAGCACCAGCGGAAGGCGCCCTTCGTCCACGGCGGGGCCCTCTTTCAGTCCCAGGAAGTCCTGGAGGCGGCTTTCGATCCAGGGGCGCTCCCCGTCGTAGTTCACCTGAAGCCTGCGCTTCAGGAGGGCGGTGTGGGTGGGCGCCACCTTCGGCAGCGCATGGGCCACGGCCTCCCCGAAGGCGGGGGCCACGAGCCAGGTGGGATCCTGATCCAGGGCGGCGCCGAGGCGCGACTGGCCCGCGCAGGCGGCTTCAAGGAGGGGCCGGCGGAGATCCTCCGGTAGGCTGAGCTCCGGTCGTCGCGTGCGCAGAAAGGCGAGGCGCAGCAGGAGGGCCTCCCAGGCTTCGGGCAGTGGGTCGGCCAGGGCCGCCGCCACCAGCACCCCGGTGACGCCGGGCATCGCGGGATCCGCTTCCCGCTTGGACTCGTCGAGGATCAGCTCGCGCACCTTGAGCCGCTCCACGGCCTCCACGCGGCGGCGTCCGGCGTCGTAGCGGAGCTGGCGTTCCTCGCTCAGATCCTCGGGGAAGGCTTCGAGGATCCAGTCGGGCTCCACGAGGGCCGCGTCCGTCACCTTCACCTTGGCGCCCTCCGCCAGGGCCTCCAAGGCCACGAGGAAGGTACCGCCGCGGACCCGGCTCCGTTCATCCAACACCGCGCCGCCGCCTTCAAGCAGCTGGAGGCTCCGCCCTTCGCCACGGCGGGCGAGGCGGTCGGGGAAGGCGGCCAGCAGGGCCTGCCGGAGGCGGGCCTCGGCATCGGCGGGTTCCGGTGCGGGGGTGACCAGTCGGCGGTGGGACTGGAAGGCCTGGCGGGCCCGGTGCACCGCGCCCGCATCGAGGCCCGCGGCGCGCAGGGCTCCGGCGCCGAACTGGGCGGCCTCGGCTTCCCGGTAGGCGTCGACCTTGAGGAGCAGGTCGGCCTCGGTGCCGGGGCCGGTGGCCTCGCGGCGATCGAGGGTCTGCTTCGCTTCCAGCTCGCCGGCCTCCAGCAGGGCCGCGGCGAGGGCCCCGAGTTCCCCGATGCCCAGGTCCTCCGCCGCCGTGAGCAGGCGAGCCAGGCGGGGGTGCAAGGGCAGGCGCACGAGGCGGCGGCCCAGGTGCGTGAGGGCCCCGGCGGTGTCGAAGGCCCCCAGCCGGGCGAGCAGCGACTCCGCCGCCTCAAGCGCTTGCGCCGGCGGCGCGTCCAGCCAGGCCACGTCGCGGGCGCCCAGGGCGTGCAGCTGCAGGGACAGCTCGGCGAGGTCGGCCCGCAGGATCTCCGGGGCGTCGAAGGGTTCCCGGGCCCGGAACTCGGCTTCGGTGAACAGGCGCAGGCAGAGGCCCGGGGCCGTGCGTCCCGCGCGGCCAGCCCGCTGGATGCAACGGGCCTGGCTGATGCGGCCCAGGCGCAGGCCGCCGAGGCCCGTCCACGCATCGAAGGTGGAGGTGCGGGCGAGGCCGCTGTCGATCACCACGCGCACCCGGGGCAGGGTGACGCTGCTCTCGGCCACGTTGGTGCTGAAGATGATCGTGGGCTCCGGGTGGGGCGCGAGCACCTCCGCCTGGGCCTCCCAGGAGAGTTCGCCGTGCAGGGGCAGCAGGCGCCACCCCGCGCGGCGGCCCAGTTCCTCACACTCCCGCAGGCAGGCGCGGATCTCGCCGGCGCCGGGGAGGAAGACGAGGACATCGCCTTCAAGTCCCTCCCGGAAGCGTCCCTCGAGGGCCTCCTTCACCTTCACGGGCAAGGGGCGGTCGTCGGGGCGGGGGAGGTGCCGCTGCGCCACGGGATGGGCGCGACCCTCGCTGCGCAGGCGCGGTGCATCCAGGAAGGCGGCCACGGGTTCCGCATCCAGGGTGGCGCTCATGACGATGAGCTTCAAATCGGGTCTCGAGGCCCGCTGGAGACGGCGCAGCAGGGCCAGGGCCGAGTCGGTGGGCAGGCTGCGCTCATGGAACTCATCCAGGATCACGGCGGCGATGCCTGTGAGGTCCGGATCCGAAGCCAGGCGCCGGAGCAGGAGGCCTTCGGTGACGAAGCGCAGCCGCGTGGCCTTGGAGACCTTCTGCTCGAAACGGACGGCGTAGCCCACCCGCTGGCCCAGGGGCTCACCCAGCTCCTCGGCCACCCGGGTGGCGGCCAGGCGGGCGGCGAGGCGCCGGGGCTCCAGGATCCAGCACTCGCCGGAGACCAGCAGGCCCGCGTCCAGCAGGGCCCGGGGCACCCGGGTGGTCTTGCCGGCGCCGGGGTCCGCCTCGAGGACGAGGTTGGGGCGGGCCTTCAGGCTCTCGATGAGCTCCGGGAGCAGGGGGTCGATGGGGAGGGGCACGAGCGGCATGAACCTTCTATGATGGCCGGATGAGCGAGATCTTCCACGCCTCCCGTTGGACCTCGGGCAACCGCCTGTGGCGCACGACCATTGAAGTGACGGAGACCAGCATCATCCGTCGCAAGCGGTCCTGGTTCACCGTGAACGAGATGAGCATCCACCTCTCCCGGGTGGCCTCCGTGCGCATCGACACGGGCATGCTCTGGGCCGACATCCTTGTGGAGAGCACCGGCGGAAGCGACCCCCTGACCAGCCACGGGCACACGAAGCAGGACGCCCGCCGCATCAAGGAGCTCATCGAGTCCTTCCAGAGCCGCCACTCGGGATGACCCTCCTCCCGGCCATCCCCCTCGTCACGTTCGGGGAATGCCCGCACTGCGGGCAGGCGCTGCTGGGGCTCGCCTCGGCCAAGTGCAGCCACTGCGGGCGGAGCCTGGTGCCGCAATTCGAGTCGATGCCCTCCGTGGCGGAGCGGTTGGCGGATCTGGCGCCGGGGTGGACCGTGTCCGACCTTCTGGACTGGGTGCGTCCCCGCCCCTCGCAGCTGGCATGGGTGCACCAGAATCAGCAGTGGCCCCTGTTGGCGCATTTCGTGGCGGAAGGGCTCTGGTCGGACTGGCAGCAGTGGGAGCGGGCCCGGCGGAGTCGGGGTGTGAGCCTGCAGTTGGACGAGGTGCGGGTGGCCTCCGTCCACCTGGTGGGGCTGGGCGAGTGGCAGGACTGGGCCCAGGTCCGGATCCACGGCCACCGCGCCAGCTACGAGTGGAGCCTCCATTCCAGCTTGGCGCTCTCGAGCTCCACCACCGCGGCCCCCTTCACGGAACTGTGGTGGCTCGAAGCCACGGGGGCTCCGAAGCACGCAGCCGACCTGCGCTGCGGCAGCTGCGGGGGCGATGTCACCTTCAGCCAGCTCGCCTGCCCCTATTGCGGGGCGGGCGTCACGCGCCCCCTGGGGCCTTGGCGGTTGACCCGGGTGGAGGTGGTGCAGGAGGGGCTCGGCGAGTCCGCCTGGGGCGAACGCAGCCACGAGGACTGGCAGTGGGTGATGGAGAACCTGATCTGCTGAAGGGCCTCAGGCGAACTTCGGCGCGCGCTTCTCCAGGAAGGCGCGCATGCCCTCGGCGGCATCCGGGGTGCGGATGGCCTGGGCCATCTGCTCGCCCTCGGCTTCCAGGCGCTGGCGCAACAGCTCGGGGGTGAAGCCCGAATTGCGCAGGAGGGTCCGCTTAATGCGGGCATAGGCCCCGGCGGGACCATGGGCGAAGCGCTGGGCGGTGACCTGAACGACGTCCTCCAGCACTTCGGGATCCACCACCTGGTTGACGAGGCCCAGGGCGTGAGCGCGCTCGGCGTCGATGGCGTCCCCGCCGAACATGAGCTCGGCGGCGGTGCCCGGATTCACGAGGCGCTGCAGCATCACGCTGCCGCCCCAGTCCGGGTGGAGGGCGATCTTCACGAAGGCCATGGAGAACTTTGCATCGGGCGTGGCGATGCGCAGATCCGCGCTGAGGGCGAGGCTCAGACCGGCGCCGGCGCAGGGCCCCTGCACGATGGCGATGACGGGCTTGGGCAGCGTGGCAAGCCCGTGGGCCACATCGGCCCCGAGGCGGAGGAGGGCGTTCAGTTCCGCCCATCGTTCCTCGGCCACGGCCTTCATGATCCAGCCCAGGTCGCCGCCGGCGCAGAAGCCGCGCCCCTCTCCGCGCAGGAGGAGGGCTTTCACGTCGGGTTCGACGCTGCGGGCAAGGGCTTCCCGGAAGCCCTCCTCCATGTCGGGCACGAGGGCGTTGAGTTTGTCGGGGCGATCCAGGGTGAGGGTGGCGATGCGATCGCGGATGTCAAAGCGGAGGGGCGCGCTCATGCGCGCACCGTCTCGCCCCGCTCGGCGAAGGCCTCCATCGCCTGGATGAAGCCCGTGAAGAGGCCGCGGGACGCATCGCCCGCCAGGCCATGCATCACGGCCAGGTTCTCCGGATGCCACTGCACGCCCACCACCCAGCGGTGGGGGTCCTTGGCCTCAATGCCCTCGATGAGGGGGATGCCATCCTTGAGGGTGCTGGGGTGGTAGGCCGTGGCCTGGAGCTCGGGGGCCACCTCCTTCACGGCCTGGTGATGGCGGCTGTTCACCGGCACCTTGTGGCCGCCCAGCAAGTCCGCGAGTCGTGAGCCGTGGGTGACGAAGACGTCGTGGCGCACCTCGGGCACCTCGGGGGTGCCGTGGCTGTGCGCATCCTCCGCACAGCCGAAGTGGTCGGGGATGTCCTGGATCATGCTGCCGCCCAGGGCCACGTTGAGGATCTGGTGGCCGCGGCAGATGCCGAGGATGGGCAGCTGCTTTTGCCAGGCCGCCTGGATCAGGGGGATCTCGGCGGCGTCGCGCTCGGGGTCGGGCTCGGCCCTGGGGTGCACGGGCTCGCCGGGATTCCACCGGTCGGGGTGGATGTCGGCGCCGCCGCAGAGGAGGAGGCCCGCCACGCCCTCCAGGGAGGGCCGGGGGTCCCCCGGGGCGACCAGCTCGATGCGGCCATGCCAGCCGGCGGCCTTGATGGCCGGCACGTAAAGCTGGGCAACCCGCTTCTTATCGCGGCACGTTACGAGGAGGGTTGACATGGGGCCCCCTGGGAGGATGATGAACACCCTACCAGCACAGATGGTCTGTGGACTGGGTACGGCGGAGAGCTCCGCCGG
>DATFAX010000045.1:0-21485 GCA_035254125.1 Holophagaceae bacterium | reverse complement strand
GGGCGCCTGGAGCGCTACGCCAGCGACAGCCTGCTGGGCCAGTGCGACCTCACCCACCAGGCGCCCCGCACGGGCAAGCGCGTGGCCGTGGTGGGCGCGGGCCCCGCGGGCCTCACCGTGGCGGGCGAGCTGGCGAAGCAGGGCCACGACGTCACGGTCTACGACGCCCTCCACAAGCCCGGCGGCGTGCTGCTCTACGGCATCCCCGAATTCCGCCTGCCCAACCGCATCGTGGACCAGGAGGTGGAGACCCTGCGGCACCTGGGCGTCACCTTCGTGCTGAACACCCTCGTGGGCCGCAGCATCACCCTGACGGAGCTCCAGGACCGCTTCGACGCCGTCTTCATGGGCACCGGCGCTGGCCTGCCCCGCATGATGGGCATCCCTGGCGAGGAGCTGAAGGGCATCTACACCGCCAACGAGTTCCTGACCCGCATCAACCTCATGCGCGCGGACCTCTTCCCCGAGCACACGACCCCCGTGACCGTGGGCGAGCACGCCATCGTGGTGGGCTGCGGCAACACGGCCATGGACGCGGCCCGCTGCGCGCGGCGCATGGGCGCCAAGTCCGTCACGGTCCTCTACCGCCGCACCAAGAACGAGGCCAGCGCCCGCATCGAGGAGATGGAGCACGCCGAGGAGGAGGGCATCCATTTCCGCTGGCTCACCACGCCCGTCCAGCTCATCGGAAACGAACAGGGCTGGCTCCAGGCCGCCCAGTGCGCGGTCATGGAGACCACCGAGCCCGGCCCCGATGGCCGCCGCGGCGTCAAGATGACCGACACGCGGGTCCTGATCCCCTGCGAGACGCTCATCGTGGCCCTGGGCTTCGACGTGAACCCGCTCCTGGCCCAGACCGAGCAGGGCCTCCGCACCCTGCGGGGCGGCGTGGTGGTGGTGGACGAGGCCACCGGCGAGACCTCCCTGCCCGGCGTCTATGCCGGCGGCGACGTCATCACCGGCGGCGCCACCGTCATCCTCGCCATGGGCCAGGGACGAAGGGCCGCGGCGGCGATGCATGCCCAATTGAGTCACTGATGGATCGCGAATAACGCGAATAAGAGCGCGAATGACGCGAAGGAAAGGCAGGGGCTCGCAGCATGCGGGCCCTTCTTGTGTCGCTTCACAAGGCGTCGTGGAAGCCCAGGCTTGATCTGCCCCATTCGCGCCCATTCGCTCTATTCGCGTCATTCGCGATCGGCTTTTCGGGTGATGGGTTTGACCGTCGTCAATCCGACGTTAGCTGTTGGAAAACCGAATCTTGTGACGGCCTCCACAGCCCCTGTGACCCCTCGCATGGGACCTTCGGCCGACCCTGGGTCAGCACCGAAGGAGTGTCCATGCGCCCTCGCACGATCGCCGAGCCCTACCGCATCAAGATGGTCGAACCCATGCCCGTCACCACGCGCCCCCAGCGCGAGGCCGCCATCCAGGCCGCCGGGTGGAACACCTTCCTCCTCCCCAGCGACGCCGTGGGCATCGACCTGCTGACCGACAGCGGGACCTCCGCCATGAGCGACCGCCAGTGGAGCGCCATGATGCTGGGCGATGAGGCCTACGCGGGCAGCCGCAGCTTCGCCAACTTGGAGCGGGCCATCCACGACATCTACGGCTTCGAGCATGTGGTGCCCACGCACCAGGGCCGCGCCGCCGAGCACCTCACGAGCCAGATCCGCATCAAGCCGGGCCAGTACGTGCCCATGAACATGTACTTCACCACCACCCGCGCCCACGCCGAGCGGGCCGGCGGCATCTTCTACGACTGCATCGTGGATGAGGCCCACGACAGCCACAGCGAGTTCCCCTGGAAGGGCAACATCGACATCGCCAAGCTCCAGAAGCTCGTGGATGAGCACGGCCCCGAGAGCATCGCCTACCTGAGCCTCGCCCCCTGCGTGAACATGGCCGGTGGCCAGCCCTTCTCCATGGCGAACATCAAGGCCGTGAGCGCCTGGGCCAAGGGCTACAACCTCCCCATCATCTTCGACGCCACCCGCGCCGTGGAGAACGCCTACTTCATCCAGAGCCGTGAGGAGGGCTACGCCTCCCGCTCCGTGGCCTCCATCCTCAAGGAGATGATGGGCTACGGCGAAGGCTGCACCGTGAGCAGCAAGAAGGACAACCTCGTCAACATCGGCGGTTTCCTCGCCACCAACAACGCCGAGTTCGCCCGCAAGACCAAGGAGCTCCTCGTGGTCTTCGAAGGCATGCCCACCTACGGCGGCCTCGCCGGACGCGACCTGGAGGCCATGGCCGTGGGCGTGCGCGAGATGGTGGAGGACGCCTACATTGCCAGCCGCATCCGGCAGGTGGCCTACCTGGGCCAGCAGCTGGCCGACGCCGGCGTCCCCACGGTGAAGCCCTTCGGTGGCCACGCGATCTTCCTGGATGCCAAGGCCTTCCTGCCCCACCTCCCCCAGGACCAGTTCCCCGCCCAGAGCCTCGCTGCGGCCCTCTACGTGGACAGCGGCGTGCGCGCCATGGAACGCGGCATCGTGAGCGCTGGGCGCGACCCCAAGACCCACGACCACTGCCGCCCCAAGCTCGAACTCGTGCGCCTCACCATCCCCCGCCGCGTCTACACCAACCTGCACATGGACGTGGTTGCGGAGAGCTGCATCGCCCTCTTCGAGCAGCGGGAGAAGATCCAGGGTCTCAAGATGGTCTACGAGCCCGAGAGCCTCCGCTTCTTCCAGGCCCGCTTCGAGCTGCTGGCCGCGGCGGGCGTGCGCGCCTGACCCTCGGAATGCCCAGGCGCCGGTGGCCCCATGGGGGCTTCGGCGTCTGGTGAAAAAATCGCCAATTTTGACTTCGGGTATTGATTATCTGGGGGCCAGGGGTACCCTGGCTCTCAATCTCACCTAGGAGTCCCCATGACCCGCGACCCCCGCGTCCTGGCTGAGGCTTCGCCTGCCTCCGCCACTCCCGAAGAAGGCCTCAGCCGACGGGATCTGCTCAAGGGCGTTGCGGTGGCGGCGTTGGCGGGGGCCGCCAGCCGCCCGCTCCGGGCGGCGGGCGGCACGCGGATCTTCCGGATCCATCCGGCCATCGGCATCGCGCGGGTGGGCAATGCGACCCCCGAAGCCTTCTTCCTGGGGCCGGAGGTACCGGGCCAGGGCCCCGTGGAGGTGGGAGGGCAACCGGTCACCCAGTTCAAGGTCGCTGGCCAGGTCCGCCCCCAGGCCGTGCGGTTCCGCCTCTTCGAATACGCGGACTTCGGACAGGGGCTGGTGCCCTTCCAGGAAATCACCCTCGGCACCAGTGGGGTGCAGGACATCCGGTGGACCGCCCACCTCGCCAACCGGAAGGCCTCCTTCCACCAGTTCCAGGGGCCCGCCGGCGAAGAGTACGACGCCATGGACCAGCGGGAAGCACAGCCTTCGGCTCCGCTCCGCAACCCGACCGTGACCGACCGCCGCAGCCTGGAGACGGACTTCGGCCCCCGCACCGTGAGCGCCCGGAGCTTCGCCGGGAACCAGGTTCCCCAGGTCTTCGACCTGGCCGGGGTGCCCGCGGGATATGCTGCGAGCTGGCCCTTGGACAGCAAGACCCAGGGCCCTGTGATCTCCACCCTCGGGCAGCTGCGGACCGATGCACAGGGCCGCCTGCTGGTGATCGGAGGCAAGGGCGCCACAGGGTACCAGGGCGCCGTGCCTCCGGATCTCCCCGGCTATGCGAACAACGACGGGTGGTTCGATGACGTGGCCGATGGTCCCCTCACCGCCACCGTGGTGCTCAGTGACGGCACCACCGTCAGTACCGATCCGGCCACGGGCAGCGCCTGGGTGCTCGGGGCGCCACCGGATTACGCCCCGGGAGTCACAGGGGCAGTCACCCTCTACGATCTGCTCCTGGATATGGCCGTGCGCAAGCTCCCGGTGCCCTCGGGCAACGGCCTGTACGGGCCCAACGGACCCCTCGCCCGGGTTCGGGCGCTCAAGGCGGACTTCCGGGCCGGGGCCCCCAGCGAGTTCACCACCACGACGCCCTACTTCCAGGACGACATCCGGCCCATGCTGGATCGCGCCTATGGATATCGCTGGGTCACCGAGCTGGTGAATGCGAAGCACGACAGCATGAACCTGGCCCTCCTCAGCAATGCGGCCTTGCAGGACCCTTCCCTCACTGGCGCCAAGGACCGCAGCGGCGTGTTCACGACGATGCGCCCCCCCCAGGGCGCGGGCCAGACCTCCTCCACCGCCAACGGCTCCAGCACCATGCCCCGCATGCAGGGCGATGATCCCTATGTGGGTCAGGAGCCCGATGCCGTGAAGAAGTGCACGGTTACGCACCTCCAGTTCGGCCTCCTGCAGCAGTGGGCCCGCCCCGAGAGCGGTTTCAACCCCGGCGCTGCGCCCCTGCCGCCGGATGGCACCCTCATCCGCACCATGTTCCAAGTCCACGGCCTCGACCGCGCCGCCCTGGAGCAGGCCAGCGGCGGCGCCTTCTTCCCCGGGATCGAGGTGAGCTGGCAGATCCGGAATCCCAGGCTCTTCAGCGAACCCTTCCGGCTCAACCACCTGGCCACGAGCCGCTACCTCGACACCACGGGCGCGCCCGAAGGCGGGCGGATCTCGGCGGGCCACTTCTCCCGCCAGATGGCCCTGCCCTGGCACGCGGACTTCAACGACTGCCGCTCCGAGGGTGGCTGGGCCTGGTGGCCCTCTCAGCGACCCACGGCGGTCTTCGCCGATGCCAGCAGCACCAGCCTCACCAAGCGGGTGGATTGGGCGCGCCCCAGCGCCGGCCGCCGCTACGCCAACGCCTCCGGCGTGACCAGCCACGAGGATATGGTGAAATACTGGTCCATGTATGGTTTCGTGGTGCAGAAGGACGGCATGTTCATCGAGCAGGAGCGGAACCCGGGAATCGGGACCTAGCCCATGGCCGACTTGGATGTGGCCGTCCTCGGGGGTGGGCCCGCGGGGCTCGCCCTCGCGGGGGCCGTGGCCCGCCGGGGCTGGTCGGTGGCGGTGTTCGAGCGGGAGCCCCGGACCCCCTTCAAGGCGGGGGAGACCCTGGGGCCGGCCCTGAGGCCCATCCTCGAGCAACTGGGCGCCTGGGAGGCCTTCACGGCCCTGCCCACGGTGCCATTCCGCAGCCTGCGGTCCGCCTGGGGAGGTCCGGAGCTCCAATCGCGCGACGCGGTGCTGCACCCCCTTGGTGAGGGCTGGTACGTGGATCGCGTCGCCTTCGAGGGGATGCTGGATGGGGTGGCCCGAGCCCAGGGAGCGCGGGTCCATCGGGGGGGAGGCCCCACCCGGGTGGCGCGCACGCCCCGAGGATTCCGGCTGGAGGGTGCGGGGGCCGGGGTCCACGCCCGGTTGATCGTCGATGCCAGTGGCAGGGGGGCTCCCGCCACGGCGGGACTCGGTGCCGAGCGCCGCTGGATCTCCGTGGATCGCCAGGTGGGCCTCCTGGTGGATCTTCCAAGCAAAGGCCAGGACCTGGGAACGGAGCTCCTGCTGGAGGCGGAGGCCCAGGGCTGGTGGTACAGCGTGCCCCAACCCACGGGGAGGCTGCGTTGTGTGTGGCTCACGGATGCGGATCTTCTGCCGCCCGGGGGGAAGCAGGCGCTCCAGGAGTCGTTCCAACAGGCGCTGGCGCGGGCGCCCCACACCTCCCAGCTGTTGGCGGGGCAGACGATCCCCACGCCCCGCGTGATCCGCGCGGATTCCGGTTTCCTCCTCCCCCCCCGGGGACGGGACTGGTGGGCCTTGGGGGATGCCGCCCTGGGTGGGGATCCTCTGGGTGGGAATGGGTTGGAGCGGGGGCTGAGCGGCGTCCTCGAGTCCCTCCCGGACCTGTTGGCCACGCTGGAAGGTGCGTCGGCCTCGGCGCCGGAGGAGCCCTGGGCGCGCCTCACCGCCTACCTCGGCACGAGGGGCCGCTACTACGCCATGGAATCGCGCTGGCCGGAATTCCGCTACTGGGCTCGGCGCCGCGCGGCCGCCCCGGACACGGTGCCGTTCTGGCTCGCCCCCGACGAGACGCTGACCTTCGCGGGGGGACCTCGGGGTTCCCTGGACCGGGCCGAGGCCTGGATCCCGCGGACCTTCCTGATGGACTGGCTGCGAAGCATCTCCGAGCCGGAGCCGGCCCACCAGCTCGTGGCGCGACTCAAGCGCTGGGCGCCCCTGGGTGACGGTCACCTGCTATCGGGTCTGCAGGTGCTGGTGGAGGACGGCGCCCTACGGACTTGCGGGAACCTGCAGCGGTAGACTCTTCGCATGGCCCGACACGCTCCCGCCGAACTCGGCGATGTCCTCACCCAGAAGAAGGCGGCGCTGAAGACGCCGCGGATGTTCAAGGTGTTGCTCCACAACGACGACTTCAGCACCATGGACTTCGTCGTCTTCATCCTGAAGACGGTGTTCCGCAAGTCCGAGGCCGAGGCCCAGACGATCATGCTGGCGGTGCATCGCCAGGGCGTGGGCGTGGCCGGCGTGTTCACCCGGGACGTGGCGGAGACCAAAGTGGCCCAGGTGAAGGCCCTGGCGGAGCGGGAGGGCTTCCCGCTCCTCTGCACGGCGGAGGCGGAATGAGCCCGCGCCTCACCCCCGGCCTCCAGAAGGCCCTGCAGATGGCCCTCCAGCTGGCCGCGCAGCGGCGCCACGAGCTGGCCTCCCTGGAGCACCTGCTCCTGGCCCTGCTGGAGGAGCCCAGCGCCGCAGCGGCCCTGGCGGGCTGCGCCGTGGACCTGCCCCGGCTGAAGGCGGACCTGGAAGGCGAGTTGGCCAAGCTGCACGTCCCCGTGCCCCCGGGTGAGTCCTTCGAGGTGATGCCCACCTTGGGCCTCCAGCGGGTGGTCGAGCGGGCCTGGTCCCAGGCCCTCAGCTCCGAGCGGGCCGAGGTGGATGGCGGCCTCGTGCTGGCCATGCTCCTGGAGGAGAAGGACAGCCACGCCCGGTTCCTCCTGCGCAAGCACGGGGTGCAGCGCCTCACCCTGCTGCGCACCCTCAGTCACAGCCAGCCGGCCGGGGCACCGGCGCCTCCGCCCGAGGGCGAGGAGGGCGAAGGTCCCGCCGTGGCGGAGGATCCCCTCACGGCCTACGCCTCGGACCTCGTGGCCCGGGCCCGCAAGGGGGAGCTGGATCCCCTCGTGGGTCGCGAGCCGGAGCTGAAGCGGGTGCTCCAGATCCTCCTGCGCCGCCGCAAGAACAACCCCCTCCTCCTGGGCGACCCCGGCGTGGGGAAGACGGCGTTGGTGGAAGGTCTGGCCCAGCGCCTCGCCATGGGTGACGTGCCTGAGGCCCTGGCCTCCGCCAAGCTCTACGCGCTGGATCTGGGCTCCCTCATGGCGGGCACCCGCTACCGCGGCGACTTCGAGCAGCGCCTCAAGGCCCTGCTGAAGGCCCTGCAGGACCAGGAGGCCAAAGGCGCGCCGGTGATGCTCTTCATCGACGAACTGCACACGGTGGTCGGCGCCGGGGCCACCTCGGGCGGCAGCCTCGACGCGGCCAACCTGCTGAAGCCCGCGCTGTCGGGCGGCAGCCTCCGCTGCATCGGCGCCACCACCTTTCAGGAGATGAAGCAGAGCCTGGACAAGGACCGGGCCCTGGCCCGCCGCTTCCAGCCCGTGGACCTGGCGCCGCCCTCCGAGGCCGATGCCGTGGAGATCCTCAAGGGTCTGCGCAGCCGTTTCGAGAAGCACCACGGTGTGAAGGCCCCGGACGAGGTGCTCCAGGCCGCCGTGCGCCTGGCGGCCAAGCACTTGGTGGAGCGCCACCTGCCCGACAGCGCCTTGGACGTGCTGGACGAGGCGGGGGCGGCGGAGCGCCTGAAGCCGAAGAAGCAGCGGGTCAAATCCCTCACGGTGGCTCACGTGGAGGCGGTGGTCGCGCAGCTGGCCAAGGTGCCGTCGGAGAGCGTGGGCGCCGACGATCGGGAGGCCCTGCGGACCCTGGAGGCCGACCTCGCCGCCAAGGTGTTCGGGCAGGGGGAGGCCATCGCGAAGGTGGCCCAGACCGTGAAGTTGGCCCGGGCGGGGCTGCGCAACGCCGACAAACCCATGGGCTGCTTCCTGTTCGCCGGCCCCACGGGCGTGGGCAAGACGGAGCTGGCCAAGCAGCTGGCTTCGACCCTTGGCATCGCCTTCCTGCGCTTCGACATGAGCGAGTGCATGGAGAAGCACGCCGTGGCCCGCCTCATCGGGGCGCCGCCGGGCTACGTGGGCTTCGAGGAAGGTGGGCTCCTCACGGACGCCGTGCGACGCAGTCCCCACGCCGTCGTCCTGCTGGATGAGATCGAGAAGGCCCACCCGGATCTCCAGGGCATCCTCCTCCAGGTCATGGATCGCGCGGCCCTCACGGACAGTCACGGCCGCACCGCGGACTTCCGCCACGTGATCCTCGTGATGACGACGAACGTGGGCGCCCAGGACCTGAGCGGTCGCCGCCTGGGCTTCACGGGCGACTCCGCCCGCAGCGCCAAGGGCGCCCTGGAGAAGGCCTTCAGCCCTGAGTTCCGCAACCGGCTGGACGCCGCCCTCACGTTCCACGCCCTACCCAAGGAGGCCGTGCGCCAGGTGGCCGCGCGGCAGTTGGGCGAACTGGCGGCCCAGGTGAAGGGGCGTCGCGTGGATCTCACCTGGACGGAGGCCGCCCTGGACTGGCTGGCCGCCAAGGGCTACGAGCCCGCCTTCGGGGCCCGGCCCATGGCGCGGCTGCTGGAACAGCAGGTGAAACAGCCCCTCAGCGAGGCCCTGCTCTTCGGCGCGCTCCGCGACGGCGGCGCCTGCGAGGTGGACGCGGACGGGACCGGGCTCCGCCTCCGGACGCCGTGACCAGCTTCCCGCGCCTGGGCCCCCAGGGCCCGTGGTTGCTGGGGCCGGAGCCCGTGTTCCCCGATCCCGAGGCCACCGATGACGACGGCCTCCTGGCCGTGGGCGGCGACCTTTCGGTGCCGCGCCTCCTGGCCGCCTACCGGGCGGGCATCTTCCCCTGGTTCTCCAAGGGCGAGCCCATCCTCTGGTGGTGCCCGCCCGTGCGCGCCTGCCTGCATCCCGCGGAGGCCCACGTTTCCCGCAGTCTCGCCAAGGTACTGCGCCAGGGACGGTTCGAACTGCGCGTGGATACGGCCTTCGCCCAGGTGGTGCGGGCCTGTGCCAAGGCCCCTCGCCCCGGACAGCGGGGCACCTGGATCACGGCGGAGATGCAGGCCGCCTATACGGCCCTGCACCACCAGGGCTGGGCGCACAGCGTGGAGGCCTGGCGCGAGGGACGCCTCGTGGGCGGCCTCTACGGCGTGGCCCTGGGCGGCGCCTTCTTCGGGGAAAGCATGTTCAGCCTGGAACCGGACGCCTCCAAGGCCTGCTTCGCGACCCTCGCGGAGCGCCTGGCCATGTGGAGGTTCTCCTTGCTGGATTGCCAGGTGGAAAACCCGCACACCACCCGATTGGGCGCGCAGCCGGTGCCCCGGACCGAATTTCTGGCGCGGTTGCGGGAAGCGCTGACTTCGCCGGATCGTTGGGGTGGCGGCTCGGTCCCGCAGTGAAGGGCGGCGATCTCAGTTGTCCGAAGGTGGGAGGTCCGGCGGGGCCGCGGCATCGATCACTTCGTAATTGGTCGGGTGGAGGCGCAGGCCCCAGGTCCAACCCTCCTTCGGGCTGCCGGGAATCCGGAACCGCTGATCGGAACGGATCGGTCGGTCCTTCCCTGTGAACCCCTCGGAAGCACCGAGCCACCGGGTGCCGGAGACGTAGGTGAACAGGAATTCCCCTTCCGGCGCCTGGCCCCGGTAGGGCACGCCGCCATGGAGGTAGAGCGTCAGGACCCGGGCCTGGGTCTGGGCGTCGAGCAGCGTGAGGGCGTAATCCCGACCCGGATCGGTGTCGATCTGCCAGGGGATGCGCGGTGCAGCACCCGCCTCGAGCTGGACCCAGCCGTGATCGGGGATCGGCAGCGAAGGGCCCTCCTCGCGGCGGACGATCTCGGCGGCGACGGAGGCTGGACGGGGAGTCGCAGGAGCGGGCATCCCGAAGGCGGGGGAGGGCGCCACCACGGTCCGGGTGGCGGGTCGGGTGTCCATCCGGATCAACGCGAGGATGGCCAGGCCGACCATGCCGAGGGCGAGGGCCAGGTAGAGCCCGGAGCCGCTCGCGTGGGAGCTGGGAGGGATCGGGCGGGGGGTGGCAGCGGGTCGCGGGTCCGTCAAGGCCGGGTCGGGTGCGAGCCGCAGCCTCACGCGGGCCGAAGCCAGCTCCGCCGCATGCGCGAGCATCCAGTCATAGCGGGCCTTCCGGACCGGATCCAGGAGGATGAACCGGACCCGCGCCTCCAGGTCGGAGGTGCAACGTCCCTGGGTGAGCGCCTGGGAGATCCGACGCGGATCGGGCTCGATGCCCGGGAGTCCCAGAGCCTGGTAGAGGTCCTTCATCGCGGGGGCCCCAGCAGGTAGTCATGGGCTTCCTTGATCCGCAGGAAGGTCCGGGTGGCATCGCGCGAGGCTTCGCGGCCAAGGGTCTGGAAATGGTCCGGATGGTGGACCATGCTCACGCGGCGGAAGGCTTGCCGGATCTCCTCCTCCGTGGCCCCCTCGTCCAGTCCCAGCAGGGCAAGTGCTTTGATGCGGGCGATGCGCGCCGCATCGACGACGAAGGTCTCTGGCGGAGTCTGGTCCTCGGCATCGGGCCAGGAAGCGACGAGGCTCGGATCGGCTGGCGGCGGCAGCGGGTGACCCATGCGCCGGTGGTGAAGGTCTTCGAGATCCCGAGGCTCCAGGGCGAGGGCATCCAGCACCGTGCGGAGGGCGAGGTGCTGGGTCGCGGGCACACCTTCCGGTGTGAGCGCCACTTCAAGGGCGCAGGCAAGGGCGAACGCGCGGGTGTCCCGGGGTGCGTGACGCAAGTCATGAAGTGCCCCGATGAAGCCCTCGAGATCCCGACGGAACTCGTCCTGCGAGGGCCCAGGTCCCAGGCGTTCACGCAGGTCGTCGCGTGTGGCGGCGCGACGGACTTTGGCCTCTGCGGCTGCGGAATCCATGGGTTCCCAGCGGGTCATGGTGGCCATGAGATTCCAGAGCGCGGAGCGATGGGTCGTTGCTTCGGTTCCCTCGCGTTCTGATGGCGCTCCCACTGGTGATTTCATGCCGATGGTCGTCCCTGATGATTCATCTAGACTGAATATCTCCATCCAAAAAAGCATCATTCATTTTCAGGGCGCATCCATTGAGCGATCAGGATTCCGATTTCAAACTCATCCCCCTGGACCTTCCCGAGGGGCATGCCTCCCTGCAGCGTGCGCCTGCTGAAGGGACCGGCCGCATCGAACTCGGCGAGATCCCCGCACCCCGGACGCCCGCCTTCAAACCCCTGGATGATCCGCCGAGGCGTTCACTCCAGCCGACCTACCCGCCCGCGGAGGAACCGGCCAAACCTTCCAAACTCGCCCCGATCACTGGGCTGGTGAAGGCGTGCTACTTCGATCCGGCTGCGGCCTTCGAAACGAAGGTGGATTGGTCGCGGTTCCGCAGCGCGCAGATCAAGCTGTTCCTGATCTCGCTGGTGATGCCGTTCTTCATGCTGCTGCTCTTGGGCGTGGTGCTGGGCGTGCTGTACATGACCGGCGCCTCCCTCTACAGCACCGAGGCTCCGAATCCGATCTACCAGCTGATCCTCTACCCGGTGGTATATGTGCTGGCCCGGGGATATTGGGTGGCTTACCTCGCGCTTCCCCTCGGGCTGTTCGCGATGGGATGGCTTTGGGCCGGGCCCACGGCCTGGATCCTCTCGAAATATGAAGGGGGCGCCAACATCGACTTCAAGAAGGCCCTGAGCATCCTCGCCATGTTCGGCGCCATGCTCGCACCGTTCACGATGTTCCCCTTCCTGCGGCTCGTCGCCCTGGCGGTGGTGCTGTGGATCATCGTGAAGCGGATGGAGGACACCTTCGACATCGGCTTCTGGCATTTCGTGGGCCGAGGCGGGGTGCTGTTCATCCTGGCGATGGGTCTCTACGGCGCCTACGAGCGAAAGGTCGAGTCGTACTTCTCCGGCGCCGAGGAACTGCAGGCCAATCTGACGTCGTTCATCCGCGACCGGAAGATGCTCGAATGGCCCTCCTTCCGCCGGGTGGCGTTCGTGGATCCCAACGAACGCATCTACAACGATCTCTCCGATTTCACCCCCAAGATCCGAGAAGCCGCGGTGGCGAAGGCCTTGGCGATGTTGAAGGCGGGCGGGGGGACCCCCGAGCTTCGCTTCCGCTTCGCCAAATCCATGTCTGATCACGGTCAGACGGAGGCCTTCATCTACCTCTCCCGCTATTACGCCACGGGACAGGGAGCGCCCGCGGATCCCGCCCAGGCCCTGGAATGGTCCAAGCGATTCACGGATGCCAACCGCGGCAACCTGGATGCCGGGTTGGAACGAGTCCGCCTGATGATCCAGAACGCCCAGCGCCTCGAGGGGAAGCGCTACCTCGTGGGGATCGCGAAGGATCAGCCGGGCTCCATCGGCAAGATCGCCGATTTCGTCCAGAAGGAAGGGCTCGGCAAGGCGGACAATTCGCTGACCTACGAGGTCCAGAGCCTCTACCAGGTCGGCAACACCCAGAGCACCGTGGGTACCTATGTCAAAGACGCCTCCACGGGACGCTACACCTATGAGACGCAAACGAAGCAGGGCATGCTGTCGGCCCGCCTCTACGCGAGCGCTCATGATCAGTCCCTCTGGTTCTACCGGGCCCTGGTGAGCGAATACGGCCAGAGCGCTTCCGCGGGCCCCGAGGCCTATGGCGAGGCGGCCACGGACTTCGGCCAAGATGAGCTGGCCCAGAAGATCAAGGAAGGCGACCCCGTGGCCATGGACATCGTCGCGGATCGCTGCGCCCACGACGGGGACATCGTCAAGGCACGCCAGTTCTGGGTGGCGGCGACCCAGGTGCTGAACAATGACAACCGGGTCAGCAACGTCGCCTATTACATCAAGCTCGCCCTCAGTTACGACCCGGGTGAATCCTCCCCCGCCCCGGATCCCCGGGAAGCGGTGAAGTACTACCAGGCGGCGCTCCTGATCTCGAGCCAGCAGGGCAGGGCGGCACCGGTGGGGATGGCCTCCCTGCAGCGGCTCCAGGGCGGGAAGGTCCCCGATCCCTTGAGCCAGCCCTTTCTGGACCTGTGCCTCAAATCGGACATTCCCGAGGCTTGGGTCATGATGGGGACCCGCTACCTGAATGGCGACATTCCCGGCGTGCCCAAGCATGAGGGGAAGGCCCGTGAGTGCTTCCAGCGGGCCAAGGCCCTGGGCTACAAGGGGCCCCAGTTCCAGCGGCAGCTGGAATTGATGGGAGGGTGATCACCGCCTCCCGGATCCAGAGGCTCCGGGAGTGTCCGAACCCACGCAGGCGGGCTTCAAACGCAGGGGGTGCCCTTTGGCGAGGGCGCCCCCTGTCGTGTCTCGGGCCGTGAGGCGCATGGTCCGGGCCTTGCGCCAACTGCCTCCCCGCGGCAATCCGCCACGCCTGAATCCGGGCCGCTGAGGCAAGGATCCTCACGGGAGGCCTTAAACCTTTCCCATCGATTGGGAAGTCTCAGGTTGCAGCTTGGCCCGACCTTGGCTGAGTACGGTACCAACCCCCCTGCGGCCGATGCCGCTCCAAGGAGATCCCATGACCCCGAAGAAGACCCTCGCCGCGCTGGCCGCCGCCGGCCTGATCGGAACCTCCCTCCTCGCGCAGGCCCCTGCGCCCGCGCCCACGGGCCAGCAGGTGGAGCAGAAGGGTGAACGCCTCGAACGTCGCGGCGAGCGCAATGAACGGAAGGGCGAGCGCATGGAGCGTCAAGGGGAGCGACGGGAGCGCCACGGTGAGGCCGAAGCGCGCAAGGGCGTCCGCGAGGAACGCAAGGCCGAGCGCCTGGAGAAAGAGGGCAAGACCGCCCAAGCTGAGCGCCTGGAGAGGAAGGGCGAGCGCGACGAGCAGAAGGGCGAGCGCATGGAGAATCAGGGCGCGCGACGGGAGGCCCGCGGCGAGCATGTGGAGCGCAAGGGCGAGCGCCAGGAGCGCCGTGGCGAGCACCTCGAGAAGAAGGGTGCGCGCATGGAGAAGAAGGGCCAGTGAAGCGGACGTCGACTGAATCGAAAGGGACGCCCATGAGCGCCATGCCTCGTACCCTCAACGCCGCCCTCGTGGCGGCCCTTCCCCTCCTCTCCCTCGCCTGCCAGGCTCGGCCCGTGGTGTTTGCAGCCCCGCCCCGTCCCCTCGTGGGTGAGGAGGGCCTCGAGGGCTGGGAGCGCCGCCATCCGGAGGCCTCCCGGGAACTGGGTGCCTGGGTGAAGGCCCACCCCGAGGCCGCGGAGCGGTTCTTCGATTGGGACAGCCATCACCCCGGTGCCGCCAAGGCCTTCGTGGGCTGGGCCATCCGCCACCCCGGCGAAGACATCGACGTCTTCGCCCTCACCCACCGGGAATGGGAGGAGTTCAACTGGGTGATGGAGCATCATCGCCCTGCTGCCAACACCTTCATGCAGTGGTGCCGCCGTCATCCCGAGGCCTCCGAGCGCCTCATGAACCACCCGGGCGGCCTCCACTGGGCGGGGCACCACCTGTATCAGAGCTATTGGACGATGCGGCGCAGCGGCTACTGATCCGCCCGGCGGTCCCTGAAGAACCGCCACGCCTCCTCTGCGGCCTCCAGATCATGATTCTGGGGGCCGCACACTTTCGTGTAGAGCCACCCGAGTGCATGGGCCCGGCTGGGCTCGCAGTGGCCACCGCCCTCGATGCGCAGGAGCGAGACCTGCCCGCCCTCGCCCCAGGTCAGGCGGGTGGCGCGGGTGGCGTCCCTTCCGACATGGGGGATCTCCTCCACGAGGGGGGTGTCCGGGAGGCCCTGGGCGGCGCGCCAGAATGCGAGGGTGGCGGGCACGCCCAGCACGGCGCCCCGCTTCCGGTCCCGGAAGCGGACCTGACCGCCCGCGTAGGGCATGAGCGGATCCTCCGTGCCGGCGATGAGCAGCACGGGCACCGGGCGCTTCGGGGGTGCCGGGGGCCGCTCACCGGGCATGGAACCGCAGGCGGCGGCCACGGCGGCGAGGGGGTGCCTCAGTTCGAGGGCCAGGCGGAAGGTGAAGACGGCGCCGTTGGACATGCCCATGGCGTACACCCGCGCGGGATCCGTGCCCTGCTCCCGCTCCACCCGGGCGATCACCGCGGCGGTGAATGCCACGTCATCGGTCGTGGGATTGCCCGAGAACCCGGGCCGCCCGTCATTCCAGCCCGGCTGGCCGTCCGTGCCCTTCGCACCGTCCAGGGCGACCACCACCACGCCCTCCCGATCGGCCACGGTCAGCCAGGCGGCCAGGGGGGAGGCGGGGCCGATCCCCTGGCCCAGGGTGTTCTTGGCACTGCCCATGTGGCCGTGGAAGAGGCACACCAGGGGGCGTCCAGGCCGTGCCGGACCGGCCGGCAGGGCGAGGCGGTAGGTCCGGGGCCCTGAGGGGGTCGGGATCACGCCTTCGCGAATCTCCGCGGCGTGGAGCTGAGCCCCGAGGGGGAGGATGAGCCGGAGCCAACGGGTCATGGGGATCCTAAACGGCAGGGGAGGTCCCGGGATCGGGGCCTCCCCATGGACCCGCTCCAGCGCGGAGGGGTTGAAGAACGCCGGGGTTCAGTGCGTTCCGAGCTCCGACAGCAGGCTCTTCACGGCCGCTTCCAGTTGAGTATCCCGGCCCGCGGCCATGTCCTCGGGGGCGATGGGGACGCGGAGGTCGGGCTCCAGCTGGGTGTTCTCGCAGTACTTGCCGTCGGGGGTGATCCAGCCCCCCTGAGGGATGCCGAAGACCATCGTGGGATCGATCTGGGTCTCCCACCACACGAAGGTGCCGGTGCCGGGCACGGGCATGCCCACGGTCCGGCCCAGCCCCTTGAGCTTGTAGGCCACGGGGAAGAGGTGGGCATCGGAGTAGTTGGATTCGCCCATGACGACGATGGAGGGCTTGATCCACTTCATGAGGGGCTCGTGGCCATAGGCCTGCCCCCGGGGCACCACGTCGAAGTACTTCTTCCCGGAGAGGAAGTCGGATAGCTGCTCGTGGATGTTGCCGCCGCCGTTGAAGCGGGTGTCCACCACGAGGGCTTCCTTCTTGCCTTGGCGTCCCAGCACTTCGTCGATGACCGTGCGCATGCTGGGGTCGTTCATGGCCCGCACGTGCACGTAGCCCAGGCGCCCGCCCGAGAGGCGCTCCACGGCTTCCCGGCTGCGGTCCACCCAGCGGGTGTAGAGCAGCTCGTTCTCCTGGGCCGCGTTGAGGGGCTTCACGGACTGCTCCCAGCGGGTGCCCTCCTTGGGGTCGGTGAAGGTGAGGAGGGTGGGCTTGCCCGCCTTGCGGTTGAGGAGGGCGGCGGGGTCACCGGCGCCACTGAGGGCCACGCCGTCGATGGCGGTGAGGATGTGGCCGGGACGGACCTTGGAGCCCGCCATGTCCACGGGGCCCTTCTTGAGCACTTCGGCGACCTTGAGGCCCTGGGGGGCGGGCTCCAGGAAGAGGCCCAGGGAGGCGGTGGCGTCCTTGCCATCCTGGGGCGGCGCGTAGCGGCCCCCGGTGTGGGAGGCGTTCAGCTCGCCCAGCAGCTCGCTGAGAAGTTCAGCGAAGTCGTAGTTGTTCGACACGTGGGGGAGGAATTTCCGGTAGGCGGCCACATAGAAGGGCCAATCCACGCCATGCAGGTTCTCGACGTAGAACTTCTTTCCGGCCTGCCGCCAGGCGTGTTCGAAAATGTAGGCCCGCTCTTCGGCGGCCTTGAGCACCAGCTCCCCGTTCACCGCGATGGGATCCCGCTTGCCGGATTCCGGGTCCACCTTGGAGAGTTTCCCGTCGGTCATGACGAGGAGGGACTTGCCGTCGGAGCTGCGTTCCAGGCCCACGGGGTTGTTGCCGGGGCGGGTCTCCAGCTTCGTGAGCAGCTTCATCTCCCGGGTGCGGAGGTCCACGCTCCAGAGGTCGTAGCCCTTGTCGAAGCGGTTGAGGGTGAAGAGCTTGTCGCCGGCCTTGGAGAGGAGGGCATCGCCCAGCTCGGCGGCCTGGGCGGTGAGGCGCACGGTGCGGTCCTCCAGGCCCTCCCAGTCGATGCGGAGGGTCTTGTCCTTGGGCTCATCCTTCTTGTCGTCCTTCTTCTCCTTGTCGCCGCTCTTGGGCTTGTCCTTCTCCTCCTGCTCCTTGAGGAGGGCGAACTCCTCCTTGTCCAGGCGGTAGCGGTCCCAGGCCTCCTGGGTGAGGAAGGCGGCGTAGACGTCGTGGGTGGCGGCCTGCTGGGCGGCGTTGCGGAGGCCCTGGCGGTCCGTGGTCCACATGACCATGGAGCCGTCGGGACTGAACCGGGGGTTGCCGTCGAAGTAGCCGCTGCGGCTCAGGTTCACGAGCTTGCCGCTGCCGTCCGCGGCGAGGATGCCCACGTCGCGGATCCAGCCCAGGCCCGTGTTGAAGGAGAGGGTGATCCACTTCGAATCCGGGGACCACGCGAAATCCTGGTCGCCATCGCTGTAGGAGTAGCTCTTCCCGGCGGGTAGCAGGGTGCGGGTCTTCCCGCTGGCGAGGTTCAGCACCTTGAGGGCCGTGCGCTCCTCGAGGTAGGCCACCTCCTTGCCATCGGGGCTGAAGAGGGGCTGGAATTCATCGGCCGGGGTGCCGAGCACCACCTTCTCCTCCAGCACCGTGGCGGCGTAGAAGACCTTCTCCTCGGGGCGGGTGATCCGGGTGGTGACCAGGTCCCAGCTTCCATTGCGCTCGGCCGCGTAGAGGAGGGTGCGCCCGTCCGGGCTGAAGCTCAGGCTGCGCTCCTGGCCGGGCGTGTCGGTGATCCGGCGCGTGTGGCCGCCGTCGAGGCTGGCCACGAAGACCTCGCCGCGGAAGACGAAGGCCACTTCCTTCCCGTTCGGGGAGGGCACGAACTCCGTCATGCCCCCGTTCACGGGGAGGATGCGCTCCACCTGGGCCCGGCCATCCACCCCGATCCGGATGGCCACCTTCTTCGGCGCGGCACCGGGGGCCTGGGTGTAGAGCTCCCCATCCCACGCGAAGCAGAGCGTGCCATCCTGGGCGGCGCTGAGGAAGCGCACGGGGTGCTTCTCGAAGTGGGTGAGGGGGGTGGCCTCGCCGGGCTTGTCCAGGCGGCCCCGGTACACGTTCGAGGTGCCGCCGCGCTCGCTGAGGAAGAAGTAGCTCGTGCCGTCGGGCCCGTAGATGGGGTTGCGGTCCTCCGCGGGATCGGTGGTGAGCTGGTGGTGCCGGCCCGTGGCCACGTCGAAGCTCCAGAGGTCCCGGGTCACCGAGGAGGTGTGGTGCTTGCGCCAGGCGTTCTCGAAGCCCTTCAGGTCCTGGTAGAGGATGTGCTTGCCCGAGGCGTCCATCACCGCCGCCTCCATGGGCGTGGGATCCACCATCCGGGCGGCGCCCCCGGTGACGCTCACCGCATAGAGCTGGGGGAAGCGGGCGGGGAAGCGGACGCTGGAGGCCGGGTCCATCCGGGGCGCGTTGAAGAGCACCTCCCGGCCGTCGGGCGTGAAGCCCGTGGGCAGGTCCCGGGAGCTGTTGAAGGTGAGGCGGCGGGCCTCGCCCCCTTCGGCGGGCATGATGAACACGTCGAAGTTGCCGTAGCGGTCCGACGCGAAGGCGATGGATTTCCCATCGGGGGACCACACGGGCATCATCTCGTGGGCCTCGCTCACCGTGAGCGGCACGGCGGTGCCCCCGGCAGCGCTCACCCGGTAGAGGTCGCCCTGGTAGCAGAAGGCGATGGTCTTGCCGTCGGGTGACAGCGCCGGATAGCGGAGCCACAGGGGCGTCTGGGCCAGGGCCGGGAGCCCCGCGAGGAGGACGAAGGCCAGGGGACGGAGGTTCATGGGGGCTCCGGGAAAGGTCCGGCGAGTCTAGCAGCGGGTTCCGGGAGGGTGGCTGCCGTTCCGCCCCAGGGCCGCCCCCATGAAAATGGCCCCGGATTCCGGGGCCATTTTCACAGGACGCAGGGCCCCTACTCCATGGGCAGCCGCCCCTGGCCGAAGCGGATGATGGCGGGGACGTGCAGGTCCTCATTGAGGCCGGGCACTTCGCCGCTGGGGGTGGGGGCCTGGGGCAGGAGGCGGGTGGGGGTGGGCGTGTTCAGGGCCGCGGGCACGCCGGGCACGGGGGGCATCTCGCCGTAGATGGCACCGCTCGTCACGTTGGCGGGCAGCACCACGTTGGTGGCTACAGGGGCCGCGTGGGCCGGGGCCACGCCGTAGGCGCGGTCCTCGAGGTTCAGGCTGTGGCGGCGCTCCCGGGCCACCACCTCCTCGCCGTCGAAGCCGCTGGCGAGGACGGTGACGAGCACGCGGTCCTCCATTTCGGGAGCCTCCACGGTGCAGGCCTTGATGTCGGGGCGGTGCGCGTAGTGATCCTGCAGGAAGTTCATGGCCGTCTCCATCATGGAGAGCTCCATGCGATCCCAGTTGGCGGTGATGGAGAGCATCACCTGGCTGGCGGCGCCGCCCTGGGCGCGCTCCAGCAGGGGGCAGGCCAGCGCCTTCTTGAGGGCGTCGAGGATGGCTTCCTCGCCGCGGCCCTGGCCGGTGCCGATGAGGGCTTCGCCACCCTCCCGGAGCACGGCCTCCACGTCGGCGAAGTCGGCGTTGATCATGCCGGGGCGGAGGATCATGTCGGCGATGCCGCGCACCCCCTGGATGAGCACGCCGTCGGCCATGCGGAAGGCATCCTTCATGCCCACGCGGGCATCGCACACGGACTTGAGGCGCTCGTTGCTCACGACGATGACGGTGTCCGCCGTCTGGCGGAGGTTCTCGAGGCCCGCCAGGGCGCGCTCGCCCTTGCCGCGGCCCTCGTAGGCGAAGGGCGTGATGACCACGGCCACCGTGAGGGCGCCCTGTTCGCGGGCGTAGCTGGCGATCATGGGTGCCGCGCCGGTGCCCGTTCCGCCGCCCATGCCCGCGGTGATGAAGACCATGTCGGCGCCGGCGAGGCAACCCAGGATCTCCTCGCGGCTCTCCTCGGCGGCGGTGGCGCCCTTCTCGGAGTTGCCGCCCGCGCCCAGCCCGCGGCTGGTGGTGGGGCCCAGGGGCAGCTTCAGGTGGGCCTGGCTCTGGGCGAGGCTCTGCTGGTCGGTGTTCATGGCGATGAGCTGCACGCCGGTGACCCCGCCCTCGACCATGCGGTTCAGCGCGTTGCAGCCGGCGCCGCCCACGCCGACGACTTTGATGTTGGCGCCGGGGAGTTCAGCGGGCACGGGCAGGAAGGGGATCTCGCTCATCGTCGCTCCGGTTCCTAGAACATTTCCTTGAGCTTCCCGAGGAAGCCCTTGCTGCGGTCCTGGTGCTTGCCCCGCTCCTGGAGATCCCGGGCGAGGGCCTTCACCGCGCCCAGCGCGGTCGTGCAGTGGGGGTTGCCCGTGGCCTGGGGCAGGCCGCTCACGCCGTGCACCCGGCCGAGCACCACGCGGGGGCGGCCGAGCACGGTCTGCGCCATGAGGGGCAGGTGGGAGAGGAGGCTGCCGCCGCCCACGAGGTGCACGCCGCCGTGGATCTCGTAGGTGAGGCCCGTGCGGCCGATCTCGGCGGTGACGTGGTTGAGCAGTTCGGCGGCGCGGGCGTGGAGCACCTCGGCGATCTCGCGGCGGCTCACCTGACGGCCCTCGTCCTCCAGCTCCACGTACTCCTCGGCCACGAGGTGCGGCGGGAGCACGTGCCCGTAGCGCACCTTGATGCGCTCGGCCACGGTGAAGCCGCCCAGGTGCTTGGTGATCTCCAGGTCCTGGGTGAAGTGCTTGCCGCCGATGGGGATCACGGCGGAGTGGAAGAGGCTGCCGTGGAGGAAGATGCCCACGTGGGTCAGCTCCGCGCCGATGTCCACGACCACGGCGCCGTTCTCGCGGTCCTCGCGGTTGAGCACGGCCTCGGCACTGGCGAGGGGCGCGTGGATGAGTTCCGCACCGCCGAGCCCGGCGTTCTTGAGGGCCAGTTCGATGTTCTTCACCACGGGGCCGGGGGCCACGATGATGCGGGCCTCGGCCTCCAGCGTCTCGCCGTACATGCCCACGGGGTTGCGCACATTGGCCTGCCCCTTGATGTGGAACATCTGCGGGATGCGGTGGAGGACCTGCTGCTCCTTGGCCACCTTGCTGGCGTTGGTGGCCTGATCGAGCACGCGGTCGCGATCCGTGGCGGTGATGATCTTGTCGGGATTCGAGATGGTGATGGTGTCGCGGAGGTTCTCACCGAGGAACTGGATGCCATCCACGGCCACGCGGATGCCATCCACCTGGGTCTGGCCCGCGGTGTTCATGGCCTCTTCCACGGCGCGCCGGATGGCCTTCGTGGCGAGGTCCATGTCGTTGATCTCGCCGAGGCGCAGGCCACCCTGGGGGTCCGCCTGTCCAGCCCCGGTCACCGTCAGCGTCCCGTCCTCCCCGAGCACCGCCACGACCGCAACCACCTTGCTGGCGCCTAGATCGAGGCCGAGAAGCACTGCACGTTGAGCCATGAAACCCCTTGAAGCTGAT
>DATFAX010000044.1:0-16634 GCA_035254125.1 Holophagaceae bacterium | reverse complement strand
TTTGTAAGGATCCGATGTCGGGTTGGTATAAATTAGGTGTTCTACCGGAGCAGTTCCAATGGCGTTGAACGGCGATCTCGCCACGATGGGGCTGGAAGACATCTTCCAGTGGCTCGCCGTAGGCAAGAAGACCGGCGTCCTGGAGCTCCGGGGGCCCCTGCACACCAAGCGCGTGGGATTCCATGAAGGCCGCGTCACCTCCATCTGGTCCTCGGATCCCCGGGAGTACCTGGGTCAATACCTGCTCGCCTTCAACCGCATCACCGAGGAGCAACTCCGGGAGGCCCTGGCCACGCAGGAGGACGAGAACCAGCTCCTGGGCCGAATCCTCATCAACCGCCAGCTGGTGACGGAGGCGGAGATCCGCCGCATCGTGCAGCTGAAGGTGGAGGAGGGCATCTTCGACTGCTTCCTCTGGCAGGCGGGTGGCTTCGAGTTCCACGACGGCGCCTCCCTGGGCCAGAAGGCCATGCTCATCAGCCTCGACGTCACCGGCATCGTGCTCGAAGGCGCGCGCCGCCTGGACGAGTGGAAGCGCATCCGGGAGGCCATCAAGGGGGGCGATGCCATCCCCGCCGCCGTGCCCGAGGCCATCGCCGAGCAGCTGCCCCTCGCCTCCGAGGACGCCGATGTGCTCGCGCGGGTGGACGGCCTGAAGACCCTGGATCAGCTGGTCATCGAGATGCGCGCCCCCGAGTTCAAGGTGCACAAGCTCATCTTCGACCTGAAGGAGCGCGGGATGATTCGCCTGGTGGCGGCCGGCGGCAACCTGGGCGACAGTGCCAGCCTGCAATTGCAGCGGGCCCGGGCCCTCGTGGAGAAGCAGAAGCTCCAGGAGGCCCAGGAGGAGCTCAAGCGCGTGCTCCAGGATCAGCCCCTGCACCAGGACGCCAGCAAGATGATGATGGTCGTCAAGGACATGCTCGAGGAGAAAAAGGTCGACCTCGACATGGTGCCCGAGCTCGCCATGAGCCTCGAGGAGCTCATGCACGTGAACCTCGGCCCCAACGAGGCCTTCCTCGCCACCCGCGTGAACGGCCTGTGGACCGTGCGGGACATCCTCACCATCGCGCCCTTCGACCAGGACGAGTGCCTGGCCATCTTCTCCAAGCTGCTGAAGCGCGGCGTGCTCAAGGACACCAAGGCCGGCGGCCCCGAAGCGGGCGCGGGCCAGGGTTACGGCCTCCGCTGATCGGCCCGCGGCACGGTTAGACTGGAGCATTCCCATGTGGAGGCTCCATGCGCGCTCCGTTCATTCCGGCCACGCTCGCCCTGCTCCTCGCCGCCGGCCCCGCCTTGGCCCAAGGTAAGAAAGCCAAGGCGCCCAGCGCGGCCCAGCTTAAGGCCGAACTGAAGAAAGCAGAGCAGGAGCGGGATGACCTCAAGGCCCGCCTGACGGCGGCGGAGGGGCTGCAGACGGAGTTGGCCTCGGCCCAGAAGGCGCGCGAGCTCGCGAAGTCCGATGCCAAGGAGGCCCGGGCCGAGTTGGATTCCCTGAAAGCCACCCTCAAGGAGAACCAGGCGGGCTTCGAGCCCCTTCTGAAGGATCTCAAGCAGGCCAAGGAGGCCACCGCCGAATGCGCGGGGCAGCGGGACCGCCTCAAGCTGGAGTTGGAGGCCCTGCAGGCCCGTCTGGGCCCTCCCGAGGAGGGCGCCCTCGTCCCCGGCGGCGATGACATCACCCCGGCCCGGGCCATCAACCTGAACCGAGTCACGCCGCGCCTGGAAGGGTGGTCCAAGCCCCGGGGGGTGGTCGTGGTGAATGTGCTGGTGGATCAGAACGGCGAGGTGGTGGGTTCGCGGCTGCTCCAAGGGCTGCCCGGGGAGGGCGAGAAGCTCCGCAGCGCGGAGATCGCCTGTGTGGAAGCCGCCAAGAAGCTGGTCTTCGACCCCGCCCGCACCAAGGAGGGCACCAAGGTCAAGGTGTGGCAGGGCGTGGGGTTCTGGCTGGAGTAGCCCGCCTAGCCGGCCGCTTCGCAGCTCACGTCGCCCTTCGCCCAGGCCTGGCAGGCCAGGCGCTGGTCCGGCGCGGCCTTCAGGATGGTGAGGATGCGCTTCTCGGAGCCCAGGGGCTCCGAGAGGTGCTCCGCGCCGGAAAGCACCGTGACCACGCAGGTGCCGCAGCGGGCATGCCCGCCGCAGCGGTGGTTCAGCTCGACACCAGCCGTGGTGGAGGCGGCCAGGAGGGCCACCTCGCGCTCACACTGGGCTTCGCCTTCGGTCTTCTTCGTCTTGAATCGCAGGGTAAACATCGGGGCTCGCTGATCGGATGGGGCGATGGAGAGGGGCCCAGCCACCATGCTCGGCAGGCTGGGCCCTGCTCCATTCTACCGGGGATTCCCGTCAGTCCCCGCCTTCGCCAATGGGGGCAGGCCCGCCCAGGTGCCGCTTGGCCGCGGCCAGAAATCGGGCCCGCCCCTCCGAAAGATCCACGATGGGTTCAGGGTAATCCAGGCGCCGGCGCCGGGCGGGATCCAGCTTCCAGGGCTCATGGATCACCGCATCGGGCAGGTCGGCCAATTCGGGCACCCAGCGCCGCACATAAGCGCCCCCCGCATCAAATCGCTGACCCTGGGTGACCGGATTGAAGATGCGGAACCAGGGCTGGGCATCCACGCCGCAGCCTGCGCTCCACTGCCAGCCCAGGCTGTTCTGCGCCCAGTCCCCATCGGTGAGCCACCGCAGGTAATGGGCCTCCCCCTTCCGCCAATCCACCAGCAGGTGCTTGGTGAGGAAGCTGGCCGTGATCATGCGGGCCCGGTTGTGCACGTAGCCCGTTTCCAGCAGCTCCCGGGCGGCGGCATCGATCACGGGGAAGCCTGTGCGGCCCTCGGTCCAGGCATGCCAGGCCTCGGGATCCTCCAGGTAGGGGAAGTCCACCCACTCGGGCCGGAAGGGCGCCCCCATCAGGTGGGGCCACTCCCAGAGCAAGTGGTGGCTGAACTCCCGCCACAGGAGTTCCTGGAGGTACCTGCGGCGCCCTTCCCCCGGTTCCTCCCCGGCCACCGTGTTCCAGACCGTGTGGACGCTCAGGGTTCCGAATTTCAGATCGGCGCTGAGGCGCGACGTCCCCGCTTCACCCAGTCGATCCCGCCCCTCCGCGTAGCCCTCGAGCCGGGGCAGGAAGGCCTTGAGTCGTCTCCGGGCTTCCCGCTCGCCCCCCGTCTGCAGGTGGGGGTTCCGGATCAATCCCAGCTCCGCCAGGGTGGGCAGGGGCTCGCCCAGGGCTGCTGCTTCCTCCGGCAGGGGCGGGAGTCCGCGCGGCGGTGGAAGGGGCAGTCCCGCATCCCGGCTCCCGCAGGCCCTGCTGAAGGGCGTGTACACCTTGAACATGGCCCCCTGCCCCGTGCGCACACTGCCGGGCTCGAAGAGGGTCTCCCCCTCGAAGAGACGGAACGGGATGCCCCCCAGGGCCGCCGCCACGCGCTCATCCCGAGTGCGGCCGAAGGGCTCCGTCCAGCGGTGGGCGAGCACCTGATCCACCTTGAGCCTTCGCGCCAACTCGGGGATCGCCTCCACGCTGCGCCCGCGCACCACCACGAGGCGCGAGCCGAGGTGGGCCAGGTTGGAGGCCAGGCTCTCCAGGCTCTCCACCAGGAACTGCATCCGATGCGGTGCGGCCGCGGCCCGCTCGGGCGCGAAGAAATGGCCATCCACCACGAAGACGGGAACCACCTCGCCCGCGGCGACCGCCTCCATGAGGGGCCCATGGTCCGCCACCCGCAGATCCTTGCCCCGGAACCACACCAATGACCGCATGGTTCGAGCCTAGCGGAGGGGCCCTGCGTCCCTCCCCGACAAAACCTCGACTACTCCTCCATGGCCATGGCCACCTGCCACAGCCCACTGGGATCCGGATGCATGAGCCATTCGCTGTGGATGGGTCGCCGGGACCAGGCGCCCTGGGCCATCTCCCCGTCCAGTTGGCCCGGGCCCCAGCCCGCGTACCCCAGGAAGAGGCGGTACCGCGCCTCGGGATCCGAGAGCAGGTTCTCCAGCAGGTCCTTGCGGTGGCTCACGAAGTGGGTGAAGTCGAGGACCGTGTCCTCCTCCTCGGGAATCCCCCCCTGCACCAGCAGGATGCCGCGCTGAGGGTCCACGGGTCCGCCGCGCCAGGCGGTGGCCGAAGGGGACCCGCTGTACTGGAAGTCCCCCTCCTCGCTCACCTTCTCCAGGGTGAGGGGAAGCGGCCTGTTCAAGATCACGCCAAGCGCCCCCTCCTCGTCGTGCTCCACGATGAGCACCACCGTGTGGAGGAAGTTGGGATCCAGGAGACCCGGATGGGCCACGAGGAGACAGGGGGCTTGGTAATCCATGGGGAGCCAGTTTACCCCCGGTGGGGGCAGCCTGCTGATCGACAGGGGTGCCGGAAACCTGAACCCTTCCGGACTCACGGAACCCGCACTGCCGGCCGAAATCCCTTCCATGGCGGAGTCTGGGACCGAGTTCCTGGTTCGGGGAAAGCTGGTGCTCCTCTGGAGGGATTTCGCGCGGGGGCAATTCGCCCCGAAGGAATGGGAGGCCTTTGTGGAGGGGCTGCCCGGGGATTCGCCCTGGCGGCGGCTTCCGGAGCCCGGGAGCTGGCTGTCCTACACCCACCTCTGGAGCGCCCTGGAGGCCCTGGCACGGTCCCGGAGCTGGGACACCTATGGTGCTCGGGGCATCGCCGCGGCGCAGATGATGTTCCGGGAGGGCTTCCTGGAAGTCCCCCTGCCCCGGACCCCCGAGGAGTACCTCCAGCGCCTGCCCGACATCTGGGATGAGATGTACCGGGGCGGCAAGCTCACCCTGGAAGCCCTGCTGCCCGGCCATGCCCGGATCTGCATCGCCTTTCCCCACCCAGATCCGGCCCTCTACCTGCTGATGTTCGCAGGCTGGGTCCGGGAGTGCATGATCCTGTTTGAGGCCCGGGAGCCAGAGGTGTCCGTGGCTCCGGATCCTCAGGGGGGCTGTCTCCTGGTGAACTGGGCGCCTCAGCCCTCGTCCAGGTAGCCCGGATCCTCCGTTGCCGTCACCTCGCCGCGCTCCAGGGCGGCGCGGACCTCGGCGGGGAGCTTGGGCCAGGCCTCCTGCCAGCGGGGATCGATCCGGCCATTGAAGAAGTGGACTGAGGGTTCCCCCTCGTCGAAGGCTTCCCGGCTGGGCCAGAGGTGGACCCACCCCACGCGGTTGATGCGGACGAAGATCGTGGTCATGTGCAGGAGGAGGAGGGCTCGGGCCGCTTGCGCAGGGTGGACACGGCGTGGCGCAGGAGGGGCCACGCCAGCTGGAGCTGCTCCAGGGCCCCGGCGGGGCGCCCCGAGAGGTTGAGGATCACCGTGCGGCCCGCGGTGCCGCAGACGGCCCGGCTGACGAAGGCCATGGGATGGCCGCCCCTGGCCCGGATGAACTCCGCGATGCCCGGCGCCTCCCGTTCCAGCACCCGCCGGGTGGCCTCGGGGGTGAGGTCCCTGGGACCGAAGCCCGTGCCCCCGCAAGTGAGGACGAGGTCCGCGTCCTCTGCCACGGCCAGGCGCAAGGCCGCCTCCAAGGTGCCGGCATCATCGGGCATCAGCTCGGAGGTGACGGAAACGCCCCCCTGGGCCTGCAGCCACTCCCGCAGCACCGGGGTGCTGAGGTCCTCATATACGCCCGAAGCGGCGCGGTCCGAGAGGGTGATCAGATGGATGCGGTCCACCAAAAGAGCATGCCATGGGAGAATGGATGTTTTGGGGGAAGCATGTCCGCAGCCGTCATCCGTCCCGGTGCCACCCTCGGCCTCCTGGGCGGGGGCCAGCTGGGGCGCATGTTCGCCCTGGAGGCCCGGCGCATGGGCTACCGGGTGCATGCCCTGGACCCCGGCCACGACTGCCCCGCGGGCCAGGTGGCCGACCTGGAGATCCGCGCGAACTACGACGACGTCTACGCCGCAGAGATGATGGCCCGGAACGTGGACGTGATGACCGTGGAGTTCGAGAACATCTCCGCGGCCACCCTGGAGGCCGTGGCCAAGATCTGCCCCATGCGTCCCGGGGCCTCCGTGCTCCACACGGTGCAGCACCGCCTACGGGAGAAGCGATTCCTCTCGGACAAGGGCTTCCCGGTGACCCCCTTCCGGGAGATCAACACCGCCGCCGAACTCCACACCGCCGCGGCGGAGCTGGGGCTGCCCGCGGTGCTCAAAACCGCCTCCTTCGGCTATGACGGCAAGGGCCAGCAGAAGCTCGCCCCCGGGGCCGATCTGGACGCCGCCTTCGCCGCCCTCAAGGGACAGCAGGGCATCCTGGAAGCATTCGCCCCCTTCGAACGGGAGGTGAGCGTTGTGGCGGCCCGCAGCGCCAACGGGGAGACCGCCGCCTTCGACGTGGCCGAGAACGACCATGTGAACCACATCCTGGACACCACCGTCCTGCCCGCCCGCATCCCCGCCCCCGTGGCCGGGGAAGCACGGCGCATGGCGGAGGGCATCGCCGAGGCCCTCGGCATGGTGGGCGTGCTCTGTGTGGAGTTCTTCCTCCTGCCCGGCGGCAAGCTGCTCGTCAATGAAGTGGCGCCCCGACCCCACAACAGCGGCCATGCGAGCATCGATGCCTGCATTACCAGCCAGTTCGAGCAGCAGGTGCGCGCCGTCTGCGGCCTGCCCCTGGGCGATCCCACCCTGCTCCGCCCCGCGGCCATGGCCCAGCTCCTGGGCGACCTCTGGGAGGGCGGCGAGCCCGCCTGGGAACGCCTCCTCGCCTTCCCGGACGTGAAGCTACACCTCTACGGCAAGACCGACCCCCGCAAGGGCCGCAAGATGGGACACCTCACCGCCCTGGGGGACACCCCTGAGGCCGCCCTGGCCCGGGTGCTTGAGGCGCGCACGGCCCTCCGGGCCTGAGCACCATCCCAGGCTCATCGCCTGGGGGGGAAGTGGAACCAGACGGGGATCTCGATGATGGCCGGGGTGGGAATGCCCTTGGCCTTCAGGTTCTTGAATCGATAGCGTTTGAAGGTGCTGATCACGTTGGGATGGAAGATCGGGTCGCCGTCCACGATCCACACCCGGGTCGGGATCCCGCGATCGTTGACCTCCATCCGCACATGCACCCAGCCCTCGATGTGCTGAAGCTCGGCGAGCAGGGGATAGTCCGGCTTGAAGCGTTCCTCCACTTCCAGGTCTTCCCCGCTGAGGGGCAACGCGGCCTTGAAGCCCTCGCCACTCCCATCACCCGCGCCGGTGCCGTGGCCCGTTCCATGGCCTCCGCCGGTTCCACCACCGGTCCCCGGGTTGCCATGGGCGGGGCCGGCGCTGGGCGCCATGGCCACGGCGGGGAGCATCGACGGAGTCTCGTCGAACACCACCGAAGCGGGCTCCATCTTCGGAGCGTCCGGAGGCACCGGGGCCGAGATCTGGGGCACCCCGCCGCCCCCGGCCTCGGCCTCCCCTTCCTTCGGGGCCTGGGCCGGTTCAGCCGGGCGTTCCCTGAGGTGGGCGAAGTCCACGAGGATGACGCGCTGGGTGGTGGGAACCACCGGCGGACGCTTCGGGTCCTTCCCGCTGCTTTCCACCAGGTGCCGAACCCCCAACACGATGAGCCCGTAGGTCACGAAGGATACGAGCAGGCTCATCCTCCGATCGGGCGGAGGGGCCAGGGATCGGACCGGATTGGGGCTCAGGGGAGCCAAGGGGCGGGGGGTGTGCATGGAATCCCAGAGGTCGGAATCGACTCGTGACACGCGGGTCAAGGTTCAGTTTCAAGAGATTGGGAACAGAGATGATAAACCGATCCGACACGCGAACAATCCAGCTCGCCCCAGGGAGGTGGTTCATTCAATGCCGGATCCACTGAAGCAGCCAAAGCAGGCCCAAGGTGGCGAGCCATTCCCGTTCCTCCTCCTCGAGGCGATCCGTGCGGAGGGAGGGCTCTGGATCCTCCCGCATGACGATCCGATGGATCTCGCCGGTCGGGTCGCGAAGCAGGACCCAGGTGGGGGCCGTCCGGGGAACAAGGGCGGACCCGCGATCCCCGCCCGGCCCCCATTGGATCTCCAAGGTCCGCCAGGCCCCGGCATCCAGGTAGGCCCACCCCCCTGGAGGAGGTGTCGCCGGCAATCCCAATTCGGCATCCAGGTCCAGGAAGTGGACGACCAACCTCGCCCTGGGCGGAAGTGACACAGGTTCGGGTCGGCGACAGGCGGTCGCACTCAAGAGGATCAACAGAAGCAGGAGCGCCCTCATGCCCCCAACATCGGTTCCAGGGACTATTTGCGGTAGTACGCCTTGATGGCGGAAACCACTGCGACTGCGTATCGTTCCCGGAATTCGGGATCCCTCAGGTTCGCTGCATCCTGCTCGTTGGTGAGGTTCGCCACCTCCACCAGCACCTTGGCGGAAGCCCGGTTATAGCAAATCACGGCGGGCACGAATTTCTTGCCATCGCGATGGATCACATTGCGGATGGGCCGGTTGGGATGCACTCCGATGCGGGCCTTCTGCAGGCTGCGCATCAGCACCTCCGCGAACTGGCGGCTGCGGGCCTCCCCCTGGAGCTTCTCCCGGGCCGTGAAGGATACCTGCCCGCCATGTTTCATCTCCTGCACATGGGCCGAGCGTTTCGGCGACAGCGTGAACCGGGTGGGCACCTGGATGGAACCAGGCACGTACACCATGGAGCCCTTGGCGCTGGGATGGAGGCTGTCCGCGTGGAAGCTGATGAACAGGGTCTTGGCGAAGTCCCCCTTCCGCTTCACGAAGTCGGAGATCATCTGGTTGGAGAGCACCCACCGGAGGTGGACGGAGACCGCCGTGGGGCTGTCGCCATCGTTGGGGAAAGGCGGCGTGGTGAGGATCTCCGCATCCCGCAGGGGCCTGCGGATGACCTCCCGGGCCTTGAACCCCAGGGAGGGGTAGCGGATGGTGCTGCTCACGGAGGCCTCGGTCTCCTGCTCCAGGAGCCGACGCACGCGGATCATGATGTCGTAGACGAAATCCGCTTCCCAGAGATCGTTGGCCATGGCGCCGTTGTCCACGCCACCGTGACCGGCGTCGAGGACGATGCGCACGCCACCCAGCCGCGGCCCGGCCTCGGTCCGCACGGTGCGACGCACCTCCGCCCGGACCTCCCGTTCCTCCTCCAGGGCTTTGGTGCCCTCGGGCTGGAAGGGATCGGCGAGCGCCTCCAGGGGGATCTTCACCAGGGTCCCCGGCTGGATGGACCGCACGTCGGCGATGCCGCTGCGGACGGCGATTACCGCGGCCAGCTCATTCACATCCTTCGGATCCACGCGGTCGGTGTATCGGATGACCACCGAACTGTAGAGGGCCTCACCCTTGCGGAGGTGGTAGGCGGCGTAAGGGCCCTTCGCATCCCGCTCGAAGGAGAGCATGCCCCGGTAGGCGGCCACGCGGGATTCATCATCCAGCTCGTCCTCGGGCTGGCTCCGGTCTGCGCCCTTGGTGTCACCTCCGAAGCCCTCCCAGAGCAGGCTTCGGGGGATGCGCCACAGGTCGCCCTCCGCGAGCTTTTCCGGCTGATCCGGATTTTCGCGCATGAGCCGCCCGTAATTCTGCCCATGTCCCGTGAACAGGGAGGCCATGAGCCAAACGGATTCCAGCTCGGGGAAATGCACTCGATGTCGAACCTCGGACTCCGTCCACCGGTCCTTGGGGAAGAGGGCCGCCAGCACCCATCGCCGCCCCTCGGGCGTGAGTTCGTCGTAGGCGAGGACCCCTTTGCGGGGTTTGCCCACAAAGGCCTTGGGCAGGGGGCCCTCCACAAAGACCCCCTTCCGGAACTGCAAACGCACCTTGGCCGTTTCGCCCGTGGGCAAGACGGCTTCCCGTTCCTGCGTGGCAGGTTCCTGAGCGCATAGGAGCGCCGGAACGAGCAGCAGGGCTGGGCGGAACGCGCCCATCAGGCTTCCCAGGGCGCCGATGCGTCGGGGGCCTGGAGGCCGGTGCGCACCCACTCCCGCAGGCGATCCTGGAGGCCTTCGGCATCCCTCGTCCGCTCCTGCAGGAAGGCCTTGAAGCGGCGTTCCAGGTGGCCCGCCCCCTCCTCGAGGAGGAAGAGGCGATCCTGCAGGCGACCCGCGGGATCCTTGGAGGCCGTGGGGGGCATCTTTACGGCCCCCAGGTCGAGGGTGGCCGCGTTGAGGCTGAACACCCATTCCAGATCTCCGGCCATCATGCGCAGCTTGGCCTTGGCCGGGCGCATGCCGCGGCTCAGGGCTTCAAAGGCCTCCCGGCTCTCGCTGGGATTGCCCTTGCGGAGGGAGATCTCCTTCACGTCACCTTGCTCGCCGGAGAGCTGCACGGCGTCATCCAGGAAGCAGGCGGAGCCGTCTCCCTCGGTGCCACTGGCACCGCCTTCCGTGAGGCCGCGCATCCACAGCCAGAGGATGAACTCCTCGCCCAGGAAGCGGCCCTGTTCGATCAATTCCATGGGCTGCATCACTCACCATCCAACGCGAGACTCAGGGGCTCCAGCCCCAGCAACGATTCCGGGGCCATCTCCGGCGAAAGGCGACCCGCCAGGAGCAGGGGTGCCAGGGGCTGCAGCTCCAGACCGAAGCTCTTCACGAAGAGCTGGGCCAGCACGCCCTGCACCTTGCTGGAGGTGGCCGTGGTCCAGAGCAGACCACCCTTCAGATCCCACGCCACTTCGGTGACCTTGGGCGTGGGCAGCACCTTGCGGAGGAGTTCCACCTTCACCTCGTCCTGCAGGCTGATGCGCGCCTCCTTGCCCACGAAAGCGAGGTCCTTCTCCTTCATGAGACCCGAGAGGCGCAGGTCCACGTGGGCTTTGAGCAGCACGGGGGGAACGCGCCGGGTGTCGATGCGCAGGCCGAACAGGGCGAAGCGATCCTGCCCCACCCACTCCGCTTCCGGCGGGGAGATGAGGGGATTCCGCCAATCCACCCATCCAAAGCGCTCCTCCTCGGTGCCGTCCTCGAAGGGGCGGTAGCGCTGCTCATCCAGGCCCGCGAGCAGATCCTTCTCTTCGGGCACGGGGCCCAGCACCAGGTAGCGCTTGAGGCTGAACGCCCCTTGCAACAGGCTCATTTACGCACTCCGAGAATGGTCTTGATGCGACGCATCCAGCCCCTGGGGACCACGGGTAGAAGCGGTTTTTCGATGGCCGGGACCTCTCCTGCCAAGGGCAGCGGGAGCAACGGATCGTTGAGGGCCAGGAGGATGCCGGTCACGTTGTCACGGCCACCGTTGGCGATGGCCTCTTCCACGAGGCTCTCCAGGGTCTTCCGGGGACTGAAGCCGGGAGCCATCAATTCCCGGATCCGGGCGTCGTCCACCTCGCCGTGGAGGCCGTCGGAACACAGCAGAAGGCGGTCGCCGCGCCGGAGGGCCAGCTTGTAGATCACCACCACCAGCTGCTGCGGGGAGCCCAGGGCCTGGGTGATCATGTTTCGTTGGGGATGCACTTTCGCCTGCTCGGCGGTGAGGGTGCCGCTGGCCACCAGGTCGTTGACCAGGGTCTGGTCCTCGGTGACCTGGATCAGCTGGCCACTCCGGAACAGGTAGGCGCGGGAATCGCCGATCTGGGCGATGTAGAGGTTCTGGTTCCAGAGCATGGCGGCCGTCAGCGTGCTGCCCATGCCCCGGGCGGTGCGATCATCATCGGAGTAACGCAGGATGGCGCCGCTGGCCTCCTCCACGGCGATCACCAGGGCCTTGAGGAGGTCCTCCTCCCGCCTGGGCAGCTCCGTGAAGCGGCCCCAATGGCCGAAGAGGTGCAGGGTGACAGCTGCGAGCCCTTCCCGGCTGGCAACTTCGCCCGCCGCGGCGCCGCCCATGCCATCGGCCACCGCCGCCAGCAGGCCCGCGGTGCCCACCGGCAGGGGCCTTGGAGGCGTGTTGAGGATGGGCTCATCGCCGTTGAGGGCGCTCAGCAGGTAGGCGTCCTCATTGTTCTTCCGCACCCGGCCGGAGTGGGTGATGGCGGCGTAGTCGATCTGCATGTGCCTTGGATGGCCGGGTGGAATCGCCCGGTGGGAGGAGTTGGCCCGCAGCCCGGAAGCTCCGTGGTGGAAGGCCTCATGGATGGGTAGCAAGCTTCCCATCATACCGGACTGGGAGCCGGGATACGCCCGCCCCGCCCCTCGACGGATGCGAATCAGACCGGCAAGTCCGAGGGTCCGCACCGAACCGGGGTTTGGTCGCGGTCCCCGGTGAAAATTGCGACACACTCTTAGGGAATGGAGGATGGGCATGGCCCTAGATCTGGACCTACTCATCGTGGGCGCGGGGCCCGCGGGAATCAGCACGGCCGTGGAAGCGCGGCGGGCTGGCATCGACCGGCTCCTGCTCCTTGAGAAGGGTCCGAGCCACAGCTGGTCCATCGAAAAGCTCTACACTCCGGGCAAGCGGGTTGACAAGGTGTACCTGGGCCAGGAGGTGGACTGCGACGGCGCCGTGTGCATCATGGATGGCACCCGCGAGACCGCGCTGGCCACGCTGGATGCCTTCGTGGCCCAGTACGACCTGCCGATCCAATACGCCACGGAGGTGGAGCGCATCGACACCCTGGAAGGCGGCGGCTTCAAGGTCCGGGACACCAAGGGGCAGGAGATCTCCACCCGCACCATCGTCATCGCCATCGGCGTCTACGGCCGTCCCAACAAGCCTGACTATCCCCTTCCGGGAACCCTCAAGGGGCATATCCACTTTGATCTGAACCAGGGCATCCCCCCCGGTGAATCGGTGCTCATCGTCGGAGGCGGTAACACCGCCCTGGAATACGCGGCCTACCTCTATGCGGATCACCCGACCACCCTGGCGTACCGCGGCCACGAATTCGCCAAGGCCAACGAGGTGAATCGGCAGATCCTCGCCGACCTCCAGGTCGCCGGGAAGGTCGGCGTCTGGTTGGGGGCGGACGTGGCCGGCCTCCGCGATACGGGTACCGCCCCGCGCGTGGAGGTGACCTTCAAGGACGGCCGGGTGGAGGTCTTCGATCACGTGCTCTACGGCATCGGTGGCAGCACCCCGGAGGGATTCCTCAAGTCCGCCGGGGTGATGATCGACGGCAAGAGCCCCGTGGTGGATGAGCGCTTCCACACCACGGTGCCGGGCCTCTATCTGGCCGGCGACCTGGTGGCCGGCGGCAAGGGCAGCATCGTGAAGGCCTTCAACACCGGCCACCGGGTCGTGTGGGAGGGCCTCTGCCAAGACCACCTCGAATGCCGCATCCCCGAAGGTGGGTTGGGCTCCAGGGCCCCGCGATGACGGAGGTCCTGGGCATCCTGGGCCCCGGCGTGCTGGGGCTCTCCCTGGCCCAGTGGGCCGCCGAGCAGGGCCTGGCCGTTCGGCTCATGGGCCGGGACCGCCCCCATGCGGAGCGGGGCCTCTCCGCACTCGCGCAGCGCTGGGCGGTCCTGACGGCCAAGGGGAAGCTGTCGCCCGGCGCCCGCGAAGGCCTGGAATCGCGGGTGCGCGCCCTGGACCCCGGCGACTGGGAGGACGCCACCGCCGTCCTGGAGGCGACGCCCGAAGATCCCCACCTCAAAGCCGAAGTTTGGAAGGACCTGGCGAGGAGCCTGCCCCAGGGCGCGCTTCGCCTCACGGGCAGTTCGGCCCTGCCGGTGGCCGCCATCGCGCGGCAGGCGGGCCTGGATGGGGGCCTGTTGGGCTTCCACCTGTTCGTCCCCGTGCGGAACATGCGGGTGGTGGAGCTGGTGGCGCCGGCGGAGGCACCGCCTGAGGCTGTGGACCGGGCCCGCCGGTTGGGCGGCACCCTGGGGCTCCAGGTGGTGGAAGTCCGGGATGGCGCCGGGTACGCCGCGGCCCGCATGTCCCTGGCCCTGGGCCTGGAAGCCATGCGGCTCCTCGAGGAGGGGGTGGCCAGCGCTGCGGACCTGGACCTGCTCATGACGGTGGGCTACGGACACCCACGTGGCCCCATCGAGCTCAGCGACCGTGTGGGCCTGGACCTCCGTCTGACCATCGTGGACCGCCTGCGGGAGGCCCTGGGCGAGCGATTCGAGGCCCCCCGGATCCTCCGGGAGCGTGTGGCCCGCGGGGACGTGGGATTGAAGTCGGGGCGGGGTTTCCTGGATTGGCCGGAGGAGGACCGATGAGCCCGGGCCTGATCTGGGCCGCCCTGGGCTTGGTCCTGGTGGTGGTGCTCTGGGTTGCCTACAAAATTGGCCAGGTGCTCCTGCGCATCCTCGTGGGCCTGGTGGCGCTGGGTCTGATAAGCTGGGTCATCTGGCATCTCCTGAAGTGATGCCAGGCACACATTACGGAGCGAGCATGGCCGCCATCTCCTGCACCCATTGCGGGTTTGACCTCACCGCCCCCCAGAGCGTGCGGATCGCCGAGTATCATTTCGGCCGCCTCGAGAAGGTGGATCAGGATCCCATGGAAGGGCCGGGCTTCAAGTATCACGGCGAGGTGCCCGACACCTACACGATCCTCTGCACCAACTGCAAACGGCTCGTGCGCACCCTCCCCATCCGCAAGTAGCATCCCCAGAAATGGAAAAGGCGGCCCCTCCCGGGCCGCCTTTTCCATTCCCCAAAAAAATAGCGGGGCCGATTGGCCCCGCTGCTTTTCCGGGTGGAGCCCCGGGCTACTGGCGGACGATGCGGGGCGTGATGAAGATCAGCAACTCCGCGTTGTCCTCCTTGGTGATCTTGTTCTTGAACAGCCAACCCAGGACGGGGATGTCCTTGAGGAAGGGCACGCCGGTGGAACCGATCTGGTTGTTGGTGATGTAGACACCGCCGAGGACGGCCGTGCCACCGTCGCGAACCAGGACCTGGGTCTCGATGGCCTTCCGCTGGATGGTGGGGGTTCCCAGCACCGTGCGGCTGAAGTCGGCCTGCGCCTTCTCGATGTTGAGGTCCATGATGATGGTGCCCTCGGAGGTGATCTGGGGCGTCACTTCGAGCTTCAGGTTGGCATCGGCAAACTGAACGGAGATCGCACCGCCGGCCGCACCGCCCTGCTGGGCCGGGAAGGGGATCTTCTCGCCGCTGAGGATGGAGGCCTTCTTGTTGTTCTGGGTGACCACCTTCGGGCTCGAGACGACCTTGATGAGGTTGTCCTTCTCGAGGGCCTGGAGGATGGCATTGATGCTGAGGCGGTTGCTCAGGAAGCTGAACCAGAATTCACCGGCGGGGCTGGCGATGGAGGTCACGCCGTCCTTGCCAGGGGAGAAGCCCACGGCGCCCACGCGGTTGTTCTGGTTGTAGGGGATAGCACTGTTCCAGGAGCCCCCGGCGGTGGAGATCCAGGGGGCGTCAATCGCCTTGCCCGTAGCGGGATCCACCACGGAAAGCTTCGCGTCGCCCGCATTGCTGGTGGGCCACTTGACGCCGAATTCACGATCCCAGCCCTTGGCCGCTTCCACGACCCGGGCCTCGATCTGCACCTGCTGGATCTGCACGTCGAGGGTCTGGATCAGTTCATCCAGGGTGACCATGCGAGCAGGCAGGTCCGTGATGATGAGGGTGTTGGTGCGATCGTCGATGATGACCGAACCACGCTTCGAGAGCATGTCCTTGGCGATCTTGGCGACGTCGGAGACCTTGGCGTAGGACAGGGGACGGGTGATGGTCTGAAGATCCCCGGCATCGGCCTTGGCCGCATCCAGCTTCTTCCGATCCTCTTCTTCCTTCTGCAGCTTCTCGATCTTGGCCACGCGGAGGACGCCGTTGTCGACTTCCTTGCCGAGCCCGGCATTCTTCAGGATCACGTCCAGGATCTGATCCCAGGGGGTGTCGGTGAACTTGAAGTTGTAGGTGCCCTGCACATCGTTGTCCACGACGAGGTTCAGCTTGCCGGTCTCCGCGATGATCCGGAGGAAGTTCACCAGGTCCGTGTTCTGCAGATCGATGGTCATCTTGGCGCCGGAGTAGCGCTGCCCGCGATCCCCGATGGTGCGGCTCGTGCTGGTGGGGCGCGGGGCGGCCTGTTGGGCGGGCGCCGGGGCAGGCTTGGCATCCTGGAGCGCTTCAGGACTCGCCACGGGCATCAGGGTGCTGGTGGCCAGGCGAGGAAGCACGTTGAAGGTTCCGGGGGTGCTCGGAAGGTCCGACAGAGGCTTGGCGGGGGCGGGCGTCGCCTTGGCGGTGACGACTTCGGTCTCCACCTTGGGAGCGGGCTGGCTGAGCGCGGGAGCGGTCGGCACGGCGTGCACGCCCTCGAAACGGGCCTGGACATGGCCCTTGCCGGCCGACAGATCCAGGGTGAGGCCCATCTCGTTGGAGTGGACGGCCACCTGCGTGCCCGCGGCGACTTCAAGCACCAGGCGGGTGACCGGGGCCGGCGCCTCGGCGAACTGGGCGAGGCGCGCCTTCAGGATGAGGGGATGGGCCAGGCCCTGGAGATCCTTCCGCCCCACCTGGGAGCCACGGAGGACGCCGGGGATGTCCACCACCACACGGTGAGGGTTGGTCAAGACTTCGACACGGGGCTGGCCAGGAATGCCGGCGATACCCAGGACGACCTGGGTGGCCTGGGCGTCGGTGCCCTGGAGGGCCAGGGAGCGGACCACCGGCGCATCGGAATTGGCGTAAAGGGACAGGGACGCCGGGGCCACGAGGGCCACGCCCCCAGCCACCAGCAGGGAACTCAGGCGAGCATTCATCGTTTGGCCTCCTCGCGCTTGAACGACTTGACGACTTTCCTGTACACGGAATGGTTGGTG
>DATFAX010000043.1:0-17134 GCA_035254125.1 Holophagaceae bacterium | reverse complement strand
CTGGATGGAATCCTCGGGCTTGGCCAGCTGCTCGGCAATGATCGCAATGACCTTCTTGCGGACGTCAGACATCGGTGGCTCCTTGAAAGCGAACCTGAAGAACCTACCACGGGGCAGCCCCTGTGCAAAATAGGAATCCCTTATGAGCCCCTGCTGACATGCCCCGCCCCAAGGAAACCCTTGAACCCGAACAGGGTTGGCCCAATGGCTGGGGGCCAAGCCTGCGGGAATTCCGCACCCACCTGGTGGTGGAACGGGGCCTGAGCCCCCGCACCGCGGAAGGCTACCTCTCGGATCTCCACCAACTCGCGGCCTGGGCTTGTGATCGAAGTCTCCCCCCATCGGATCTCACCCGCGAGCAGGTGAACGCCTTCCTCGTGCATCAGCAGGCCCTGGGCAAGGCCAGTCGAAGCCTCGCCCGCATGGGCAGCAGCCTGCGCTCCCTCCTCACCTTTCTCCGCCTGGAGGGCGAAGGCGCCGTGGGCCCCGAAGCCGTGGTGAAGGCCCCGCGGCCCCCCCGGCGCCTGCCCAAGACCCTCAGCGAGATCAGCGTCGAGTCCATCCTCTCGGCTCCGGACGTCGCCACGCCCCTGGGCATCCGGGATCGCGCTTGGCTGGAGCTCCTCTACGCCTCGGGGCTGCGGGTCAGCGAATTGGCGGAACTGCCGGCCCTCTCCGTGTTCCTGGATCAGGGCTTCCTCAAGGTCATGGGCAAAGGCCGCAAGGAGCGGCTCATCCCCTTCGGCGATTCCGCCGCCTCCTGGCTGCGGGCCTGGCTGAAGGTGAGGCCCGGATTCAAGCCGCGATCGGACGCCCTCTTCGTGGGTCGCCACGGCGAGGCCCTCAGCCGGCAACAGCTCTGGCGCCTCGTGAAGGCCTACGCCGTGAAGGCGGGGGTGCCCGCCGAGCGCGTGAGCCCGCACGTGATGCGCCACGCCTTCGCCACCCACCTGCTGGACCACGGGGCCGATCTCCGGGCGGTGCAGGCCATGTTGGGCCATGCGGACATCAGCACCACCCAGATCTACACCCATGTGCACCGGGCCCGCCTGAAGGCCCTCTACGACCAGCTCCATCCGCGCAGCCTGCCGAGCTGAGGTTGGACGGCCGGGCCCCTGCTGGGTGAAGATGAAGCTGGAGTCACCCCATGGCCACGAAGCGAACCCCCAAGACCGCCCCCGCGGACGAGAAGCCCAAGAAGGCCGTGAAGGCCAAGGCCGAGGCGGAGCCCGTGAAGGCCCCCGCCAAGAAGGCCGCCGCCAAGGCCCCGAAGGCGGAAGCTGCGGCTGAGCCCGCGAAGAAAGCCCCGAAGAAGGCCGCCCCCAAGGAGCCCGTGGTCGAAGCCCCGGCCGTAGTGGAGCCCGCGGTGGAAGCCAAGCCCAAGGCCGTCAAGGCGAAGAAGGCCGAAGTCGTCGCCGCGACCGGCGATCCCCTTGCGTTCCCCTTCCCCGCCCTGCTCGCCGCCATCCGCGAGAACCGCCCCGTGGAACTCATCTTCAAGGATCAGGACGCCAACGCGCCCCGCACCTTCGAGCCCCGCCAACTCACCTACGACGCCCTGTCCCAGGCCTGGTACGTGTTCGGCTGGGACCGCCGCTACAACGCCGAACGCCACCATCGCCTGGACCTCTTCGCCGAAGTGAACGATGTGGAAGGCGTGGGTCGGGCCGCCCAGGGCCCCTACGCCGAGGGCACCCCCGGCAATCAGATCGGCGGCTGGCTCGGCGGCGAGCCCATCGCCGTGAAGGCCCTGCTCCACAAGCAATGGGTCTTCGCCGTGAAGCAGGCTCCCCCCGCCTTCCCCGGGTTCCTCATGAAGGAACAGGAGGATGGGAAGGCCCTCGTCACTTTCACCGCCACGGATCTCCGCGCCATCGCCCGCTGGGCGATGCAGTTCGGCGATGGCATCACGGTCCAGGAACCCCAGCGCCTGGTGGACCGCCTCCGCCAGGTGGCTTCCGCCTGGGCCGGCAAGGAGTTGGCCAAGGCCGCCCCCGCAGCGCCCGCCCCTCGGCAGGAGGCCCGCCCCGAGCGCGAGGAGCGCCCGCGCCGCGAGGAGCGGTCCGACCGCGAAGAACGCCCGCGTCGCGAGGATCGCCCCCGCCGCGAGGAGCACCACGAGGAGCGCCATCGCAAGGACGAGTCCCGCGGGAGTTCCAAGGTGGAGATCCGCATCGAGCGCCTCTAAGCGCCCGTGCCCTCCGGAACGCCGGGACCCCGCCAGGGTCCCGGCGTTTCCGGTTCAGGGCATGGTCTGGGTACCGCCGGGCGCCAGGGACCACCCCCGCATGCCCGGGATGAATCCATAGTTCATGCCCCGACCGCTGAACACGACCCCCTTCAGCTCCTTGGTCGCCATGGCATAGGCCGGGCTGTACTCCAACAGGATGAGGGGGCGCTCCCGGAACAGGATCTGATTGATGCGCTGGTAGATGCCCTTGCGGGCCTCCAGATCCACCTCCTGGGCCCCGAGCTCAAAGAGCCGGTCCACTTCGGCGTTCCGGAAGCTCGACCAGTTCGTCCGGCTCTGGATGCCCTCGCTCGAGTAGAGGAGCCGATCCCCGCTGGGATCGGGCCCGTTGTTCACCCAACCGCTCATCCAGATATCGCCCTTCCCCTGGTACTGCATTTTGAAGATCCCGGACGTGGAGACCACCTGGCAGTCCACCCGGACACCCGCCTCCTGAAGGCACTCCACCCATCGCTTCACCACGGGGGTCTGGTTCAGGCTCCCTGCGAGGTAGAAGGTGAGGATCAATTCCTGGCCGCGGGCATTCTGCCGCCACCCCTTGGGTCCCAGGGTCCATCCGGCCTGATCCAGGAGCTGCAGGGCCAGTTCCCGCTTGGGAAGGGGCTTGGGCGTGGGGTCGAAGGCCCAGGAGAGGGGATGCCAGACGCTGTTGGCCACTTGAATGGGGCGCACGATCCGCTGCCGGGCGTATTCGTCGAAGGGGATCAGGTTGGCGAGGGCCTGGCGCAGGCGGACGTCCGCCAGCACGCTGCGCTGGGGATCGCAGTTCATCCACAGGGCCGAGAAACCATCCTGCACCGTGTTGAAAGCCACCAGCCGTCCTCCGCCCACGACCCCCTTCTGCAGCAGGTAATTGGGCAACCAGGACGAAGAGTAGTTCAGGAAGTCCCCCTCCCCCGCATACATGGCCTTCGGGTAACTGCCCTGAACGGTCTTGAACACGAAGGCGGGGGCCTTCCCCGGATACGGCCCCCGGTAGCCTTCCCACCGTACGAGGCGGACATCCTTCCCCGTGGCCCCCGGCAGCACCCTGTAAGGCCCGGAACCCACCGGCGCCCAGTTAAAGGCATGGTTGGCCGGGTCCGTGACGGGCTTGTATAGGTGGCTGGGCACGGGGATGAAGTTGTAGAGCTCCGCGAGAAGGGTGGCCATGGGCGCGGAGGAGGTCACCTTCAACGTGAGACGCCCCACCTTGGTCATGTTCGGGATCCACCGCCCCTGGTTGTCCCCGGCCTTGACCATGGCCGGCGTGCGGATCAGCTTCCAGGTGAAGAGGATGTCCTCGGCATCGAGGGGGTGGCCGTCCTGCCAGGCGAGCCCGGGTCGCACCACCAGCGTGGCCTGGCGCTTGTCCGGCGAGAGTTCCCAGTGTTCCAGGATCTCGGGAATGAACTCCCCCTGCGCATTCATGCCCACGAGGCGGTCGAACATCAGGTCCACGATGGGAATCTGATCCTCGGCGGTGATGAGCAGCGGGTTGATGTTGTCCACTTCCGTGGACAGCACCCGGATGGGCGCAGGTTGCCCGGCCGGCTGCGCGGAGAGGCCCGTCACGAGGGCCAGGGTGATCAGGAAGGAGGTCAGCCGCATCACCTGCACCCTATCGGCCGGTCGGGAGCGGTCCTGAGTCTTCGGCGCCAGGGGAGCCGCTCCAGCCTCTCGAGAGGAATAATTGACTGTTCTGATCAGGAATCCTAACCTTGAGGGGTGAAGGGAAGCCGAGGCATCCGGTGAAAATCAGCGCCCGTGGCCGCTATAGCATGCAGGCCCTCTTTGATCTGGCTCATCACAGCCACGGCCAGCCTGTGCCTCTCCATCTGATCGCCCAGCGGCAGAACCTCAGCCTCCCCTTCCTCGAGCAGATCTTCAACAAGCTGAAGAAGGCCGGTGTCGTGGCCTCCGTGCGGGGTCCCAAGGGCGGCTACGTGCTCACCCGCGCCTGCGACCAGATCAGCGTGGGCGAGGTGCTCCGCCTCACGGACGGCGCCTTCCACGCCCAGGCCAAGATGGACCCGCTGTCGGCCCGGGAGATCCTCATGGGCGACGAGCGCATGGCCGCCATGCTCTGGAATCAGCTCACGAACCACATCACCACCTTCCTGGAGAAGGTCACCATCGCGGATCTCTGCAGCGAGACCCATGCGAACACCTGCCCCGACTGCACCTGCCCCCAATATGTGAAGGCCGTGCAAGAGGGCATCGCCAATGGCAAGGTCAAGGGCTGCGCCGCCCTGATGGGCTGACCCCGCTTGAGCAACCTTTGCGCCCTGCCGTCCCTGGCCACCGCTCCGACGGAGGAGGATCTCAAGCTCCTCCCCAAGCTGGAGAAGCGGATCCTGCGACGGGTGGGCGAGGCCATCCGCGACTACAACCTCATCGAGGAGGGTGACCGCATCCTCGTGGGCCTGAGCGGCGGCAAGGACTCCTGGGCCCTCCTGGAAGTGCTGGAGACTCTGCGAAAGCGGGCCCCCATCGACTTCGAGGTGCACGGCATCACCGTGGACCCTGGCTTCCCCAAGTTCGATCCCGACCGCATCGCCGAAGTCTGCGAGCAGAAGGGTATCCCCCACACGGTCCTCGGCGCACCCATCGACCAGAAGATCCGGGAGCGCCCCGAGGCCCTGCCCTGCATCATCTGCTCCCGCCTCCGCCGCGGCGTGCTCTACACCCACGCCAAGGCCCATGGGTACACCAAGATCGCCCTGGGCCACCACGTCGACGACCTGCTGGAGACCCTGCTGCTGAACCTGTTCTTCGAAGGCAAGTTGGGCTCCATGCCCCTGCGCCTCACCAGCGACGACGGTGCCAACACGGTGATCCGCCCCCTGGGGACCTGTGAGGAGGTGGACCTCCAGCGCTACACCTGGCTGAAGGGCTACCCCATCGTGCCCTGCGGCTGCCCCCTCTGCGCCTGCTCCATCCAGGAGAGCCGACGCAAGCAGGCCAAGGCCCTCCTCGAGCAGCTCCAGCCCGACATCCCCGCCCTCAAGGCATCCATGCTGGCCGCCCTGAAGAATGTGCACCCCACCCACCTGCTGGATCCGCGCCTCGGGGCTCTGCAGGCTCGGGGGCAGGACCCCGAGGTGGAGAAGCTGGGCTAGCCCCAGGGGTGGACCACCTGCTTCCGAGCTGCGCGTTGGGATAAGGTGAACCCCATCTACCCCGGAGTCCCCATGCGCGCCGCCCTGAGCCTGCTCTGCCTCCCCGCCCTCGTGGCCCAGGCCCCCGAGAGGCCCGCGGAGAAGAAGCCCGAGCCCAAGCCCGACGAGAAGCCCACGGTCACCTCCCACACCCTCACCGTGGGCGGGAAGGTACTCAAGTACACGGTCACCACGGGCCTCATGCCCCTGAAGAACGCCGCCGGGGACAAGGAGGCCGACGTCTTCTACATGGCCTACACCCTGGATGGCGCCGACCCCACGAAGCGACCCTTGATGTTCAGTTTCAATGGCGGACCCGGCTCCGCCAGTGTGTGGCTGCATCTGGGCGCCCTGGGGCCCCGGCGGGTGAAGATGGCGCCCGATGGATTCATGCCCGCACCCCCTTACCAGGTGGTGGACAACCCGGCCACCTGGCTGGACCAGACCGACCTCGTCTTCATCGACCCCGTGGGCACCGGGTACAGCCGCGCCGCCAAGCCTGAGCTGAACGCGAGGTTCCACGGCCTCAAGGGCGACATCGAGAGCGTGGGCGAGTTCATCCGCCTCTACCTGGGCCGGGCCAACCGCTGGAGCTCCCCCCTCTTCCTCGTGGGCGAGAGCTACGGCACCACCCGCGCTGCCGGCCTCTCCGGACACCTCATCGAGAAGGGCATCGCCTTCAACGGCATTGTGCTCGTGAGCGCCATCCTGAACTTCCAGACCCACAGCTTCACCGTGGGCAACGACCTGGCCTACCCCCTCTACCTGCCCACCTACACGGCCACCGCCTTCTACCACAAGCGCCTGGCCCCGGAGCTCCAGCGGGATCTCCAGGCCACCCTCCGTGAGGCCGAGGCCTTCGCCGCAGGCGCCTACACCACGGCCCTCAACAAGGGGGATGCCCTGCCAGCCTCCGAGCGGGAAGCCATCGCCACCCAGCTGGCCCGCCTCACGGGCCTGGACCGGGCCTTCCTCCTGCGGGCCAACCTGAGGGTCGCGGAGGATCACTTCTACCGGGAGCTCCTGCGCTCCGAGGACCGCGTCGTGGGCCGCCTGGACAGCCGCTTCAAGGGCTCGGATCCCAACGGGGTCTCCGACTCTCCCGAATTCGACCCCAGCATGACCGCCATCCGCCCCCCCTACACCGCCGCTTTCAATGACTATGTGCGCCGGGAGCTGGGTTATGCCTCCGACACGGAGTACTACATCCTTGGGGGCGGCCTGCAGCGCTGGGACTGGGGCAATGAGGGCCGCTACCCCGACACGAGCGACGCCCTGCGCCAGGCCTTCGCCAAGAACCCCTTCATGAAGCTCTTCGTGGCCAACGGCTACTACGACGTTGCCACCCCCTACTTCGCCACCCAGTACACCCTCGGCCACATGCGTCTGGACGCCGCCTCCCACGCCCGCATCACCCAGGGCTTCTACGAGGCCGGGCACATGATGTACATCGACGAGAAGAGCCTCGTGCAGCTCAAGAAGGATGTCGCGGCGTTCATCGAGGGGGCGGTGAAGAGGTAGCGTTCAGCGATCAGCTGTCAGCAGTCAGCTAGAGCGGGCGCCGACCCACCATCGGGTCGGCGCCTGGTTTGGCTGAACGCTGATCGCTGACAGCTCCTACAGCACCCTCAGCCACAGCCCCTTGAGGTAGAAGCCCTCGGGGTGGTTGAGCGCGTAGGGATGGTCCGCCGGCTGACCCAGGTGGGCGAGGACCTGGGCTTCACGGCCGGCTTCGAGCAGGGCCGTCCACACGGCCTCCTGGAAGCGGATGCGATCCAGGTGCTGGCTGCAGGAGTAACACCAGAGCATGCCGCCGGGGGCCGTGGCGCGGGCGCCGAGGCGGAAGACGTCTTTGTAGGCCTTGAAGGCGTTGTCCACGTCCTTGCGCTGCTTGGCGAAGGCCGGGGGATCCACGATGACGCGATCCCAGGAGCCCGGCTCCAGCTGCCGCATGAGCTCGAAGGCGTCCCCCTCCAGGCGCGTGTGGGTGGCGGGATCGAGGCCATTGTCCTTCCAATCGGCTTCCGCCTGATCCAGGGCCGCGGCGCTGATGTCCAGGGTGGCCACCTCCACGGCGCCGCCGAGGCCCGCGTGGATGCTGAAGCCGCCTGTGTAGCCGAAGGCGTTGAGCACACGCTTCCCATCGGAGAGGGCACCCAGCTGGAGGCGATGGGCCCGCTGATCCAGGAAGAAGCCCGTCTTCTGGCCCTTGAGCAGGTCCACCTTGAGCCGGGCGGGGCCCTCGTGGATGAGGATGGGTCCCCCCAGGCTGCCCTTCAGGATGCGGTTCACGGGGGCGAGGCCCTCTTCCTTGCGGCCGCTCTGGCTGCGTTCCACGAACACCGTGCAGCCCTCGCGCTTGCCGATCGCCTCAAGCACCGGGCCCCACACCGGGCGCAGGGCCTCCAGGCCCGCGGTCCCCACCTGGATCACGAGGGCATGGGCGTAGCGGTCCACCACGAGCCCCGGCAGCAGATCGCCCTCCCCGAAGACCCAGCGGACACCCTCCAGGGCGGCGGTGTGGCCCAGGTCCTTGCGGAGCTGCAGGGCCATCTCGAAGCGGTGGGCGAAGAAGGCTTCATCCAGGGGCGCGTCCTCGAATCGGAAGACCCGGGCGGCCAGGGGATTGGAACCGGAGGCTGAGCCCACGCCGAGCACATTGCCGGAGGCATCCGCGATGCGCACCAAGGGTGACTCGGCGGGCTCGGCCACGGCCCCGCTGTAGATCCAGGGGTGGCGCTTGGAGACGAGGGTCTCCTTGCCGGGCTTCAGGCGGAGGAGGGGGTAGGGCCAGCGGGGTGTTTCCATCCCTCCAGCCTACCGCTTCAGGGCCCCCCGAAGCGCGTCCAGGAGGCGCCCCACCTGGGGCGGCGTGGTGCCCGGGAGCAGGGAGATCCGGATCACGCTCCGGGCGTCGGGCTCCGGATGACCCAGGCTGGTGATGGCATGGCTGGGCTTCACGCTGCCGCTGTGGCAGGCGCTCCCCGTGCTCACGGCGAAACCCGCCATGTCCAGGGCCATCTGCACGGCCTCGCCGCTGTGGCCGCGGAGCAGCAAGGCGCTCGTGTTGGGCAGGCGGGGAAGCTCCCGGCCCACCACCTCGAAGGCGGGATCCCAACGGAGCACCTCGTCTTCCAGGGAATCCCGCAGCGGGGCCAGGGCCTGATTGGCATCCAGGCGCTCCGGGATGCGGCGGGCGGCGGCGGCCAACCCCAGGATCGCCGGCAGATCCTCCGTGCCGCCCCGGCGGCGGCGTTCCTGGGGCCCCTCCATGGGGCTCTCCCAGGGCAGCCCGGGTCGGAGCCAGAGCAGGCCCGCGCCTCGGGGGCCGCCCATCTTGTGCCCCGAAAACACGGCAGCGTCGCAGGTGTCCAGATCCAGGGGCACCTTGCCCCAGGCCTGGGCGCAGTCGCGGATGCGCACGCTGCCGCCCACCTGGGGCATGGCGTAGCGGATGCCCGTCTCGTTGCTGGCGGCCATCTGGGCCACGGTGGCGCAGCTCTCCGGAGCCTGCGCGCGGAAGCTCACGGCGGACCATTCCCGGAACGGATTGAGGCAGGCGCTGTGCTCCCCAGGGAAGACCCAGGCCGGCCGATGGCCCAGGGCGGGCTTCAGCCCCCGGATGAGCAGGTGCAGGGCTTCCGTGGCCCCGCTGCAGAACACCAGTTCACCCGGCGCGACCCCCAGCCCCTCCGCCAGAGTGCGCCGGGCCTCCTCCAGCCGATGGCGGGCCCGCTGCCCTTCGCGGTGGGTGCTGGTGGGGTTGGCCCAGTCCTCATCCATGGCCCGGCGCACCGCCTCCACGGCCTCGGGCACGGGCGGGACGGAGGCGTTGGCGTCGAAGTAGGTGCGTTCCACGCAACCACTATCGCACCGCTGCCCCGGGAGCCCATCCACGCAATCCCTTCCCCGCGTCGGTCTCTGGTTCGGGGGCCGTCGCGCCCATCGCCGGCTGGGGGATTGCCTGGACAGGCTCCTTGGCTATTCTGGGCCGATCCATGCGATCCCTCCTCCCGATCCTGCTGGCCTCGGCGCTGGCCGCCCAGACACCGGATGTGCGCGAGCTTCCCATGGAGGCCCGCCTCAGTTGGCAGACCCTGCGCATGCCCTCGCCGGCCGAGCCCATGGGGCTGATGGGCCTGGAACTGCTGCGGGAACACGACCACGGCTTCGCCTGGGGCCTCGGGGGATATGGGGCGCTCACGGGAGATCGCGGCGGGTTCATCACGATGGGCCTCGCCGGCGCTTGGCGCCCCGTTCTCACGGACAACCTCCACCTCGACCTTGGCGCCTTCTGCGGCGGGGGCGGCGCGGGCCGCGCCTTCGTGGGCGGGGGCTGGATGGTGGAAGGCCATGCGGGCCTCGATTGGCAGGCCGAGACCTGGCGTCTGGGAGCGGCCTACGAGCGCATCCGCTTCCCCAACGGGGACATCAACACGGGCCAGTGGCGCCTCTCCTTTGCCCGGCCCTTCGGGTTGAGACGCAGCGGGTCCCCGATCGCCCTGGCCTTCCCCGACCTCGGATGGCGGGAGCTGGAAGTCGCCTTCACCGCCAGTCGGTACCGACCGGAAGGGGGCTACCGCACGGACGGGACCCCCGAACGGGACGTGGACCTCGTGGGGCTCCAGACCGCGCTGGGCCTCGGTGACCACGCCTTCGCAACCCTGGAGCTGGCCGGGGCCCACGGCGGCGGGGCGGACGGCTACATGGAGGGCCTGCTGGGCCTGGGATGGCGATGGGGGCTCGACCAGGGGGACCGCTGGCGCGCCCACTTCCGCCTGGCCGCCGGTCCCGCCGGGGGCGGACGCCTGGACGTGGGCGGCGGGTTCGCCTGGAAGGGAGCCCTGGGCCTCGAAGCCCGAGTGGGGGCCAGCACGGTGCTCACCGCCGAAACCGGCTACCTCGCGGCGCCGGGCGGGGGCTATCGAGCCATCACCTGGCAGGTGGGCCTGGGGCGACGATTCGGCGTGGCCATGCCCGGCGGCCGACCCTCGGCCCCTTCCGACACCTTCGCCGACCAACCCTGGCGGCTGGAGGCGGGCCTCGCGGAGCTCACGGACCCCCGGCGGGGCGACGCCCCCGGCGGGGGGCCCGTGCGCCTCGCCTCCCTGCGGCTCGCCCTGCCGCTGACCCCGCGCTTCTACCTCGCCGGCGAAGCGGCCTTCGGCACCAGTGGCCGGGCGGGCGGCTACGCCGAAGGGCTCCTCGGCGTCGGCGTGGAATCGGCTCCCCTCCAGGGCCCGGGCACTTCGGCCTTCGCGGAGCTGGCCCTGGGGGCGGGAGGAGGGGGCGGCCTGGAAACCCGGGGGGGCGCCCTGATCCAGCCCGTCCTGGGCCTCCACCAGCCCCTGGCCGATGGCCTCGACCTCACCTTCCGCGTGGGGCGGACGAGGGCCCTCCATGGCGGGCTGGATTCCCCCATGGTGGCCCTGGGGCTGCGCTGGCGCACCTCGGTGCTCACCCGGCGACCCCGGCCCTGAGGTCCACCTCTGGTAGGTTGGTCGGATGATCCGCTGGCAAGGCGCACGAGTGCTCATCACGGGGGCCAGCTCCGGTCTCGGCGAACGCTTCGCCCACGCGGTGGCCGAACGGGGCGCCGTGCCCGTGCTCGTGGCCCGGCGCCAGACGCGGCTCGCGGAGGTGGCCCAGGCCATCCATGACCGCACCGGGATTCACCCCGAGGTGATCGCCTGCGACCTGCTCATTCCCCAGGCCCGGGCTGAGCTGGTGACCCGCGTGGGCGCCGTGGACGTGATCATCCCCAACGCAGGGTGGGGTCCCGTGGGCCGCGCGGGCAACCTGAGCCTGCGCGCCCACCAGGAGATGATCGCCCTCAACATCGAGGCGGTGGTGGAGGTGGTGCACGGCCTCCTGCCCCTGATGCGGCGGCGGCGCCAAGGCGGCATCCTCTTCGTGGCCTCCACGGCGGGCTTCCAGCCATGCCCCAACTTCGCCACGTACGGGGCCACGAAGGCCTTCATCCTCAGCTGGGCCCAGGCCCTAGGCGAGGAACTCCGCAAGGAGGGGCTCATCGTCACCACCCTCTGCCCCGGGGCCACGGCCACTGAGTTCTTCCAGGCTGCCAACATCCCCCACCGCCAGATCCCTGCCCTCGCCACGGGGCTGCTGGACCCCACGGCCGTGGTGGAGGCGGGCTTGCAGGGCCTGGAGCGGGGCCGGGCCCTCGTCATCCCGGGCCTGCGCCATCGGGCCATGGTCTTCGTGCAACGCTTCGTGCCGAGGCGGGTGATCACCTGGGTGGCGGGCCGCAGCCTGGGATTGAAGTAGGCTGGATCCCTCGAGGCTACCCATGTCCACCGCCCATCCCCAGAATGTCATCGCCCTCATCTGGGACTTCGACAAGACCGTGATCCCCGGCTACATGCAGGATCCGATCTTCGCGGCCTACCGGGTGGACGGCGGGGCCTTCTGGCGGGAAGTCAACGCCCTGCCCGGCTTCTTCAAGCGCATCGGCGTGAACGTACACCCGGACACCTGCTATCTGAACCACCTATTGACTTACGTTCAACGGGGCATCATGGGCGGGCTCACCAACGCCAAGCTGCGGGAATTGGGGGCGCAGATCGCCTTCCACCAGGGCCTGCCGGACTTCTTCCGGCTCCTGAAGGAGGAACTGGATCGTGTGCCCGAGGCGGACCGTTTCGAGCTGAAGCTCGAGCACTACATCGTCTCCACCGGCCTGCGCGAGATGATCGACGGAAGCGCCATCCGGCCCTACGTGGACGGCATCTGGGCCAGCGAGTTCATCGAGACCCCCCCGGAGCCCGGCTTCGACCCCGCGGGCGTCCACCGGGCTGCCCCCGCCAGCCAGGACGGGGCCATGTTCCCGCCCCACGCCATCAGCCAGATCGCGGTGGCCTACGACAACACCTCCAAGACCCGGGCCATCTTCGAGATCAACAAGGGCTCCAACGTGGATCCCACCATCGAGGTGAACGCCACCCTGCCCCGGGATTTCCGGCGCGTGCCCTTCGAGCAGATGATTTACATCGCCGACGGCCCCAGTGACGTGCCCGCCTTCAGCGTGCTCAAGCAGAACGGCGGCACCGCCTACGCGGTCTACGATGACGCCCACGAGGCCAGCCTCGAACAGGTGGAGCGCCTGCGGGAGGACGGCCGGGTGCACCACTTCGGCCCCGCGGACTACCGCCCCGGCAGCCCCACGGCCAAGTGGCTCGGCCTCAAGGTGCGCCAGATCGCCGCGGGCATCGTGGAGCGCAAGAAGGCCGCCCTCAAGGAGCAGGTGGGTGCCGCCCCCCGGCACCTGGGCTGAGGTTAGGCGTCAGGGGCTGGGGGGCTTCCCCACCTTCGCCAGGGCCTCATGGAGGGCCGGCAGGGCCATGAGCTTGGCCACGGCCCCCGGCAGGGCCACCTCGTAGGCCTCCTTCACGTTGCCGCCGCCGAACACCCCGGCCGCATGTTTGAAGGTGTCGGAGACGGTCTCGGCGAATCGTTCCGCGCCCGCAGCATCCAGCACGCGGGCCCGGAGGGTCACCGTGGCCTCGCTATCGCCGGAGAAGACGCCCGAGCTGTAGCGGTGCATGAAGACCACCAACTCCACCGATAGCACGACGCCTGAGGCTTCAAGGTCATAACCGCGGGCCTTGAGCTCCGCCTCCACCGCCCGCCGGACGAGGCCCGGGATCTCCTCGTCATTGAGGATGGGCGCCATCTCCTGGCCGAAGCCGTTGATCTTCCGTGCCACCTCCTTGGACGGATTGGGTCGCACGTCCTTCATCGCCACCGTGACCCGGATCCCCTCGGCTCCGGCCACCTTGGCCGGGGCCAGCGAGGGCTTGTATTCCAGGTGGATGGTCTCCGTGGTGAAAGCGCATCCCAGGGCGAGGCCCAGCAGGATCGCGGGAACAAGGCGAGTGGTCCATTGGGCCATGGCAACCTCCTCGAAGCGGGGGTCACGCTAGCACCGCGACCCTATACGCAAGATCACATCCCGGACGCGGCCCCGGCACGGCGTCGGAGTCTTGTTCGCCCCGGAGGGGACGCGCCTGACCACGCCTTCCATCCCGATCGGTTCCCCCTCCACCTGGATTGGCGCATCCTGAAGGATTCCCTCCAGGATTCCCCATGCGACCGAACCTCTCCCGACTCCTCCTCGGCCTCGTGGCCACCACCGCGGCCGTGGCCCAGACCCCCCGGAAGGCGGCGCCCGTCGTGGCCGCCGCCCCCGCCGTGCACGGCCTCGACCTGGCTGGCATGGACCGCACCGTGAAGCCCGGGGATGACTTCTACGCCTTCGCCAACGGCACCTGGATGAAGCAGACCGAGATCCCCGCCGACCAGGGCTCCCAGGGCATCTGGTCCGTACTGGCGAACCTCACCTCCAAGCAGACGGCCGCCATCATCCAGGAGGCCGCCGCCTCGAAGGCCCCCGCCGGCAGTGATACCCGGAAGATCGGTGACTACTACACCGCCTTCATGGACGAGGCCGCCATCGAAGCCGCCGGCCTCAAGCCCCTCCAGCCCGCCTTCACGGCGATCCAAGCCATCGGCGACCGCCCCGCCCTGTCCCGGGCCCTGGGCGGGACCCTCCGGGCCGACGTGGACGTGCTGAACTCCACCAACTTCACCACCTCGAACCTCTTCGGCCTCTGGGTCGCTCAGGATCTCAACAACCCCAACCGCTACGTGCCCTTCCTGCTCCAGGGCGGCCTCTCTCTTCCGGAGCGGAGCTTCTACCTCGACACCACGGAGCCCATGGTGAAGCTCCGCGCCAGCTACCAGGCCCACCTGGCCACCCTGCTCCGCCTCGCCGGCCTGGCCGGCGCCGATGCGGAAGCCCGCGCCGCCGCCGTGGTGGCCCTGGAGACCCGCATGGCCCAGGCCCACGTCAGCCGGGAAGAATCCGGCGATGTGAAGAAGGGCAACAACCCCTGGCGGCGCTCCGATTTCGCCGCCAAGGCCCCGGGCCTGGATTGGGAGGCCTACTTCGCCGCCGCGGGCCTGGATCGGACCCAGGACTTCGTCGTGTGGCAGCCCGCCGCCTTCGCGGGGCTCTCGGCCCTGGTGGGTGAGGTCTCCCTCGACACCTGGAAGGACTACCTGCGCCTCCACCTGATCCACGACCACGCCGCCGTGCTGCCCAAGGCCATCGCGGACCAGTCCTTCGCCTTCTTCGGCCGGGAAGTGAACGGCGTGCCCAAGCAGCGGGACCGTTGGAAGCGGGCCGTGTCGGCCACCAACGGCGCCCTGGGCGAGATCGTCGGCAAGACCTATGTGGCCCGTCACTTCCCAGCCTCCTCTAAGCGGGACGCCCAACGCATGGTGGCCGATATCATCGCTGCCTTCGACCGCCGCATCGACCATCTGGCCTGGATGTCCCCCGAGACGAAGGTGAAGGCCAAGGCCAAGCTGACCGTCCTGAAGGTCTCCATCGGCTACCCGGACCACTGGCAGGACTACTCCGACCTCAAGGTCGTGGCGGGTGACGCCTACGGCAACCTGGACCGCGCCGCCCGTTTCAACCTCGCCATGAACCTGCGGAAGCTCGGTCAGAAGGTGGACCGCTCCGAGTGGGTGATGTTCCCCCAGACCATCAATGCGGTGAACCTGCCCGCCCTCAATGCCATGAACTTCCCCGCGGCCATCCTGCAGCCGCCTTTCTTCGATCCCAAGCGCCCCGCGGCCATGAACTACGGGGCCATCGGCACCGTGATCGGTCACGAGATCAGCCACAGCTTCGATGACACCGGTGCCCTCTTCGATGCCACCGGCAAGCTGCAGAACTGGTGGACGCCCTCCGATTTCGAGCACTTCCAGGCCGCAGCGGACCAGCTCGCCGCCCAGTTCAGCGCCTACAAGCCCTTCCCCGACCTCGCCGTCAACGGCAAGCAGACCCTTGGCGAGAACATCGCCGACGTGGCCGGTCTCGCCGCCGCCTACGACGCCTACCGCCTCTCCCTCAAGGGCAAGCCCGCCCCCAAGGTGCAGGGGCTCACCGGCGACCAGCAGTTCTTCCTCGCCTTCGCCCAGGTGTGGCGCGAGAAGACCCGGGAGGCCCTGGAGCGCCAGCAGGTGCTCATGGACGGCCACGCCCCCGGCCGCTTCCGCACCTTCACGGCCCGCAACAACGACGCCTGGTACGAGGCCTTCGGCGTGAAGCCCGGGGAGGCCCTCTACCTCGCCCCCGACCGCCGCATCCGAATCTGGTAAGCCCCGTCACCCCGGAGACTCCATGAAGCGACTCTGCTCCCCCCTCCTCCTGGGCCTGGCCCTCGCCACTGGCCTCGTGGCCCAGGCCCCCGCCGCCCCCGCCGAAGATCCCTACCTCTGGCTGGAGGGCGTCACCGACCCCAAGGCCCTGGACTGGGTGAAGGCCCGCAATGCCGACGCCCTCAAGGAACTGGCCGCCACCCCCGCCTTCGAGGCCCTCAAGGCCGACATCCTCAAGGTCCTGGATTCCACGGCCCGCATCCCCTTCGTCTCCAAGGAAGGCGGGTTCTACTACAACTTCTGGCGGGACGCCAAGAACCCCAAGGGCCTCTGGCGCCGCACCACGCTCGCCGAGTACCGGAAGGTCGAACCCAGGTGGGACGTGATCCTCGACCTCGATGCCCTGGCCGCCACCGAGCATGAGAGCTGGGTTTGGAAGGGCGCCCAGATCCTCAAGGCCGGTGGTCGCCGGCACGTGCTCATCGCCCTGTCCCGAGGGGGAGCCGACGCCACCGTCACCCGGGAGTTCGACCTGCAGACCCGCACCTTCGTGAAGGACGGCTTCGGCCTTCCCGAAGCCAAGGGTGGCCTCAGCTGGATCGACAAGGACACGGTGTACGTGTCCACGGATTTCGGCCCCGGCTCCATGACCACCTCCGGGTATCCCCGCGTGACCAAGCGCTGGAAGCGGGGAACGCCCCTGGCCTCGGCTGAGGTGGTGTACGAGGGGAAGGACACGGACATGTCCATCTCCGCCCATTACGACGACACCGAGGGTTTCGAGCGCCACTTCGTGCGGCGCAGCCTGGCCTTCTACAACGGCGAGCTCTTCCTGCGGAAGGCCGACGGGTCCCTCGCGAAGGTGGAAGTCCCCAACGATGCCACCGCCACCACCCATCGGGAGTGGCTGTTCATCCAGCCCCGCACCCCCTGGACCGTCGGCGGCAAGACCTACCCCGCGGGCGGTCTCCTGGCCACGAAATTCGATGCCTTCATGGCCGGGAAGCGGGTCTTCTCCGTGATCTTCGAGCCCACGGCCCACCGCACCCTCGCCAGCTTCAGCGCCACCCGCCACCACCTGCTGCTCAACCTCATGGACGACGTGAAGAGCAGCCTGGCCGTGGCCACACCGGGGAAAGAAGGCTGGTCCGTGAGGCCCCTGCCCGGAGCCCCGGGCATGGCCACGGCCTCGGCCTCGGCCGTGGACCCCGAGGATTCCGACGATTACTTCCTCACCGTGAGCGGCTATCTCACGCCCGCCAGCCTCCACCTCGGCCGTGTGGGGCAGGACCATCCCGAACAGCTCAAGAGCATGCCGGCCTTCTTCGACGCCTCCGGCCTCGAGGTGAGCCAGCACTTCGCCACCTCCAAGGACGGCACCAAGGTGCCCTATTTCCAGGTGGCCCCCAAGGGGCTGAAGCTCGACGGCGCGAACCCCACCCTGCTCTACGGCTACGGCGGCTTCGAGATCTCCCTCACCCCGGGCTACAACGCGGGAGCCGGCCTCGCCTGGCTCCGGAAGGGAGGCGTCTACGTGGTGGCCAACATCCGG
>DATFAX010000042.1:0-18756 GCA_035254125.1 Holophagaceae bacterium | reverse complement strand
GCCTTCGCGCCCCTCACGGTGTCCGCCCTGTGCCACCGCGTGCCCGTGGTGGAAGGTCACACCGAGGCCGTGAGCGTGAAGCTCAAGGGCAACCCCAGCGTCGAGCAGGTGCGCGCCGCGATGGCCGCCTGGACGCCCGAGCCCCAGCGCCTGGCCCTGCCCACGGCGCCCGCCGTGCCCATCCGCTTGCACACGGCCGAGGACCGCCCCCAGGTGCGGCGCGACGTGGAGGCGGACGGCGGCATGAGCGTGCACGTGGGCCGCATCCGGCCCTGCCCCTTGCTGGGCATCAAGTTCAGCCTGCTGGGCCACAACACCCACCGCGGCGCCGCCGGCGGCTCCCTGCTCAACGCGGAGCTGGCCGTGGCTCAGGGTCTCCTCTCCGGCGAGGTGCGCTGATGATCGTCATGAAGTTCGGCGGCTCCTCCGTGGCCGATGCCACTTGCATGCGGCAGGTGGCGGCCCTCGTGCGTGCCCGCCTCGACCAGTCCCCCCTCGTGGTCCTCTCGGCCATGGGGAAGACCACCAACGCCCTCTTCGCCATGGCCCGGGCCGCGGAGGCCGGGGACCTGCCCGCGGCCCTGGAGACCCTGGCCACCGTGCGCGGTGCCCATCGGCAGGCGGCGGACGCCCTCTGCGAAGGCGCCATGCCCGAGGCCCTGGACGAAGCCCTCACCGAGCATTTCGGCGAGCTGGAGCTGCGCCTGCGGGGCGTCGCCCTGCTGCGGGAGCTGAGCCCCCGGAGCCTCGATGCCATTGCCGCCTTCGGCGAACGCCTGAGCACCCTCGTCTTCGCGGCCTTCTTCGGCGCCGAGCGCGTGGATGCGCGCCAGGTGCTCCTCACGGACACCACATTCGGCGAGGCCGTCCCCCAGCCTGAGGGTATCCGCCTGCGGGCCGCCGAGGTGATCCGGCCCCTCCTGGGCGTCGGTCGCGCCGTGGTGACGCAGGGCTACATCGGCGCCACGACCGACGGCCTCACCACCACCCTGGGCCGTGGCGGCAGCGACTACAGCGCCGCCCTCTTCGGTGCCGCCCTGGGCGCCACGGAAGTCCAGATCTGGACCGACGTGGAGGGCGTGCTCACCTGCGATCCACGCGTGGTGCCCGAGGCCCAGCCCATCGCGGAGCTTAGCTTCGCGGAAGCGGCCGAGCTGGCGGCCTTCGGCGCCAAGGTGCTCCACCCCGCCACCATCCAGCCCGCGGTGGAGGCCGACATCCCCGTCACGGTGCGCCACACCCAGCGCCCCCAGGGCGCCTTCACCACCATCACCGGCCGGGTGGCCACGGGCCGCTCCGTCACGGCGCTCGCCACCCGCGGCGGACTCACGGTGCTCACGGTGAGCAGCACGCGCATGCTCAATCAGCCGGGTTTCCTGGCCAAGCTCTTCGAGATCTTCGCCCGGCACAAGGTGAGCGTGGACCTCATCGCCACGGCGGAAGTGAGCGTTTCCCTCACCGTGGAGGCGGACGTGGCCTTGGAGCCCCTCATTGAGGAGCTGCGGGCCTTCGCCACGGTGTCCGTGGCCCGAGACCGGGCCCTCGTCGCGGTCGTGGGCGAGCGACTCAAGGCCACGCCAGGTCTCGCGGGTAAGCTCTTCGGCGCCTTGGGAGATCTGAACGTCGAGATGATCAGCATGGGGGCCAACGAGATCAACCTCAGCCTCGTGGTGGCCGGCGCCGATGCGAATCGCGCCCTGGCCCAGCTGCACCGCGTCCTCATGGCCGAGCCCCTGCTCGCGGGGAGTGCTTCATGACCCCCGAGCTGACGATCGGCCTCTTCGGTCGCGGCCGCCTAGCCCAGGCCATCCGCGACGCCGCGCCCGAGGGCGTGGAGGTGCTGTGGATGGTGGGGCGCGACGAGGATCCCACGGGCAAGGTGGACGTGGCCATCGACGCCTCCAAGGGCGAGGCCGTGGCCGCCCACCTGGACTGGGCCCTGGACTCGGGCACGGACCTCGTCATCGGCGCCACGGGCTGGGCCCTGGCGGACCTGCCCGCCCGCGTGGGCGATCGCATCGGCCTGCTCACGGCCCCGAATTTCAGCCTCAGCGTGGCCCTCATGGCGCGCCTCGCCACGGTGCTGGGCCGATATGCCCAGCTGGCGCCTGAGCTGGATCCCTGGCTCCTGGAGTCCCACCACCGGATGAAGGCCGACGCCCCCAGCGGCACGGCCCTGCGCCTCCTGGACGCCTTCATGGAGGGCTGCCCCCGCAAGACCACCTGGGCCCTGAATCCCCAGGGACCCATCGCGCCCCATGCCCTGAGCGTCGGCGTCCTCCGCGCGGGCTCGGATCCGGGTACTCACGTGCTGGGTCTGGACGGTCCTGCGGAGACCCTGCGCCTGGAGCACCACGCCCGCAGCCGCGGCGTCTTCGGCGCCGGTGCGATCCGCGCCGCGGCCTGGCTCAAAGGGCGCAAGGGCTGCCACACCTTCGACGACCTCGCAGCCGAACTCCTCGATCCGCTCTTTCATTTTGGAGGCTCCCGATGATCAACCTCAACGGACTCTCGGTGGCCCTGGCCACGCCCTTCACCGCCGCCGGCGAAGTGGACTTCCCCGCCTTCCGCGCCCTCGTCCGCCACTGCGTGAAGGGCGGCGTGGACACCCTCGTGGTGCTCGGCTCCACGGGCGAGGCCGCCACCCTGTTGGAGGATGAGCGCGACGCCCTCATCACGGCCACCCTGGAGGAGGCCGCAAGCCGGAATGTGGTGGCTGGGACCGGCTCCAACGCCACCCGCCAGACTGCTGCCTGGACGGCCCGGGCCCAGGCCCTGGGCGCCCATGGGGCCCTGGTGGTGACGCCCTATTACAACAAGCCCACGCCCGATGGCCTCGTGGCCCACTTCGCTGCCGTGGCCGACGCCGCGCCCGGCCTGCCCATCATCGCCTACAACGTGCCCGGTCGCACGGGACTGAACCTGGCGCCGGCGGTGCTCTCGCGCCTGTGGGAAAACCCCGCCGTGGTGGCCGTGAAGGAGAGCAGCGGCAACCTCGGCCAGATCGCCGAGATCGGCCGCACCCTGCCGGAAGGCAAGACCCTGCTGGCCGGCGACGACAACCTCGCCGTGGCCTCCATCGCCGTGGGCGCCACGGGCCTCGTGAGCGTGCTGGGCAACGCTCTGCCCGCGGAGACCAAGCGTCTCGTGAGCCTCGCCCTTGAGGGGAAGCGGGAGGAGGCCATCGCCCTCCAGCGCCAGTTGCTCCCCCTCATGGATGCCCTCTTCCTGGAGAGCAACCCCATCCCCGTGAAGGCGGCCCTCCACCAGCTGGGGATCTGTGGTGACATGATGCGCCTGCCCCTCGTACCGGCTTCGGCCGCCACCCGCGCCCGCCTCGCGGAGACCCTCGCCTTCGCCCAGACCCCGGTGACCGCATGAGCCTGCACGCCTTCTACACCCGAAGCGCCGAGGAGGTCCTCGCGGATCCCCGCCTGCCCGAGATGCACGAGGCCCTGCTGGGCGAGCTGGAGGCGGGTGCCCTGCGCGCCGCCGAGCCCACGCCCGAGGGCTGGCGGGTGAACGCCTGGGTGAAGCAGGCCATCCTCTTCGGCTTCCGCCATACGAACCTCGTGGAGATGCCCGGCTACGGCCTCTCCGCCGTGGACAAGACGGCCTTCCCGCCCCGGACCTTCCGCCTGGAGGACGGCGTGCGCATGGTGCCCGGCGGCAGCGCCGCACGCCGCGGCGCCCACCTGGCCAAGGGCGTCGTGGTGATGCCGCCCGCTTACGTCAATGTGGGGGCCTTCGTGGACGAGGGCACCATGGTGGACAGCCACGCCCTCGTGGGCTCCTGCGCCCAGGTGGGCAAGCGGGTGCACCTCAGCGCCGGCGCCCAGGTGGGTGGGGTGCTGGAGCCCGCGGGCGCCCAGCCCGTGATCATCGAGGACGAGGCCTTTGTGGGTGGGCTCGTGGGGCTCTTCGAGGGGATCCACGTGGGTCGCCGCGCCGTGCTGGCCAGCGGCGTCGTCCTCACGGCGGGCACCGTGATCCACGACCTTGTGATGGGTCGCACCTGGGTGAAGGAGGTGCCCGAGGGTGCCGTCGTCGTCCCCGGCAGTCGTCCGGCCTCCGGCGATTATGCGAAGGCGAACGGGATCCAGCTGGCCACCCCCGTCATCGTGAAGTACCGCGATCCTAAGACGGATGCGGCGACGGCGCTGGAGGAGGCCCTCCGGTGAGACCTGCCGCCCGCCTCGGGGCTCTCAGGCCCAGTCCCATCCGGGTGCTCAGCGAAGGCGCGCCCGCCGATGCCATCCCGCTCGGCCTCGGCGAACCCACGTGGTCGCTGCCGGAGCCCGCCCGGCGGGCCCTGGCCGCGGAATCCGGCGTTTGCGGCTACGGGCCCAACGCGGGCCTGCCGCTCCTGCGCAGCACTTTGGCCGCCTTCTACGGGGCGCGCACCGAGGAGGTGCTCGTCACCTGCGGCAGCGAGGAGGGGCTCTTCGCCGTGGCCCAGGCCTACCTGGATCCCGGCGATCAAGTGCTGGTGCCGGATCCGGGCTTCCCCGCCTACGCCGCGGTGGCGCGGTTGGCCTCTGCCGAACCCGTTCCCTACACCCTGGATGCCGCGGCGGGCTTTGCCTTGGACCCTGAGCGTTTCGCCGCGGCCCTGGACGCCGCGCCCCGGGCGAAGCTGGCGGTGCTGAACCATCCGGGCAATCCCACCGGGGGCGGGGCTTCCGCGGCGGCCCTGGCGCGCATCGCGGACCTCTGTGAGGCCCGCGGCGTGCTCCTGCTTTCGGATGAGGTGTACCGGGAGCTGCACTTCGGCACCCGGCCCGCCAGCCTGCGAGAGGTCACGGATCGGGGCCTCGTTTCCTCCAGCGTGAGCAAGGGCTGGGGGGCACCGGGCCTGCGGGTGGGGTGGCTCCTGGGACCCGACGATCTGCTGGCGCCCGTGCGAACGGTCCACGCCTTCGCCGTCACGGCCACCGCGGCTCCGTCCCAGCGTGCCGCGGAAGCCTTGATCGCCGCTTCGGACGAGGTGCTGCCTGCGGCGCGGCGTGAGGTTCAGGCCCGCTTCGACGCCTTGAAGGAAGCGTGGCAGCAGGCCTTCGGCGAGGCGCTGAAACCCCCGGCGGGGGCCTTCTACCACTGGATGCCGCTGCCCCCCTCGGCCCTGGCCGATCCCATGGCCTTCGGCCTGCGCGTGCGGGACGAGGCCCGGGTCATCCTCGTCCCGGGCCTGGCCTTCGGGGAGAGCGGTCGGCCCTATGCCCGCCTCAGCTTCGCCGCCCGCCCCGAGCAGATCCGCGAGGGCGTCCACCGCCTCGCCCCTTTCTGGAGAAACGCATGAGCGCCCTCGCGGAGGCCACGGGCCTCTTCGCCTTCACGGATGCCGAGCTCGCCCACCTGGCCGAGCGCCACGGCAGCCCCGTGTTCGTCTACCGCGCCGCGGAAGCCGTGGCCCAGGCGGCTCGCCTGCGGGCCGTGCTGCCGCCGCGGGTGCGCTTGGCCTACGCCGTGAAGGCCAACCCCCACCCCGTCTTGCTGGCGGCGCTGGCGGAAGCAGGGCTCAGTTTCGACTGCGCGAGCGGCGGGGAGCTGGCCCGGGTGGCCTCGCTGAACCTGCCTCCGGGACGCACCTTCTACGCGGGCCCCGGCAAGCGCACGGAAGAGCTGGCGCTGGCCCTGCGCAAGGGCGTGCGCGTGCAGGCGGAGGGCTGGGAGGATCTGTTGCGCTTGGACGCCCTCGCCACGGGCGTGGTGGACGTGAACCTCCGCGTGCATCCCCTGGAGGCGGGCGAGGAGGCCACGCGCATCCTCGGCGGCTCGGGCCCCTCGGCCTTTGGCGTCGACGAGGAGGACGTGCCCGCGATCCTGGACCGGGCGAAGGCCCTGAAGCACCTCCGCATCCGCGGCCTCCACTGCTTCACGGCGTCCAACCAGCGGGACGCGGCGAAACTCCAGGCCACCCACGGTGCCGTGCTCGCCATGGCGAAGCGCCTCCATGAGGCCCATGGCCTGGAGCTCGACCAGATCGACCTGGGCGGTGGCCTTGGCGTCACCTACAGCGAGGCGGAGACCCCCCTGGATCTGAAGGCCTTCGGCGTGAGCCTGCGGGCCCTCCTGGAGGCCCACCCCTGGTTCGGGGGGGAGCTGATCCTGGAGCCCGGCCGCTTCCTGGCGGCACCTACCGGTGTCTACCTTTCCCGGGTGATCCGAGTGAAGGCGAGTCGCGGGGCCACCTTTGCCATTCTGGAGGGCGGCGTGAACCACCTCCTGCGGCCGGCGCTCACGGGCCAACCCTTTCCCGTGCGGGCCGTGGGGCGAGGAGAGGGCACGGTGCGCACGACGCTGGCGGGTCCCCTCTGCACGAGCCTCGACCGGCTCGGCGAGGTGGACCTGCCCCCGCTGGAACCCGGGGACCTGCTGGCCTTCGGTCGGGTGGGTGCCTATGGGTTCACCGAAGCCATGACGCACTTCCTCAGCCACCCGGTGCCTCTTGAGGTGTGGGTGGACTGAGGACAGGAGCCCCGCGGGCTCAGTGCTCCCGACTGCTGATGATGGCGTGGGGTTGGCCGCGGAGGATGCGGCTCAGTCCTGCTTGTCCCAGGTGGATCAGGTGTTCGTGGTCCCCGGCCTCGAAGTAGAGGTCGGGCTGGTTCACGAGGCTCTGGTCCCAGATGGTGGTGAGGTTGTAGGCCTCACCGAAGGGGGGCACGGCGCCGGGCTTGCAGTCCGGGAAGAGGCCCTGCAGCTCCGCCTCCTCGGCGAGCTGGAGATCCAATCCCAGCTCGTCCCGAAGCCAGCGGAGTTCCAGGTGGCTGTCGGCGGGCAGGACGGCCATGACCGGGCGTTGGCTGCGGCGGTCCCGGAGGACGACGGCCTTGGCGAGCCGCCGGGGCGGCACCTTGGCCGACAGGGCGGTCTCCTGGGAGCGGGAGGTGGGGGGGTGGTCCAGGAGGTCGTAAGCGACCTTGGCCTCCCCGAGGTAAGCATCAACGGTGCGTGGAATGCCCATGATCGGCCTCCTTTTCCAAAGGACGGGGCGGAACGCAGGGATCAATATAGGCCCCTGGCGGAGGACCGCCGGTCGCGTTTCAATGGCCGGACGACCGGAGGTTCCATGCCCGAAGCCCTCGACAAGATCCAGGACGAGGTCCAGGACCATGCCGCCGAAAGCCGGCTCAACGGTTTCGTGGCCCTCTTCGTGGCCGTGGTGGCCACCTTCATGGCCCTGTGCAATGTGAAGGACGGCAACGTGGTGCAAGCGATGCAGCAGGCCCAGGCCAAGCAGATGGACCAATGGAATTTCTACCAGAGCAAGAGCACCAAGCAGCACATTGCGGAGAATTCCGCCGAGATGCTGCGGGTCCAACTGGAGATGATCACGGTCCTCAAGCCCGAAGTGAAGGTTCGCGTGGAAGCCAAGGTGGCTGCCCTTGAGGCCGCGGCGAAGAAATATGAGAAGGAGAAAGATCAGATCAAGGCCGAGGCCGAGCAGGCCGGGAAGGACTACGAGGCCCTGAACGTGCACGACGACCAGTTCGACCTGGCCGAGGCCTGTCTCACCGTGGGTATCGCGCTCGCCGGCGTCACCGCCCTCACGAAGAAGCGCTGGCTCTTCGGGGTGGCCTGCACCTTCGCCGCCATCGGCATCGTCTATGGTCTCGCGGGCTTCCTGCACTGGAACCTGCACTCGGACCTCATGGCCAAGGTGCTGGGGTGAAGTCTTACCGGAAGGTCCTGACCCTCCATCTCCCCGATCGCACGGGTTTCGTGAACCTCACGGGCCAGGTGGAGGACGCCGTGCGCGAGAGCGGCGTCCAAGAAGGCATGTGCCTCGTCAATTCCATGCACATCACCTCCTCGGTGTTCATCAACGACGAGGAACCCGGCCTCAAGCAGGACTACCTGCGCTGGCTGGAGAAATTGGCCCCGTTCAACGCGGGGACCGATCCGATGCAGGGCGGCTACCTCCACAACCGCACCGGCGAGGACAACGGCGATGCCCACCACAAGCGCCAGATCATGGGCCGCGAGGTCGTCGTGGCCATCACGATGGGGAAGTTGGATTTCGGCCCGTGGGAACAGATCCACTATGGCGAGTTCGACGGCCGCCGCGACAAGCGGGTGCTCATCAAGATCATCGGGGAGTAGGCATGATCACCCGCGATTTCCAGGGCGCTGCCAAGCGCGACATTTACCGCATCCTGAGCAGCCTCGTGATCCCCCGGCCCATCGCCTGGGTGAGCACCCTCGATGCGGAGGGTCGGGTGAACCTGGCGCCCTTCAGCAGCTTCATGGGGATCTTCGGACCGCCCATGCTGGCCCTGAGCCTGAGCCGGCGGCGGGGTGGCGAGTTGAAGGATACGCACCGGAACTTGCGGGAGCGAGGCGAAGCCGTGGTGCACCTGGCGGATCTGCCCCTCCTGGATGCCTTGCACGCCAGCGCCGAGGAGGTGGAGCCGGGGGTGAGTGAATTGGGCCGCCTGGGGCTGGCCACGGCGCCCTCGGATCGGGTGGGGCCGCCGCGTCTGGTGGATGCCCCCGTGGCCCTGGAGTGCCGCTTGCACCAGGAGGTGGAGCTGGGGCCGGGCACCACGCTGGTGCTGCTGGACGTGCTGCGGGCCCATGCGGCGGAGCGGATCTACGATGAGGCCCTGGATTGCGCGGACGCCGCGAAGTGGACACCCGTGGCGCGATTGGGCGCGGTGGCCGGTCCCAACTACGGCGCCCTGGGCGAGACCCGGCGCCTGGAGGCCTCGAAGCTGCCCTGACTCCGGAAGGGCGGTTACACCTTCGCACCCCGGGACCAGTTGATGGGGTCGGGGAAGGAACGCTGCAGGGGCCACTCCGTGCCACCCGGACCTTCGAGCAGGAAGGCGCCCTGGGCGGCGGGGGAGGAGGAACCTCCGGTGAGACCCACGGCGCGATCGCGTCCGCTGTCCTTGGCGGCATAGAGGCACCGGTCGGCGAAGGCGACCACCCGTTCCCAGGGCGTGTTCTGGGGGTGGGCGGGATCGAAGGGGAAGGGGGCGAAGCCCACGGAGCAGGTGCCCTGGAGGCGGGTGGTGCCCAATTCGAAGGGTCGCGTCCGCACGGCTTCCAGGATGCGTTCGGCCAGCACCAGACCCTGATCGCGGTGGATGCTGCGGGCCACGACGAAGAACTCCTCACCGCCCCATCGCACCACGGTGTCCATCTCCCGGAGGGCCTCCTGCAGGCGCCGGGAGAACTGGCGGAGGAACTCGTCCCCGGCGGGGTGGCCATGGTGGTCGTTGATCTGCTTGAAGTGGTCGATGTCCACCAGAAGGAAGACCAGGTCGGGGAAGGGGGGCAGTTCGATCTTGCCGCGGCGGTGATCCTCGTAGGTGCGGGCGGTCTGGGCCACCACCTCATGGAGGAAGAGGTCGATGAAGCGACGGTTGTAGAGGCCCGTGAGGGGATCCGTAAGGGATTGCCGCTCCAGGGCGGCGTTGGCCGCCTCCAGGGCCGCCGTGCGGTCATGGACGAGGGCCTCGAAGTGATCCCGGTTTGTCCGCAGCTCCGCGTCTTTGTCTCCCAGGGTGGAGAGCATGGCGTTGTAGTCGGAGATGAAGCGCCCCAGTTCCGAGGGGCCGGCGCCGGGGACGGGATGGTGGAACTCGCCAGACCGGGCCACCCGGCGGGCGGAGGCCGCCAGGGCCTCCAGGGGCCGGATGAGGCGTTCGGCCGTGCGCTTGGCCCAGAGGCCGGCGAGGGCGAAGGCGCCGAGGAGGATCACCGCCGCCGCCGCGAGCACCTGGTAGGTCTCCCGCTCCAGGAAGGTGGTGTCGGCCACCAGAAGCAAGGTGCCCACGGCGGCCTTCCGGACATGTACGGTCTGATGGATCCGGAAGTGATCGCCCTCGAACGTGGCGGGATGCAGCGACTGCACGCGCTCCGGCAGGAGGCCGAAGCCGTGGCTCTGGCTGTAGAGGCGTTGGCCGGAAGGGAGGTACAGGCCCGCGGCCAGCACGTGGGGCTGCACCATCAACGGCTCCAGGGCCTCCTTGGAGAGGGCCTCGTCCTGGAACAGGAGGGCGTTGCCGGCGGTACCTTCCACGGCCTCCAGAAGGGCCTTGGAGCTGGTGGCGAGGTTCTGGCGGCCCCGGACCCGGGCGTCGGCCACGAAGGCGAGGGTGGCCAGGCCGAGGGCCAGACCGGTGGTCGTCAGCACCACCCCGGCGAGGCTCGCCCGGATGGACCCGGGCTGGAAGGGCCAGCGGAATCGCATGCCCCCCCATCGGCAGGGGTTGGCGCCTCCCTGATTCGGGATCAGTGGTCGTCGGGCTCCACGAACAGGTGCTGGATCTGGGGGAAGCGCTCCCGGAGGCGCCGCTCCAGGGCGTTGATGGCATCCACGAGCGTCTGGCCCGAGGCCTGGTCCCGGAAGCGGACCTTCAGGGCCACCATGAGCCGGTCGCTGCCCACCACCACGGCGATGAGGTTCAGCACTGCGAGCACCTCCGGATCCGCGGCCACGGCCTCCCTCAAGGCTGCGCGCAGGGCCAGGGGTGGGGCTTCGTTAAGGAGGAGGCTCGTCACCTCCACACCCACGAAGAGGGCCACGGCGATGAGGAGGAGCCCGATGAGGACGGAACCGACGCCATCCCACACAGGGTTGCCGGTAACCATGACGAGGACGACGGCGGCCAGGGCCACCCCCAGGCCCACCAGGGCGGCGAAATCCTCCGCCAACACCACGACCAGCTCAGTGCTGGAGCTCTGGCGCATGAAGCGGAGGAGGGAGCTGCGGCCCCGTTCGGCGGAGGCGGCGCGGAGGGCGCCCCCCAGGGACCAGCCTTCCAGGAGGATGGCGAAGATGAGCAGGGCCACGGCCCAGCCCAACTGGTGCGGCGCCTCCGGGTGGCGGATTTTGTGGAGGCCCTCCACCAGGGAGTAGAGGCCGCCCACGCTGAAGAGAAGGAGGGCGACGAGGAAGGAGGCCACGAAGGGGGCCTGGCCCTTGCCCAATGGATGCTTGGCATCGGCGGCCTTCCGGCCCTGGCGCATGCCGATGAAGAGGAGCACTTGGTTGGCGCAGTCCGCGGTGCTGTGGATGGCCTCCGTGAGCATGGAGCTGCTGCGGGTGAGGAGGAACACCGCGAATTTGGAGAGGGCGATGCCACCGTTGGCGAGCAGGGCGAGGAGGACGGCCTTGGAGGAGCTGGCGGACATCCCGCCAGTTTAGTCCCGGCGCTGGATCCAGACGGGATGATTGGCACCCGCCTGGATGCGGGTGCCACCCAGGCGCTGGACTTCCTGGACCCCGAGCTTGGCGAGGGCTTCCCTGAGCACCTCGAAGCGCGCCTCCTGCATGGCTTCGGCCACCCGCGCATCCTCGGGCAGCTGCACGGCCCACCGGCCCGAAGCGCCCCAGGCCTGCACCCACCCCGCCAGCTTGGCGAGCCCGGCGGGGCTCAGGTCCCGGCTGGTGGGGAGGAACCAGAGCAGGCCCTCCTGGGGTGGCGCCTCCGGGGAGCTGCCCTTGGCGGGCGCGGGAGCCGGCAGGGGCGGCCCCTCCGGGAAGGCGGGCAGGGGGGGGAGGGCGGGCAGGTCTTCGCGGATCACCATGTCCCCGCGCAGAGGGTAGCTCAGGGCGTTGGCTTCAAGGGCGGCCATGGCCCACTCGGCGCGAACCTCCACCACCTTCAGGTGACCCAGGTAGCCCTCGCCGAGGCGGCGGATCTGGAGGCGGTCCCCGAGGTGGAGTCCGCGGTTTTCCCCCCCGTCCAGGCGGTAGAGGCGGGAGGTGGTTTCCTCATAGGGCGGCACGCCCCGGCGCTCCACGGAGAGGATGCGCAACGGCGCCTGCGCCCTGGCCCCGGGCGTCGCCAGGAAGGCGAGGAGCAGGGGGATCAGGAGGGAGGACCGCATGGACCCCCTTCATCGGCCCGGGCCGCCCGGAGCTGAAGGTTCAGGCGGGGTCCCAGGGGTCGATGCCCAGTTCCCGCAGGAGGTCCCCGATGAGGTAGAGGCTGCCACTGACGAGGCGCGGCTCCGCGCTGGGCCTACGCAGCTGGTGCGCGGCCTGCTGGAGCGAAAGGCCGGGGGCGTGCTGGCCGAAGGCCTCCGAGAGGTCATCGAACCGGGCGTAGCGGGGGGCGTCGCCCCGCACGAACGTGAGGCTGCGGGGGCCCATGCGCTGGAGCTCCCGGGCGCCGGCGACGAGATCCTTGTCCTCCATGGCACCGAAGAAGAGGTGGGGGCGGAAGCCGCAGGCCACGGCATGGTCCGCCAGCACACGGGCCCCGTCGGCGTTGTGCGCGCCATCCATCCACACGTTTTCCAGGACCGGCACCTTCCAAAGGCGGCCGGGCCAGCGGGTGGCCTCCACGCCCTTCCACAGGCGATCCTCCCGGATGGGGAACCCGAAGGCGGCCAGCTGCCGGGCGGCCTCGAAGGCGATGGCGAGGTTCTCCACCTGGTGCAGGCCGGCCAGGGGCACCCGGTGACCCTGGACCATGGAGTGGTCGAAGGCCACGCGCTCGGCGCGAATCCTCGGGACGGGGCAGATGCGGGGGTGCTTTTCCAGGAGGGGTTGGGCCCAGGCGGGGTCGATGGTGGGGCCGAGTACAAGGTTGTGGCCGTCCCTGGCGATGCAGAGCTTCTCGCGGCCGATGGATTCCCGGGTCCAGCCCAGGAGCTGCTGATGGTCCATGCCCACGTTGGTGATGACGCTGAGCATGGGCTCAGTGGCGTTGGTGGCGTCCCAGCGTCCGCCCAGGCCAACCTCGAGGATGGCGATCTCCACGCCCGTCATGCGGAAGGCGGAGAGCGCCGCGGTGATCATCAGCTCGAAGTAGGTGGCCTGGAGGCCCGTGCGCGCCTCGGCATCGAAGGCCTCTCCCAGGAGCAGGTCCAGGGCGCCGGGCCCGATGGGGGCACCGTCGATCCAGATGCGTTCCTTGGGATGCAGGAAGTGGGGGGAGGTGGTCCAACCCACCACGAGCCCCGAGGCCCGCAGCATGTGGGCGAGGAAGGCCCCCGTGGATCCCTTGCCGTTGGTGCCCCCGATGAGGAGGACCGGAAAGCCGGACTGGGGGTCCCCCAGCGCCCCCAGGAGGGCACGGATGTTCTCCAGGCCCTTCTTGATCCCCAGGTGACCACGCTGCTCGAGGCGGTCGATGTAGGGGGTGGGAAGGAACTCGGGATCTCGCACCTCAGGGCCCCTCAGGCCCGCTCGGGCATCATCCAGTCGAGGCAGGCCTTGAGGAAGTCCTTGAGCTGGTCGCGGCTCACCACCTTGTCCACCATGCCGTGCTGCTGGAGGAACTCGGCACGCTGGAAGCCTTCGGGGAGGCTCTGCTTGATGGTCTGCTCGATGACCCGGGGGCCCGCGAAGCCGATGAGGGCCTTGGGTTCGGAGATGTTGAGGTCGCCCAGCATGGCGAAGCTCGCGCTCACGCCGCCCGTGGTGGGGTCCGTGAGGATGCTGAAATAGGGGATGCCGGCCTTGTCGAGCTTGGCGAGCGCCGCGCTTACCTTCGCCATCTGCATGAGGCTGAGGGTGCCTTCCTGCATGCGGGCGCCGCCGGAGCAGCTCACGATGAGGTAGGCGCTCTGGGTGGCCAGGGCCCGTTCGGCGCCCAGCTTCAGCTTCTCGCCCACGACGCTGCCCATGGAGGCCGCCAGGAAATCGAAGTTCATGACCGAGAGGACCACGGGATGGCCCCCGAGGGTGCCTTCCACCACCACGACGGCGTCCTGGTCCTGGCCGCCTTCGCGGAGCTTCTTGAGCTGGTCCTTGTAGGCCTTCATGGCCACGAAGTGCAGGGGATCGGCACTCTGGATGTCGCCGAAGAGGGTGGTGAAGCCCTCGTCCATCAGGGAGGCCAGGCGCTCGTCCACGCCGATGCGGAAGTGGTAGCCGCACTTGGGGCAGACATTATGGGTGTTCTGGAGTTCCGCGCGGTAGATGAGCTCCTTGCAGGCCTCGCACTTGATCCACAGGCCCTCGGGCACCCGGACCGTGCGCTCTTCCACGGCGATCTTCTGCTGACGCTTCTTGACGAACCAGGACATGGCGTTTCCTCAGGGTAGGTATTGTCCCACAACGGGGGAGAGGCTGGACGCCGGAGGCTAGTTGGGCGCGCGCGGGACTTTCCGGAGCGAGCCGAAGGCCCGCCTCGATGCAGGCCTCCAGTCTCCGGCCTACTTCCGCGGCCCGCCCTTGAGGCCCTCGAAGATGCGGTCCAGCTCCGCCTCGCTGCTGTAGTGCAGCTGCACGGTGCCAGCCTTGCCCTTGGCGTGGATCTCCACCTTCGTGTGCCAGGCCTGGGTGAGCTCCTCGGCGGCGGCCTTGATGAAGAGCTCCTGGGGGTGCTTCTTCTTGGGGCCCTTGGCTTTCCGCTCGGCCTGAAGCTGCTGCACGCGGGCTTCGAGGGCGCGGACGCTGAGGCCCTTGTCCGTCACTTCCAGGGCCAGCTGCTCCTGCAGGCGGGCGTTCTCCACGCCCAGCAGCACCTTGGCGTGACCGGTGCTGATCTCGCTGGTGGCCACCATGCTCTGCAGTTCGGAGGGCAGACGGAGGAGGCGCAGGGTGTTGGCCACCTGGGGGCGGCTCTTGCCCACGCGGTCGGCCACCTGCTCCTGGGTGAGGCGCAGGTGCTCGCCCAGCTGCCAGTAGGCGCGGGCCTCCTCGATGGGGTTCAGCTCCTGGCGCTGGATGTTCTCCACCAGGGCGAATTCCAGCAGGCGGTCGTCGGGGATCTCCTTGACGATGACGGGCACCATGGCGAGGCCCGCCTTCTTGGCGGCCCGCCACCGGCGCTCGCCGGCAATGATCTCGTACTTCTCGCCGACCTTCCGGACGACGATGGGCTGCATCATCCCGTGCTGCTTGAGGCTCTCGGAGAGGTCGTGGATGGCCTGCTCGTCGAAGTAGGTGCGGGGCTGCTGGCGGTTCGGGTTGAGGCTGCCGATGGGGAGCTCGCGCTGGGCGGCATCCTCGGGGGCCATCTGGCTCATGAGGGAGGTGAGGCCGCGGCCCAGGGCGGGCCGCTTGGTGTTCGCGGGGATGCTCATCGGGTTTCTCCGGCGTATTCGAGTCCCAACCACTCCTTGGCGAGGTTGAGGTAGGCCTGGGCGCCCTTGGACTTGAGGTCGTAGAAGGCCACGGGCTTGCCGTGGCTGGGGGCCTCGGCGAGGCGGATGTTGCGGGGGATCATGGTGTTGAAGACCTTGCCCGGGAAGGCCTGGCGCACCTCTGCGGCCACGGCTGCGCCCAGGTTGGTGCGCTCCTCGGCCATGGTGAGGAGGATGCCCCCCAGCTGCAGGTTCGGGTTGGGCCCGGACTGCACGCGGCGCAGGGTCTCCGTGAGCTCGGCGAGGCCATCCAGCGCGAAGAACTCGCAGGGCATGGGGACGATGACCTCATCCGCGGCGGAGAGCGCGTTCAGCGTGATCATCCCGAGGCTGGGCGGCGGATCGATGAGGATGTAGTCGAACTTCTCCCGGGCGCTGGCGAGGCCCTGCTTCAGCACCTGGAGTTGGGGCATCTCGAAGAGCTCGAACTCCAGCTGGGCGAGGTCCTTGCCGGCGGGGATCACCTGCAGCATGGGCACTTCGGTGGAGAGGGTGAGGGCCTCGGCGGGCGCACCCTTCATGAGGGCGTAGCTGCCGGCGCGGTGATCGGGCTTGGGGAAGCCCAGGCCCGTGGTGCTGTGGCCCTGGGGATCGAAGTCGACCAGCAGGACCATCTTCTCCATCAGCGCGAGGCTCGCGGCGAGGTTGATGGCGGTGGTGGTCTTCCCCACGCCGCCCTTTTGGTTGGCCAAGGCCACAATGCGAGCGGTCATCGATGGAACTCCAGTGGGTGGACACGCACCGGACGAGCTGCGGTTGGGCGCAGGAGCGCTTGCATGACAGGTCCTTTTGCGTGGAACACCCATTTTGGCCCGGGCGTTCCACGACTTCAATCACGGAAAAACCAAGGCGGGTTTTCCACCAGTTAACCGTTGCTGGAAGGGCGCCTTGCCGCGCACCCGGGCTCAGAGCCCGGCGAAGGCGGGGCCGAGCTGGAGGGTGCCGAGGACTCGGACGGGGCCTGTCAGCCAGAGGCCGGTCCAGCTCCCGGGGGCGCGCCAGTCGAGGCTCACGGTGACGGGATCGCCGCTGGCCGTCTCCAGGTGCCAGGTGGTGCCGCCTTCGGTGGCGGCGAGCCAGGCGGCGGCCACGGAGCAACCCGTTCCGCAGCAGAGGGTCTCGCCCTCCACGCCGCGCTCCCAGGAGCGGATGCGCGCGCGGCCGGGGCCGAGCACCTCCACGACGTTCACGTTGGTGCCGCCGGGGATGGCGGCATGGTGGCGGAGGGGCGGCGCGAAAGCGGCGAGGTCCACCGCCGCCACCGAGGGCACCCGGACCACCAGCTGGGGATTGCCCACGAAGCCGAAGGCCGCGTGAGTGCCCTCGAGGCCCACGGCGGGCAGGGACTTCAGGCCGAAGCCCTCACCTTCGGGGAGGCGGAGTCCCACGCCCTCGGGTCGGCGCTGCAGTTGCACGGCCTGACCGTTGCTGAGGACGTCAACCTGGGCGCCCTCCGGCGCGCCGGGGACGCCCAGGGCGGCGCGAGTGCCGTTGGAGCAGAAGGAGTGGGCCCCATCCAGGTCCCAGTGCTCCATGCGCCACGGGCCCGGGCCGGGGCGCTGGAGGAGGAAGATGCCGTCGAGGCCCAGGGCGGTGCCCCGGGGGCAGAGGGTTCTGGCCCAGCGGGGCCCGTCAAAGGTGGGGGGCACCTCATCGGCCCACAGGTAGGCGAATACGTTGCCGGACGCGGAGGCGAGGTGGACGTTCATCAGGGCTTGGGCCGGTCCTTGAAGGTGTAAACGGTCTCGCCCGGCTTGGCGAAGCCCTGGCGCCGGGCCAGGGCTTCCATCAGTTCCGGATCCCGCTGGGCGAGGCGGTGCACTTCGGCGTAGAGCTCACGGTTGGCTCGGCTCAGCTCCAACAGGGAGCGTTTGGTCTCCGCCAATTCCCGCTGCCGCTTGCCCAGTTCGGGGATGCCGTCCGGCGAGAGCCAGAGCACCGCCAGGCTGGCCAGGGCCGACAGACCCAGGCACCACCAGACGGTGCGGGAGCGGAGGAGCCAGTTGACGTTCAAGGAAGGACTCCCGGGCTAGCGGAGCTTCTGGTTGAAGGCCTCGAAACCGGCGTAGCGGGCGGCGGCACCGAGCTCCCACTCGATGACGAGGAGGCGGTTGTACTTGGCCACCCGGTCCGTGCGGGCGGGGGCGCCGGTCTTGATCTGGCCTGCGCCGGTGGCGACGGCGAGGTCGGCGATGAAGGCATCCTCGGTCTCACCGGAGCGGTGGCTGATGATGGCGCGGTACCCCGCCTTGTGGGCCATGTCCACGGCCTTGAGCGTCTCGGTCACGGTGCCGATCTGGTTCAGCTTGATGAGGATGGCGTTGGCCACGCCCTCGGTGATGCCCTTGCGGAGAATGGCGGGGTTGGTCACGAAGAGGTCGTCACCCACGAGCTGGGTCTTGGAACCCATGGCCTCCGTCTGAGCCTTCCAGCCCTTCCAGTCGCCTTCGGCGAAACCGTCCTCGATGGTGATCACCGGGTGGCGCTTGGCCAGGCCCTGGTAGTAGGCGACCAGCTGCTCGGGGGTCTTCTTGCCCCCATCCAGTTCGTAGTGCTTGCCCTTGTGGAACTCGCTGGCAGCGCAGTCCAACCCCAGGAAAACGTCCGTTCCGAGCTTGTAACCGGCCTTCTTGATCCCTTCGGAGATCAGGTCCAGGGCCTCCTCATTGGAGCCCAGATTGGGGGCAAAACCCCCCTCATCCCCCACGCCCGTGGCCAACTTACGGGCCTTCAGGACGGATTTAAGGGAGTGGTAAATTTCTGCCCCCCACCGCAGGGCCTCCTTGAAACTGGGGGCCCCCACGGGGAGGACCATGAATTCCTGGATATCGACGTTGTTATCGGCGTGGGCCCCGCCATTGAGGATGTTCATCATGGGCACGGGCAGGGTGCGGGCCGAGGCCCCCCCCAGATACCGGTAGAGGGGCATGTGGGAAGCTTTGGCTGCGGCATCGGCCAGGGCCATGGAGACCCCGAGGATGGCGTTTGCGCCAAGACGCTCCTTGGAATCCGTGCCGTCCAGGTCGCACATCAGTTCGTCCAGTTCCGACTGCTGGAAGGGGTCCATCCCGGTGAGGGACTGGGCGATCTCCACATTGATGGCGTCCACGGCACCCATGACGCCCTTGCCCAGATAGCGCTTCTTGTCCCCATCCCGCTTCTCCAGGGCCTCCCGGCTGCCCGTGCTGGCGCCGGAGGGCACCATGGCCGAGCCGACGGTGCCATCGGAGAGTTGGACCCGGGCCATCACCGTGGGATTGCCACGGGAGTCCAGGACCTCAAGCGCGGAGACGGATTCGATGAGCTTCATTTCAACACCCGTGAAAAAGGTTGGGAGGGCGACTTACCCACCCAGCGTACCGCGAGGAGACCGCGCTGGCCCCGATCCCCCCCTAAAGACGACCGCCCAGGCTGAGCCTGGGCGGTGATCCTGGAACCTTGAAGGGCCTACTTCTTGGCGGCCTTCTTGGCGGCGGGCTTCTTGGCGGCAGCCTTCTTGGGGGCGGCCTTCTTGGCGGCGGGCTTCTTGGCAGCAGCCTTCTTGGGGGCGGCCTTCTTGGCAGCCGGCTTCTTGGCGGCGGCCTTCTTGGGGGCGGCCTTCTTGGCGGCGGCCTTCTTGGGGGCGGCCTTCTTGGCAGCAGCCTTCTTGGGGGCGGCCTTCTTGGCAGCAGCCTTCTTGGGGGCGGCCTTCTTGGCGGC
>DATFAX010000041.1:0-32384 GCA_035254125.1 Holophagaceae bacterium | reverse complement strand
TCCAGGGCGAGGTCACGGAGGTGGGCGGCAGCCCCATCGTGAAGACGGGCACCAACGAGGCCATCAAGTTCAAGGTGAAGGTGCGCATCAAGAACCCGCCCATCACCATCAAGCCCGGCCTCAGCGCCCAGGCCGACATCTACACGGGCAACCGCCCCAGCGCCCTCGCCATCCCCTACCAGGCCCTCGTGAGCCGCGAGATCAAGCTCAAGGCCGGTGAGACCTTCAAGCCCGGTCAGCCCCGCGAAGAGGAAGGCGTGTGGATCTACAAGGAGGGCAAGGCCGAGTTCAAAGCCGTGAAGACGGGCCTCCTGGGCGACATGAAGGTGGAAGTCACCGAAGGACTCCAGGGCGGCGAGAAGGTCGTCACTGGCCCCCAGCGCGTGCTCCGCGACCTCAAAGGCGGCGAGAAGCTCCGCGAGGAGAAGAAGCCCGCCCGCGACGACGACAAGAAGAAGTAAGGCCGTTCCATGAGCCTCCAGGAACTCCTCCGGATCGCCCTCAGGGCCATCCGAGCCCACAAGATGCGCAGCTTCCTCACCCTGCTGGGCATCATCATCGGCGTGTCCACCATCGTGGGCGTCGTGGGCGTCATCAGCGGCCTCAACCGCTACGTGGCCGAGAAGGTCATCGTGATGGGGCCCGATGTCTACATCCTCACGAAGTTCGGCATCATCCGGAGCCGGGAGGAGTTCATCCAGGCGGTGAAGCGGCCCCCCATCCGCTATCAGGAATTCGAGCGCCTCCAACTGGCGGACCTCCCTACCGTCGCCCAGCTGGGAGCGGGCTCGGGCACTAACATGGCCGTGAACAACGGGACCAAGCGGCTGCCGGATGTCTCCGTGGTGGGCGCCACCGCCAACTTCGCCGAGCTCTTCAACCTCGAATTCGAGGGGGGTCGCTTCTATTCCGAGGCCGAAGACCGTGCGGCCGCCCACGTCGCCGTGATCGGGGCCGATACCCGGGAGGAGCTCTTCCCCTACCAGGACCCCTTGGGCCGCACGGTGCTCGTGGGCGGGCTGCCCTTCCGGGTCATTGGCGTGATGCCCAAGCAGGGCCGCAGCATCGGCTTCAACCAGGACGGACGCATCTACATCCCGTCCCAGGTCTATCGGAAGAACTTCATGCCCCCCAACCAGAGCCTCGACGTGTACGTGAAGGCGCGCGGGGGCGTGGAGGGCCTCAGCGCCAGCCAGGACGAGGTACGGGCCTTCTTCCGGGCCATGCGCCACACCGCCTATTCCGCCCCGGACCCCTTCGGCGTCCTGAACCAGGAGGCCCTGCAGCAGCTCTGGCAGGCCATCAGCGGCGCAGCCTTCATCCTGCTCGTGCTCATCTCCTCTGTGTCCCTCGGCGTGGGCGGCATCGTGATCATGAACATCATGCTCGTGAGCGTGGCGGAGCGGACGCCGGAAATCGGCATCCGATTGGCCCTGGGCGCCCGGAAGAAGGACATCCGCCGCCAGTTCCTTCTGGAGGCGGCACTGCTGAGCCTCTTCGGGGGTCTCCTGGGCGTGGTGCTCGGCGCCCTCGGGGTGATGGCGGTGCACGCCGCCACCGGCTTCCCGGCCCAGGTCACCCTCCCCATCGTGGGCACCAGCGTGATCCTCAGCACCTGCGTGGGCCTGGCGGCGGGCTTCCTGCCCGCGCTCCGCGCCTCCCGCCTCGTCGTCATCGACGCCATCCGAGCGGAGTGAGCCCATGCAAGGTCCCGCCTTCCTCCGCGCCATCGGCACCGAGAACATCGCCTTCGCCTTCCGCGCCATGAAGGCCCAGAAGCTCCGCAGCTTCCTGACCCTTCTGGGCATTGTGGCCGGCGTCGCCACGGTGATCGCCATGGTTAGCTTCGTGGCCGGCTTCAATGCCGCCGTCACCGATAGCTTCTCCAGTTTCGGCACCACCCTCGTGCAGTACCAGAAGTACGAACCCCGCTTCGGCGGCGGTGGCGGGCGCCTGCCGGAAGATCAGCTCCGGCGCCGCGACCTCACCATCGAGGATGCCAGGGCGCTGAAGGAACTCAACACCCTGGCGGCCTCCGTGAGCCAGGAACGGTACCTGTTCGGCCCCGCGGGCGTCTCCGTCATCGTGAAGAACGAAAAGGGGAAGGAGGCCAACGCCCCCCAGATCGTGGGCACCAACCCCGACTATGCGCCTTCGAACAACTCCGCCGTGGCCGATGGGCGATTCCTCGTGGATGCGGACGTGAGCCATGCCACCCGGGTGTGCGTGGTGGGCGAAGACGTGGTGAAGGCCCTCTTCGACCGGAAGGACCCCATGGGCCGGCAGGTCTATGTGAACGGCGTGCCGTTCACCATCGTGGGCGTGCTTGAGAAGAAGGGCAGCCTCTTCGGGGGCAGCGCCGACAACATCCTGCTCATGCCCATCAGCACCTTTGACGAGATGTGGCCCCAGATCAAGAACGGCAGTGGCGACACCATCCACATCGCCACCATCCCCAAGGATCCGGCCCGCATGTACGACATGATGGACCAGGGCACCGCCATCCTCCGCACCCGCCGGGGCCTGAAGGCCAGCGAACCCAACGACTTCGCCATCTTCACCAGCGAGGGCAACCTCAAGTCGTTCCAGCAGGTCACCAGCGGCATCGCCGGGGCCATGATCCTCATCGCCTCCATCGCCCTCATCGTGGGCGGCGTGGGCGTCATGAACATCATGCTGGTCACCGTCACCGAGCGGACCCGGGAGATCGGCGTGCGCAAGGCCCTGGGCGCCAAGCGGGCCGACATCGCCGCCCAGTTCCTCGTGGAGGCCGTCGCCCTCACCAGCGTGGGCGGCGCCGTGGGCATCGCCATCGGACTGGGCATTCCGCAGCTCGTGAAGGCCGTCCTGGATTTCCCCGCGGCCGCCCCCCTCTGGAGCGTGTTCCTCGGGTTCGGCGTGAGCACGGCTGTGGGGATCGGGTTCGGGCTGTGGCCCGCCATGAAGGCCGCCAAGCAGGATCCCATCGAGGCGCTGCGGTACGAATGATGGCCTGATACCGGTGAGGCCCGGGCCACCGTGCCTGAGCTCCCTCCGGTCGCACGCCACTTGCTCCCCCGCGAACGCACCCGCCCCCGGCGGGTGCTCCCGGTCGCCTCCGGCCGCACGCCGCCTGGCCCTGCGCCTCCTGGGCCCCGTTTTCACCTCCGATCGACGTCCTGCCGAATAGGCGCTGTCCCATTTGGAGGTCCCCGTGCGCCCGTTTCACCTCTCCGGTCTCGCCTTCATGCTCGCCCTTCCGGCCTGGGCCCAGGAGCACGGTCATTCCTCGCCCAAGGCCGATCCCAAGGCCAAAGCCCCGGTCGCAGCGCCTGCGGCTTCCGATGCCCCCGACAGCCCCAGCGCGGCCCTGAGTGAACTCCAGACCGGCAATGCCCGGTTCGTGGCCGGCAAGCGCACCCGGAGCGTGGACACCGCCAAGGACGCGGCCCGCCGCACGGAGCTGGCCAAGGGCCAAGCCCCCTTCGCCGTCATCGTCACCTGTTCGGACAGCCGGGTGCCCGACAACTTCATCTTCGATCAGGAAGCCGGGCGCCTGTTCACCATCCGGGTGGCCGGCGAATTGCTGGAACCGGGTGGCATCGCCTCCGTGGACTACGCCGTGGAGCACCTCGGATCCAAAGTGGTCATTGTCATGGGCCACGCATCCTGCGGCGCCGTGAAGGCCGTGCGGGACGCCAACGGCAAGCCACTCCCCGGCAACCTCTGGGCCTTCCAGGCGGGCATGGCCGGCCTCCTGGAGTCGACCCCCCTGGATCCCAATGAAGAGGGCGGCGCCTACCTCGCCCGTCTCGTGGAGCAGAACGCCAAGCGCCAGGCCCAGGCCCTCGTGGACCGCAGCGCCGAAGTGCGCCACCTCGCGGCGGAGGACAAGATCTGGGTGGTACCCGCCGTCTATGACCTGGCTTCGGGCAAGGTGACGTTCTACAAGCCCCTCAATCCTCCCGCCGGGAACCACTCCTAGGGCGGCGGCCCCTCCGAGGACGGCCGCCTGGAGCCGGATCCAAGCGTGGGGATCCGCCCCGCCCATGGACCTGCATACAGCCTGACGAGGGAGTTCGAACCTCGATCACGACCTCATCGTGGAGGCGCCGGAAAGCCTATCCTTCCAGGGGAAACGCTTGCCTTCGGGAGGCAGTTCCGCATAGAGAGAGAGAATGCGTCCGGAACACACCCAGACCTCCATGGCCCCCGGATCCCCCCTGTCGACGGAGGAGGCTCGGAGTTTTCGGGCCATGCTGGATGCCGCTCCTGTGGTCATCTGGCGCGCGGACACCTCCGGCGCCTGCACCTTCCTCAATCGAAGGTGGATGGACTACACCGGCCGTGCCGAAGGGCAGGACCTGGGTGAGGGCTGGCGGGAGTGCGTCCACCCGGAGGACGAGGAAGCTGCGGTTCGCACCTATCGGGCGGCCCTGGAGGCCAGGGAGCCTTTCTCCATGGACTGCCGGTTCCGCCAGTGGGATGGCGCCTACCGGTGGTTCACCAACGAGGGAAGACCCATGTATTCGGAGGAGGGTGTCTTCCTCGGGTTCCTCGGCTCATGCACGGACATCACGGACCGGAAGCGCCTGGAACTGGAGCGGGCGCAGTACTACACCCTCTTCAAGGCGGCCTCCGACCTCATGGTCATCGCCGACCCCAAGGGCTGCTTCATGCACGTCAACCCGGCCGCGCTGAAGATCCTCGGATATTCGGAAGCGGAATTGCTGGCCAGGCCCTTCATGGAATTCGTCCACCCCGACGATCGCCGGGCCACCGAGGAGGAGATGGACCGCCAGCTCCAATGCGGGTTCTCCCTCAACTTCGAAAACCGCTACCTCTGCAAAGACGGCTCCACCCGCTGGCTCTCCTGGCGCGCGGTCTTCGTGCAGTCGGAAGGCTGCACCTATGCCACCGCCCGCGATATCACCGAGTTCAAGCGGATCCAGGAGGCCCTCGCCGAAAGCGAGGAGCGCTACCGCAGCCTCTTCGAGCAGAGCCAGGCCCCCATGCTCGTCCTCGATCCGAAGGATGGGGCCATCCTCAGTGCCAACCCGGCAGCCTCCCGCTTCTACGGATGGAGCCGGGAAGAGCTTCTGCGGATGCGGATCCAGGACATCAACACCCTCAACCCCGATGAGGTCCGGAAGCGCCTCGAGGAAGTGGGTTCCGGGGTCCATCGGCACTTCGAATTCCGGCACCGCCTGGCCGATGGCTCGGTGCGGGACGTGGAGAGCTTCGGCAGCCCTCTGCAGGAAGGGGGTCGATCGCTGATCTACGCCATCCTGCATGACATCACGGAGCGCAAGCAGGCGGAGACCAATCTCCAGGAGGCCCTGGCCTTCAACCGGCAGGTCATCGACTCCGCCCAGGAAGGCATCGTCGTCTACGACCAGGAAGGTCGCTTGCTCCTGATGAACCCGTTCATGGAACGGATGGTCGGACTGTCCACCGCGCAGGTCAAAGGCAAGCGGCTGGAGGCGTTCTTCGCACCCGAGTGCGCCTCCAACCGGGGGGAGGGACTCCGAAAGGCGCTTCAAGGCGAATCCGTCTCCAGCCCCTCCTTCGAGTGGTCCTCACGGAATGGTGAACGGCGCGGCTGGGCCACCTCCACCCAGGCCCCCCTCCTGGACGGGGGGGGCGGGCCATCGGCGTCATCGAGACCATCTCGGACGTGACCGAACTGCATCGGGCCGACGAGCTCCGCCAGAGGCTCCAGACCGAACTCCACCAGACACAAAAGCTCGAGAGCCTGGGCAGCCTCGCCGGGGGTGTGGCCCACGACATGAACAATGTCCTGGGGGCGATCCAGGCGGTCACCCAGACCCTCAAGGCCCTCCATGAGGCGGACCCCCAGCTGACGTCGGCCCTGGACACCATCGAGCGGGCCTCGACCCGCGGCAGGGACCTGGTCCAGAGCCTCACCAACTTCGCGCGCAAGGACCTCCGCGGGGCCGAGCGGTTGGACCTCAACGCGCTGGTTCGGGAGGAGTCGGAGCTCCTGAAGCGGACCACCCTGAAGCGGGTGACCTTGGACCTGGACCTCCAAGAACCCTTGCCCGCCGTCATGGGTGAACGGAGCACCCTGGGAAGCGCCCTGATGAACCTGTGCGTGAATGCCGTGGATGCCATGCCCGGGGGCGGAACCCTCACCCTCCGCACCCGAAGCCTCCCCCAGGGGCAGGTGGAGCTCTCCGTGCGCGACACCGGCCTGGGTATGCCCCGGGAGGTCCTGGCCCGGGCCATGGAACCCTTCTTCACCACCAAGCCCGTCGGCAAGGGCACGGGCCTAGGGCTGGCCCTCGTCTATGCCACGGCCTCCGCCCACGGCGGGAGCCTCATCCTGCAGAGCGAGCCGGGCCAGGGCACCTTGGCGCAGCTGCGATTGCCCGCCACCCACGAGGATCCCAAGGCCAAAGTGGCTCCGGACTCCGCAGGCGGCCCGGGGGACGCGCTGAACGTCCTGTTGGTGGATGATGAGGAGCTGATCCGGACCTCCGTTCCCGGCCTCCTGGAAGTCCTGGGCCACCGGGTCATCACCGCAGGTGGAGGCGCCGAAGCCCTGGATCTCCTGGCCGGTGGCCTCCAGCCCGACCTCGTCATCCTTGACCAGAACATGCCGGGCATGACCGGGATGGAAACCTTGAAGCGGCTCCGGGTCCAGCATCCGAAGCTCCCGGTGCTGCTCGCCACGGGCTTCCTGGAAACGGAGGCGGCCGAGCTCCTGCGTCAGGATGGCCATGCGGCCTGTCTGGCGAAGCCCTTCGGCTTGAGCGACCTCCGCACCCAGCTCCAGGCGATCTTCCAAAGGATCCGCGCCTAGGGGCTTCCGAAGCCGGGGTTCTCATCGGGGTGCATCCACCCTAGCCTGAAAGGGCTGGAGACCCCCATGGATGCCCAGGAATTCCGCCGCTACGGCTACCAACTCATCGACTGGGTCGCGGACTACCGCGAAGGCTTCTCGCGCCTGTCCGTGATGAGCCAGGTGCAGCCCGGGGAGATCCGGGCCGCCCTGCCCGACCACCCTCCCCAGCACGGCGGCCGCCTGGACCAGGCCTTGGCCGCGCTGGACCGCGACGTCATGCCGGGCATCACCCACTGGAACCATCCCAGCTTCTTCGCCTACTTCCCCAGCAACACCAGCTACGCCTCCATTCTCGCGGACATCGTGGCCTCGGGCCTGGGCGTCCAGGGCATGAGCTGGCAGACGAGCCCCGCCGCCACCGAAGTGGAGGAGGTGGTGATGGACTGGCTGCGTCAGATGGTGGGCCTTTCTGAAGCCTTCACCGGGGTCATCCACGACACCGCCAGCACCGCCACCCTTACCGCCCTGCTCTGCGCCCGGGAGAAGGTTTCCGGATTCAGCCAGAATGGCGAGGGCCTCCAGTCCGGCGAGGCACCCCTGGTGGTCTACGCCTCCGATCAGGGCCACAGCAGCATCGAGAAGGCCGCATTGCTGGCGGGCTTCGGCAAGGCCCACCTCCGCCTCCTGCCCACGGATGACCACCACGCCCTGCGCATGGATCTGCTGGAGGCCGCCGTCGCCAAGGACGTGGAGATCGGCCTCCGGCCCTGCGCCCTCGTGGCCTGCATCGGCACCACGGGCACCACCGCCGTGGATCCCCTGGCGGCCATGGCCGATCTCGCGGCGCGCCATGGGATGTGGCTCCACGTGGATGCCGCCATGGCCGGCACGGCCATGGCGCTGCCCGAATGTCGGCGCCACTGGGAAGGCATCGAACGGGCCGACTCCCTCGTCTTCAACCCCCACAAGTGGATGGGCGTGGGCTTTGACTTCAGCGCCTACTACGTGCGCGATCCCCAGCACCTCATCCGCGTCATGAGCACCAACCCCAGCTACCTGCAGACGAAGCAGGATGGCGAAGTGAAGAACTTCCGCGACTGGCACCTCCAGCTGGGCCGCCGCTTCCGTTCCCTCAAACTCTGGTTCTACCTCATGGATGTCGGCGTGGAGGGGCTCCAGGCCCGCCTGCGGCGGGACCTGGCCAACGCCCAGTGGCTGAAGGCCCGGGTGGAGACCACCCCGGAGTGGGAGCTCATGGCGCCCGTGGATTTCCAGACCGTCTGCCTCCGCCATGTACCCGCCGCCCTGGCAGGCGACGAGGCCACCCTCAAGGGCCACAACCTGGAGATCGCTCGGCGGATCAACGAGGGCGGGCAGGCGTACCTCACCCCCTCGATGCTCAAGGGCAAGCAGATCCTGCGGGTGAGCATCGGCGCGGAGACCACGGAGCGGGCCCAAGTGGAAGTCCTGTGGGCCCTCCTGCGGGGGGCCGTGGCCTGAGCAGGATGGCCGGCCCCTCCCCTTAGAACCGGATCTCCAGGTTCAGCGTGACGCAGGAGGTGTTGGGGTTCGGGAGCCCGAACGGCGGCGGGATGGGGGAGGCATTGCCGAACTTGTTCTTCCAATACTCGTAGCCGGGGCCCACGAGCCAGGTTCCCTTCTTCCCGGCCGCCGCGCCCACATCGAAGAGCCAGGCCATGCGCACCAGCGTCTCAGGCTCCGTGTCCTTGAGGTTCCCGTCCTTCCCCTTGGCGCCCGTGTAGGTGCCGAAGCCCTGGAAGGAAGTGGCCACGGGGCCCAGGTCCACCGGGAGTCCCCAGGCCAGGGCCACCTGGTAAGTGGGATCGAAGCTCACGTTCTTGTCCGACCCGGTGCCGAAGGAATTGTGGTTCTTCTCCTTGTAGTAGAGGAGGCCCAGCTTCACGAACCCCTTGGGCACGGCGAAGGCCAGGGTGGGTCCCAGCAGGATCTTGCGCACGGCCGGTGCGAACTCCGTGTTCTTGGCGCTGTAGTCGAACCCCGCCGTGAAGGCGACATCGCGGATGGGACCCGCCTGGAGGGAGGTCCTGAAGAGCTTGCCCAGGCTGAGGTCGTGGCGATAGACCGCATAGACCTCCTGGGCGCCTTCGGACCCGGCGCCGTTGGAGGGATCATTGGCATCGGAGCGCAGGAGATCCACGGTGAAGAAGTTCTCGCCGAGGGAGTACCCGTTCGCGTGGGTGAAGGTGAAGGTGTTCTTGGTGATGGCCGCCTGGATCCCCGGCTCGCGGAACTGCGTTCCATAGCGGTAGCCCATGGACGTGGCGCTCCAGTCGCCGCCGGCCAGGGTGGGGCCGAGGAGGGCGCAGAGCCCGAGGAGGGCGGGACGTGGCATGGGCATGGGGAGGACTCCAACCGGAAGAGGGGGCGTGCAGAGGGTGGCGAACCACCACGCACCTTCCCTTCTTTTCCCGCCCCGGCGGGGATTCCTTGAATTCCATCCGAGGCGCATCGCTTCCCGCCTGGTTTTCATGTCCGCGGGGCAAGGCGCCGAAGGGACGTCGTCGGGTCCCGCCACCACGCGCCGGGATCCGCCTGCCCCGAACCCGCCTTCCTGGGACGCCCATGAACCGGAAATCCAGCATCATCACGAAGATCTCCCTGTCCTTCGGACTCATCTTCGCCGTCACCATCCTCATCCTGATGGCCGTGACCGCCTGGATCATGCGGGGCAACCTCTCCGACCGCCTCATGAAGAACGAGATCCCCAAGGCCTCGGATGCGATCTATGCGGAGATCGAGCGGGGCATCCTGCAACCCGCCTCGGCCCTGGAACTCCCGGCCGCCGACCCCTTCCTCAAGGCCTGGCTCGCCGCCGGGGAACCCGAGAAGGAACTGCCCAAGGTCATCGAGATCCTCACCACCATCAGCCGGAAATACGGAACCAAGGGCGCGAGCGTGGTCTCCAAGCGCTCCGGCAAGTACTACAACGTGGAAGACGGCGTGTACAAACCCCGCATGCTGGGGGCCGCAGATGGATGGTTCGAGGCCTTCGGCGCCACCAACCAGCCCTTCTCCATCAACATCTACACGGACCACCCGGAATTCCGGGAGGTGGCCTTCATCAACCGGCGCATCGACGACAAGGGCGCCTTCCTGGGCATCGTCTCCACCCAGCTCAGCCTGGCGGACCTGGTGCAGCGCGTGGTCTCCCAGCGCATCGGCGAGCGGGGCCGGACCTACCTTTGCGATGCCGACGGGGTGATCCGCGTTCATGAGGACAAAGCCCTCATCAACAAGGCCACCGTCCAGAAGCTGCCGGGGTTCCAGGATGCCTGGTCCACCCTCCGCGCCTCGGAGCGCCACCTCTTTACCGTGGAAGCGGACGGCGACAGCCGCATCGTGTCCACCCGCAAGGTGCCGGGCCTGGGCTTCTTCCTCGTGGTGGAAGCGAGTCGATCAGAGCTCTTCTCGGAGCTGAACCGCTCCATCCTCCTGGCCGTCGTCATCGCCGTGGTCCTGGGCGGCGCCCTGCTCTACGGGGCCATCCTCATGCTCCGCCGGGTGTTGGTGCACCCCCTCCAGGGCCTCCTCGAGGGCATCCGCAAGAACGACCTCACCCTCCAACTCCAGAACCTCGGCGACGACGAGGTCGGCGAATTGGGCCGTGCCTTCAACGCCAGCTCCGCCCGTTTCCGCGAGATCTTCCAGGGGCTCGCCCTGGATTCCGATCGGGTGGCCAGCGGTTCCACGGAACTGAGCGCCACCGCCGAGGAGATGCGCACCACCAGCTCCGAGATCGCCATGGTCTCCGAACGGCAGCGGGCAGGCATGACGAGCATCGCCGAGGCCATGGAGAACCTCTCCACCCTCATCGCGCGAATGCAAACGTGGATCGAAGCCTCCCGCGGTCGCACCGGCCTCGCCGTCCATGCGGCGCAAACCGGTTCCCACTCCGGGGAAGCCACCGCCGGCGCCATGGTGGCCATCCGTCAGGCCACCGCCCGCATGGGCGCGGCCGTGGGCGTGATCCAGGACATCGCCCGCCAGACGAACCTGCTTTCCCTGAATGCGGCCATCGAGGCCGCGAAGGCCGGTGCCCAGGGCAAGGGCTTCGCCGTGGTGGCCGAGGAGGTTCGCAAGTTGGCGGAGCGCAGCGCCCAGTCCACCCGGGAGATCAAGGCCTTCATCGAGGAAGTGGACTCCGTGGTGCTCCGCGGCGAGGAAACCGTGGCGGGCAGCGTGGACGCGCTCCAGAAGATCCGGGAGCACATCGATGCCCTCGCGGTGGAGGTTGAGCGCCTTCATGGCGCCGTGGTCGAACAGATGGGCATGCGGGAGGAAGTGGAGAAGCACGTGCAGGCCACCAACCTGGATACCGAGCGCAGCTCCGCCGCCAGCATCGAGCTGGCCGCGTCCGTCACCGAGATGGCCAAGACCGCCACGGAGCTCGCCAGCGTCTCCGAGAACCTCTCCCACGCGGTGTCGCGCTACAAGATCTGATCGGACCGCCTTCCTCTGGCCGTGTCGGCCCGGCCCGAGGCCGGGCCGATCCGTTCAGGCATCCAGCACCACTTCCGCCTCGATCTCCACGGCGATGTTGAACGGAAGCTCCGCCATGCCCACGGCGCTGCGGGCGTGGGCGCCCCGCTCGGGCCCGAAGAGTTCCAGGATCAGGTCGGAGCAGCCGTTGATCACCTTGGGCTGCAGGGTGAAGCCCGGGGCGGAGTTCACCATCCCGAAGACCCGGCTCCAGGCCCTCACCCGGTCCAGGTCGCCCAGGGCCCGCTTCAAGCTGCCCAGCATGGCCAGGGTGGTGAGGCGCGCCGCCTCATAACCCTGCTCGGCGGTGAGGTCCAAGCCAACCTTGCCAAAGGGGGGCGCCAGGGTGCCATCCGGGTTCTGGGGCGCATGCCCCGAGATGAAGGCGCGGTTCCCCACCACCCGCACGAACTCGAAGGGAAGACGCACCGAGGCGTCCACGTGGGGTTTGGCGGGCAGCACAAGCCCCAGGGCCTGGAGGCGGGATTCGACGGTGGGCATGGGGATCCTCGCCCCTCAGGGTAGCCGAGGGAGGCTCCGGCCCCCGGAGCGCAGCGGGGGGGGGCATCCGGCGGGGCGGGATGCGATAGTGGGAGGATGGACGCCCCCCTCTCCGTCAAGCGCTTCCTGGAAGGGCTGAAGGCCCGGCTCGAACCGGCCTTCGCCTCGGTGGTCCTGGTGGGCGAGGTGAGCAATGCCCGCACCTCTGGGCGCCACTGGTACTTCACCCTGAAGGAGGAGGGTGCGGCCCTCCAGTGCGCCGTGTGGGCCAGCGCCCAGGGCCGCCTCAAGCATCAGCCCAAAGACGGCGACCGGGTCGTGGTCAAGGGTAGCCTCAACCTCTACGTGCCCGGCGGGAGCCTCACCTTCGCCGTCACCCACTGCGAACGGGCCGGCGTGGGCGATCTCCAGCAGCGCCTCCGGGAGCTGGAAGCCCAGCTGCGGGCCGAGGGCGTCTTCGACCGGCCCAAGCGCGAACTGCCGGCCTTCCCGCGGCGCATCGGGGTGGTGGCGGCCCTGGGGGGGGCGGCCCTGCGGGACGTGCTCCAGGTGACGGCGCGCCGGGCCCCGGGCATCGATATCCTCATCCATCCCGCCACCGCGCAGGGCGATCGTTGCGTGTTCGAGAACCTCATGGCCCTGCAGGAGATCTCCGATCCCCATTGGGGCTGCGACGTGATCCTCCTCGTGCGGGGCGGTGGCAGCCTGGAGGACCTCTGGGGTTTCAACGATCCCGAGCTGGTCCGTGCCGTGGCCGCCTGCCCCCTGCCCGTGGTGACGGGTGTGGGCCACGAGATCGACACCACCCTGGTGGACCTCGCCGCGGATCGCCGCGCCGCCACCCCCAGCCAGGCGGCAGAGCTGGTAACCCCGGATCTCGGCCGGCTGCAGGCGGAGGTGCGCCGCCGGAAGGAGGCGCTCCTCCGCGCCGCCGATTGGCGCCTGCGCGGCCTTGAGTCCCAGCTCTTCCTCCTGGCGGATGGCCTCGGCATGCGCGCCGTGCCCGAGCGCCTGGCCCGGGCCCAGGCCCGCCTGGACACGCTGGGGGCGCGCCTCCAGGGTGCCCACCCCCGGCGGCGCCTCGCCCTGGCCACCCAGCGCTTCGAGGCCCTCACCCACCGCCTGCGACGGGCCGCGGACCTCCTCGGGGAGGCCGATCGGCCCCGCCTCGTCCTGGCCCAGCGCCACCTCCTCCCGGCCACGGAATGGGCCGTCCGGAAGCGGGCCCACGCCCTCGACCTCCTCCAGGAGCGGTTAAAGGCCCTGGATCCCAAGGGCCCCCTGGCCCGGGGGTTCGTCCTCGTGCGGGATGCGCAGGGTCGGCCCATCACCACCGCCGGGGCCACCCACCCGGGCGACCGGCTCCGCCTCCAATGGCTGGACGGGGAGCGGGAAGCCGAGATCCGCCCCTGAGGGCACCGCCGCTCCGGCCCAGGCCTCCCAGGCCTGCGCGGCCGGTGTTTCCAGGAGCCGCTCCAGCAGCGACCAGGCCGCTTCCCGATTGAGGCGGGCCTGGGGCCCAGGTGCCTCCCCCAGCTCGAAGCGGTGGCCCCGCACCGCCAAAGCATAGGCCGGCGGCGGGGGACCGCAGCGCAGGGCCCCGAAGGCCCGCAGCAGCCCTCCCGGGGACAGGGCGTGCGTGGTCGGGTCCGCCTCGGGGGCGGCCTCCACCCGGCGGAAGGTGTAGGGATCCGGCCCCGTCACCGCCGCATCCAGGAACAGCACGAGGTCCCGCCCCTCGAGGTCCAGGCTGTGCTCCACCTGGAGCTGGAAATCCAGGAAGGCCTCCACGCCGCACCCGGGATGGGCCCCGATCCAGGCGTCCACCCGCCCCAGCAGTTCCGGCCCCAGGGCATCGTCACCGCGGCTGGGGTTGCCCCAGCCCAGCACCACCACCTTGGCGGCGGGGGCCCGGGGATCGGTCATGGCCCGATCCCCCGCTCATAGGTCCCATCCTCGTGCCGGGCGAGGCTGTCCACCCACCGGCCTTCCGCATCCCGCAACTCCACCCGGAGGGGCATCTGGCCCAGCGCATGGGTGGCGCAGGAGAGGCAGGGATCGTAGGCCCGGATGGCGACCTCGATGTGGTTGAGCAGGCCCTCCGTGAGGTTCCGGCCGTCCAGGTAGCGGCTGGCGACGGCCCGCACGGCGGTGTTCATGGCCTGGTTGTTGTGGGTGGTGCTCACGATGAGGTTGGCCTTCTCGATCATGTCGTGCTCATCGATCCGGTAGTGGTGGATCAGGGTGCCCCGAGGCGCCTCCACCACGCCCACGCCCTCGGTGGCCCGGGTGCCCGTGGCCACCCGGTCGGTGCCCAGAATCTCCGGATCCAGGAGCAGCTCCCGGATGCCCTCCGCCGCATGGAGCATCTCGATCATGCGAGTCCAGTGGTAGGCCAGGCTGGCATGCACGTGGGCCCCATCCCCCGCGGCCCGGAACGCCTTCCGTTCCGCTTCCGCAAGGGGCGTCGGTATGCGATCCGCGTTGTTCACCCGGGCCAGGGGACCCACCCGGTACCACCCGTCCGTGGACCCCAGGCTGCTGATGAAGGGGAACTTCATGTAGGACCAGTCCTTCACCTCCTCCTGGAGGTAACGGTCGTAGTGCACGTAGTCCACGTGGTCGAAGATGGCGCGACCGCCTTGGTCGCGGGCCCGCAGACCCCCATCGTAAAGGTCCAGGGCGCCGTCCCCCGCAACGAGGCTCAGGAAGTTGGATGGGAAGGAAGCGAAATACTGGTGGAACTCCGCATTGGAGAAGAACACCTGCCGCGCCAGGTCCACCGCGTCCTTGCTCCAGGCCACCACCGGGTCGAGGTCCTTCAGCAGCGCGTCCCGATCCGCCACGGACAGCGACTTGTTCACGCCACCGGGAACCGCGAAGGTGCCATGCACCCGCTTGCCCGAGAGCACCCGGATCACCTCCTGGCCGAATTTGCGGAGCTTCACGCCCCGGAGGGCCAGATCCGGATGGGCTTCAATGACGCCGATGATGTTCCGCTTGGCCACGGGGCTGTCGAAGCCGAACAGCAAGTCCGGACTGGAGAGGTGGAAGAAGTGGAGCGCGTGGGATTGCAGGGTCTGCCCCAGGTGCAGGAGCCGCCGCAGCTTCTCCGCTGTGGGTGGGATGTGGCGCGCGCCCACCAGCATGTCCACGGCCTTGGCGGCGGCCAGGTGGTGGCTCACGGGGCAGATGCCGCAGAGGCGCTGCACCATCACCGGGATCTCCCAGTAGGGGCGCCCCTGGATGAACTTCTCGAAGCCCCGGAATTCCACGATGTGGAGGCGGACCTGGCGGATGCGGTTCTCCTCGTCCATGAGCAAGGTGACCTTGCCATGGCCCTCCACCCGGGTGACGGGCTCGATGACCACGCGCTTGAGGGTGGCGGGGTGGGAAGCGGTCTCGAGGCTCGGGCTCATGGGCGTCCTCTCGGAATCCAGCGGGGATCAGTCGTAATGCAGCAGGTGGGTGGGTAGGCTCGGATCCCGCCCCGCCACCAGTTCCGTGAGGAAGTGCCAGAATGCGTCCGCGGACGGGGGGCAACCCGGAAGGTGGTAGTCGATCTTCACCACCTCGTGCAACGGGTGGACCTGGTTCAGCAGGAGCGGGATCTCCGGATCATCGGGCACATGGGCATTCACCACCCCAACCCCCCGGATGTAGGCCTCCTCCAAGCACTCCTTCAAGGTGAAGGCATTGCGCATGGAGGGAACGCCTCCGGTGATGGCACATTCCCCCACGCTCACGAGGATCCGGCAGTGCTCTCGGAACGCCTTGAGCACATGGACGTTCTCCGAGTTGCAGAGGCCCCCCTCGATGAGCCCCAGGTCCACCATGCCCTCGAAGCGCTTCAGGTCATTGATGGGGCTGCGGTCGAAGGTAACAACCTGGAGCAGGTCCAGCAGGCGCTCGTCGATGTCGAGGAAGGACATGTGGCAGCCGAAGCACCCGGCCAGGGAGCAGGTCGCGACGGTGAGCTTATCGGCCATGGGGCGCCTCCTGCCGCTGCTGGAACTCCCGGAGGGCCACCACGCTGATGGGCTCCCGGTCGTAGGTGCGTTCGCCGATGGGCACTTCGAAGCCGCGCCGCTTCACGAGGATCGCGCCCACGGGGCAACTGTGCACGGCCTGGTCTTCCGCGGAGATCTCGCTATCCGCCAGCAGGCCGCTGGGGGAGTTCACCGCCAGCTCGCTCCGGATGCCACGGCCCACGATGCCGAAGACGCTCTTGCGATCCACGTCCCGGCTCACGCGCACGCAGAGTTCACAGAGGATGCAGCGGTCCCGGTCCAGCATCACGTCCGGATGGCTGGCGTCCCGCGCCCGCTTGGGGAATTGGTGCATGAAATGGTTGTCCTGCATCCCGAGGTCGTAGGCGGAGGCCTGCAACCGGCAGTCCCCGCTCTTCTCGCAGGAGGGGCAGTAGTGGTTCCCCTCCGTGAAGAGCATCTGCAGCACCGTGCGCCGCAGGGCCATGAGGTCCGGCGTGCGGTTCTGGACCATCTGGCCCGCCACCGCCGGTTGGGTGCAGGCGGCCATGGGGCGGCCATTCACCATCACGGTGCAGAGGCGGCAGGAGCTGTGCGGCTCGTAGTCGGGGTTGTGGCAGAGGTGGGGGATGTATTCCCCCGCCGCCATGGCCGCATCGAAGACGGTCTGTCCGGGTTCGAAGGGGATCTCCTTGCCATCCAGGAAGAAGGTGGTGTCCATGGGGGTTCCTTCCGTCACAGGTGGGCCGCGGGATCGTCCCGCCCGGCCAGGGCCCGGGCCTCGGAAAGGGCCAGGTCCAGGTCGAAGGCGGGCGCGAAGTCCCTGGACTTCATGCGGCGCTCGAACACTTCGGGGAACTTCGTGAGGGCATCCATGCAGTGCCCCTGGGCCGTCTGCCCCAGGCCGCAATGGCTCATGGTCTTCATCAATTCGGCGAGGTGTCGGATCTCCTCGAGGTCCACGGGAGAGCCCATGCCACTCCTGAATTTCTCCAGGATCTCCACCAGCAGGGTGGTGCCCACGCGGCAGGGGGTGCAGAGCCCGCAGCTCTCATGCTGGAAGAAGGCCGCGAAATTGCGGGTCACCTCGAAGGGATCCCGGCGCTGGTCGAAGATCATGAGCGTGCCCACGCAGGGGAGATCCTCGAAGCAGAGCAGGCGGTCGAACTCCCCCTCCCGGATCGTGGTGCCGGAGGGGCCACTCACCTGGATGAACCGGGTGTCCCGGGCACCGCAATCCCGCAGGACCTCCCGACAGCTCACCCCCCAGGGATACTCGTAGATGCCCGGGCGCTCGCAGTCCCCGGAGACGCAGAAGAGCTTGGTGCCCGTGGATTGCATCGTGCCCAGCTGGGCGAACCAGGCCCCGCCCCGCAGGCCGATCGCGGCGGCCGCGGCGAAGGTCTCCACGTTGTTCACCACCGTGGGCTGGTTGCGGTAGCCCTCCTTCACGGGCAGGGGCCAGCGCTTGCGGGGCGTGCCGCGCTTCCCCTCGATGCTCTCGATCATCGCGGTCTCCATGCCGCAGATGTAGGCCCCCGCACCGGAGTGGATGCGGATGTCGAAATCCAGGTCGCTGCCCAGGATTCCCCGGCCGAGCAGGCCCTTCTCCCGACGCCGCGCGAGCACAGCCTCCAGGGAATTCCGCAGGTAGCGGTACTCCTGCCGCAGGTAGAGCACCCCCTCCCGAGCCCCCACCACGTGGCCGCAGAGGGTCATGCCCTCGAAAACCATGTCGGCATACTCGGAGAGGAGGACCCGGTCCTTGAACGTGCCCGGCTCCCCTTCATCCGCATTGCACAGCACGTACCGGGTCTCAGCCACCGCATCCCGCACGGTCTCCCACTTGATGGCCGCCTTGAAGCCCGCCCCCCCGCGGCCTCGGAGGTCCGACCGGTAGATCTCCTTCAGGGTCTCCGCGCCGCCCCGTTCCAGACTCGCCCGAAGGGCCGCGCCCGGCTCCGGGGGATTGCGGAACACGTTGCTGGACCGCCGGATCTGGCTCTCCACGTGGAAGTACTCCTGCGGCCAGTCCGCGAGGGGCACCTGCGCGTTCACCAGGTCCGCGATGCGGTCCACCCGGGCCGCATCCAGCCGGGTCACCGGTACGTAGTTCACGAGCGCCGCGGGCCCTTGATCGCACATGCCCGTGCAGGAGGTGAGGTGCACACTGACCCGGCCATCCTTCCGCGTCTCCCCCGGCTTCACGCCGAGCTTGCGGCAGAGCTGATCCACCAGGTCCCGGTTCCCCAGCATCTGGTCCGTGATGTTGTCGCTGAAGTGGAGGACGTACTCCCCCTGGTAGGTGGCGCTGAGGAAGGAATAGAAGCTCACCACGGCCGGCACGCGGATGCGCCGGGTTCCAAAGAGCGCCCGGGAGATGAGGTCCATGGCCTCCTGGGGCACGAAGTGGAAGGCCTCCTGCACCGCGATGAGGATCTGGAGCAGGTTGAAGGGATCCTTCCCGTAGCGTTCCAGGATCGGGACCACCCGCTCCTCGATGGGGGAGACGGTGACTTCGGCGGGTTTCGACATGGAAGACCCCCTCGCATGGGACGGGTCCCGCCCTGCGGGTCCCCCGTCCGCTCCCCGCTGGATTCCGGAAAGCACCCCAGGATAGGGAACGCCCGGGATGATCCCAATCACGCTATGGGGGTCTGTAATTCCGCGTCCACGCTGGATTCACACTCGAAGCAGCCGCCACGCCCCCACCCCGGGATTCCCCAGGCCCGTGATCCCGACCCCGCAGCTGACCAGCGCACCGAGGAAGGATCCGGCGCCTTGGAGACCCACGTGCCTCCGCAGGCTGGCGAAGCCGGGGATGCCTCCCCGGCCGAAGAAGGCCCCCATGCAGGCTGCAATGGGGAGGATGCCCAGGCAGAGGGGAAGGACCATGGGCGCCTCCGGTCCACGTGATGTCGGCCACACCTCCCGCCCAAGGTAAGGCCCGGTGGCGGAACCGAGCGCACAATGAGCCGAATCTCCATCCGGAGGCCCCCCATGCATGAGCTGTCCTTGATGGAGGGAATGTTGGACGTGATCGAGGAGCAGGCGCGCGAAGGCGGCTTCGACCGCGTGCACGTCATCGTGCTGGAGGTGGGTAAACTGGCCGGCGTGGAGGTGGCGGCGTTGCGCTTCGCCTTCGACGTGGTGACGAAGGGCACCCGGGCCGAAGGAGCCCGCCTGGAGCTGCAGGAACCCGTCGGCATGGGCTGGTGCGAAGCCTGCCGGCAGGAGGTGGAGGTGGAAGCCCGCTATGAACCCTGCCCCCTCTGCCTCAAGGGGCCATTGCGCCTCACGGACGGTACACAGGTCCGGGTGATGTCCTTGGAGGTGGCCTGATGTGCACGACCTGTGGATGCGAACCCGCCTCCTCCCCGCTCGAGGGCCTCTCCCCGGGGGGCCGTCGGCGGCTGCGACTGGAGCGCGATCTCCTGGCCAAGAACGAGGCCCATGCCCGGGCGAACCGCGCCCGCTTCGCGGACCGGGGCCTCTTCGCATTGAACCTCGTCTCCAGCCCGGGTTCCGGGAAGACGACCCTGCTGACCACCACCATCGCCCTGCTCCGCCACCGGATCCCCATGGGGGTCGTGGAAGGTGATCAGCAGACGGAGCGGGATGCGGACCGCATCCGGGCCACGGGTGTCCCCGCCATCCAGATCAACACGGGCAAGGGCTGTCACCTCGATGCCCACAGGGTGGGGCATGCGGCCGAGCAATTGGACCTGCCCGGGGGATCGGTGCTGATGATCGAAAACGTGGGCAACCTCGTCTGCCCCGCCGCCTTCGATCTGGGGGAGGCCCACAAGGTGGTGATCCTCTCGGTCACGGAAGGGGAGGACAAGCCCCTCAAGTACCCGGACCTGTTCGCCGCCTCGGATCTGATGCTGCTCAACAAAGTGGATCTCCTCCCCCACCTGGATTTCGACGTGGCCCAGTGCCTGGCCTTCGCCCACCGCGTCAACCCCGGCCTTCGGGTGCTCCAGATCAGCGCCACCACGGGCGAGGGCCTCGATGGTTGGATCCGCTGGATCGAGCATGGCGTGGCCTCCGCGCGGGCCGCGGCGTCGAAGGTGGAGGCTTGAATGCCCCGGCTCCGGCTGGAGGTCCAGGGCGTGGTCCAGGGCGTGGGCTTCCGGCCCTTCATCTACCGCATCGCCCTGGCCCACCGCCTGGAAGGCTGGGTTCGCAATCGGCCGGATGGGGTGGAGATCGAGGTGCAGGGCGAACGGGCCGAGCTCGAGGGATTCGTGGGGGACCTGAAGGCCGCACCGCCTGCGCCCGCCCGCATCCAGGCCGTCGCCACCCGGGAGATCCCGGAACGGGCCGGGGAGGCCCCCTTCTCCATCCGGGCAAGCGGGGACAGCCCCGGGACCCGGCCCTCGGTGCCCGCGGACCTGGCCCTGTGCCCCGCCTGCCGGGCCGAAGTGGACACCCCGGGGGAACGACGCCACCGCTACCCCTTCACCAACTGCACCGCCTGCGGCCCGCGCTACAGCTTCATCGGCAGCCTCCCCTATGACCGGCCCCGCACCTCCATGGCGGGGTTCCCCCTGTGCGGGGCCTGCCAGGCCCAGTATGCGGATCCCCTGGATCGGCGCTTCCACGCCCAACCCATCGCCTGCCCCCGCTGTGGCCCGCAGATGGCCTACGCGGAGGGCGACGCATCCCCCCGCTGCACGGGGGACGCGGCACTGGAGGCGGCCGCGGCCTGCCTGCGCACCGGGGGCATCCTCGCCCTGAAGGGGGTCGGCGGCTACCAGCTGCTGACCGATGCCACCGCCGGGGCCAGCGTCCGCCGGCTCCGGCGAAGGAAGCACCGGGAGGTGAAGCCCTTCGCCGTGATGTTCCCTGGCGCCGCGCACCTGCGGCGGAGTTGCGCGGTCACCGAGGCGGAGCTGGCCCTGCTGCAGGGCAGCGAGGCGCCCATCCTCCTCCTGCCCAAGGCGGGCCTCCCGCTGGCGGACGCCGTGGCCCCGGGTCAACCCCGGCTGGGCGCCTTCCTGCCCACGTCTCCCCTCCACCACCTCCTGCTGGGCCTCGTGGACCGTCCCCTCGTCTGCACCAGCGGCAACCGCGCGGAGGAGCCCATCTGCATCGACGATGCCGAGGCCCGGCAGCGGCTCAAGGGAATCGCCGACGCCTTCCTCGTCCACAACCGGCCCATCCTCCGTCCCGTGGACGACTCCGTGGGCTTCGTCGACACCGGGGGCCTGCACCTGCTGCGCCGGGCCCGGGGCTTCGCCCCCCTGCCCCTGAGCGTGACCCCGGGCGGCCCCTGCACCCTGGCCCTGGGCGGCCACCTCAAGGCCACTCTCACGCTGCTGGCCGAAGGGCAGGCCGTGGTGAGCCAGCATCTGGGCGACCTCGATTCCCCGGGTGTGCAGGCCCTGATGGAACGCACCGCCGACGACCTCCTCGCCTTCTTCCGGGCCGAACCCGCCCGCCTCGCCTGCGACCTCCACCCGGACTACGCCTCCACGCATCTCGCGGAGCGCCTGGCCGCCCGCCTCGGCGTGCCCGTGCTGCGCGTGCAGCACCACCACGCCCACATCGCCGCCACTCTGGCGGAGCGGGGCCTGCAGGGCCCGGTGCTGGGCCTGGCCTGGGATGGTTCCGGCTACGGGCCCGATGGCACCGTGTGGGGCGGCGAGGCCCTCGCGGTGACGGGTCCCGCCTTCCTGCGCCTCGGTCACCTGCGCCCTTTCCCCTTGCCCGGAGGGGAGCGCGCCGTGCGGGAGCCCCGCCGGTCCGCCCTGGGACTGTGCTGGGAGCTGCTCGGTGAGCCGGGCCCCGCCGCCCCGATGTTCACCGCGGCGGAGCGGGCGCCCCTGGGCACCATGCTGGCCCGCGGGGTGAATGCGCCGAGGACCTCGAGCATCGGCCGGCTCTTCGACGCCGTGGCCGCCCTGCTCGGCCTGTCCAGGGTGGCGAGCTTTGAGGGGCAGGCGGCCATGGCCCTGGAGGCGGCCGCGGCCGAGGCGAGGTTCTCCGGGGCGTACTCCTTCAGCCTGAGGAAGGGTGTGGCCGATCCGACCCCCCTGCTACAGGCCCTCCTGGAGGACCTGCGGCGCGGCGTGGAAATCCCCGTCATGGCCTGGCGCTTCCACGCGGCCCTGGCCCAGCTGGCCGTGGACTTCGCCCGGCTCGCCGACGAAGAGGACGTGGTGCTCAGCGGCGGCTGCTTCCAGAACCGCCTCCTCGCCGAAGCCTGCGAAGCCCGGCTGGGAGCCGCGGGCTTCCGCGTGCACCGCCCCGCCCTCTTCCCGCCCAACGACGGGGGCCTTTCCCTGGGCCAGGCCTGGGTCGCCGCCCAGATGGAGGTGTGAGGTGTGCCTGGGCGTGCCCGGCAGGATCCTGGAGGTGGGCGGGGACGAGCTCCGCACCGCCCGCGTGGCCTTCGGCGAAGTGGTGAAGGCCGCCAGCCTCGCCCTGGTGCCCGAAGCCCGGGTGGGGGAGTACGTCCTCGTGCACGCGGGCATGGCCCTGGAGGTCATCGACGAGGACGCCGCCGCGCGCGTGTTCCAGGCCCTGGAGGAGCTGCGGCTCCACGAGGCTGAGGGATGAGGTTCCTGGAGGAGTACCGCGATGGCGAGGCGGCGAAACCGCTGGTGGAGGCCATCCACCGGCTCGTGACGCGCCCCTGGTCCCTCATGGAGGTCTGCGGCGGGCAGACCCACAGTCTTGTGCGCTTCGGCCTCGACGCCCTGCTCCCGGACTGCGTCACCCTCCTCCATGGCCCCGGCTGCCCGGTGTGCGTGACGCCCGTGGCCTGGATCGACAAGGCCGTGGCCCTCGCCGCCCGCCCCGAGGTGATCTTCTGCTCCTTCGGCGACATGCTGCGCGTGCCGGGCTCCGGCCGCGACCTCTTCCAGGTGAAGTCCGAGGGCGGGGATGTCCGCGTGGTGTATTCGGCGCTGGACGCCCTGACTCTGGCGGAGCGGCATCCCGAGCGGGAGGTGGTCTTCTTCGCCGTGGGGTTCGAGACCACGGCCCCCGCCAACGCCCTGGCCGTGGTCCAGGCGCGCAAGCGCGGCCTGCGGAACTTCTCGCTGCTGGTCTCCCACGTGCTCGTGCCCCCGGCCCTGGAGGCCCTCCTCGCCGCGCCGGAGTGCCGCGTGGACGGCTTCCTCGCGGCGGGCCACGTGTGCGCCGTCATGGGCACCGCCGAGTACCGGCCCCTGGCGGCGAAGCACCGGGTGCCCATCGTCGTCACGGGCTTCGAGCCCCTGGACCTGTTGCGGGGCCTCCACCTCTGCCTGCGCCAGCTGGAGGAGGGCCGCGCCGAGGTGGAGAACGCCTACGACCGCGTGGTGCGCCCCGGAGGCAACCCCATCGCGCAGGCCCTGCTCCGGGAGGTCTTCGAGGTGATCCCCCGCACCTGGCGGGGCCTCGGGTCCCTCCCCGCCAGCGGCTTCGGCCTGCGTCCGGAGTTTGCGGCCTTCGATGCGGAGCGCCGTTTCGACCTCGCGGCGGTGGGCGGCGCCGAATCCCCGGACTGCCTCAGCGGACTCGTGCTGCAGGGGCGCCTGGAGCCCCCGGCCTGCCCCGCCTTCGGCACCCGCTGCACCCCGGAGCGGCCCCTGGGCGCCACCATGGTGAGCGGCGAGGGCACCTGCGCCGCCTACTACCGCTACCGCCGGGTGCCCGCATGAGCGACCGCACCCTCCAGTGCCCCCGGCCCCTGCGCCCCGACACCGTCCAAGTGGCGCACGGCGGTGGCGGCCGCGTCATGCGGGAGCTGCTGGAGCGCACCCTCCTCCCCACCTTCGCCAACCCCGCCCTGGAGGCCCGCCACGACGCCGCCCTCCTGCCCCGACCCGAGGGGCGGCTCGCCTTCACCACGGACACCTTCGTGGTGCACCCCCGCACCTTCCCCGGCGGCGACATCGGCGAGCTGGCCGTCTACGGCACCGTGAACGACCTGGCCATGGGCGGCGCCACGCCCCTCTGGCTCAGCTGCGCCCTGGTGCTGGAGGAGGGCCTCCCCCTGGCGGAGCTGGAGGCGGTGCTGGCTTCCATGGCCCGGGCCGCGGGGCGCTGCGGCGTGGCCATCGTCACCGGGGATACGAAGGTGGTGGACCGGGGCCATGGCGACGGCCTCTTCATCAACACCGCCGGCATCGGCGTGGTGCCCGAGGGGATCACCATCTCCCCGAAGGCCGTGCGGCCCGGCGATGCCGTGCTCGTCTCCGGGGACCTGGGTCGTCATGGCGTGGCCGTGCTGTCCGTGCGGGAACACCTCGCCTTCGAGACCCCCGTGATGAGCGACTGCGGTCCCGTGCACGGCCTCGTGGCGGCCCTCCTGACCGGCGGCATCGACCTCCACTGCCTGCGGGACCCCACCCGGGGCGGGCTGGCCTCGGTACTCAACGAGATCGCCCTCGATGCGGGCGTGGGCATCGAGGTGGCGGAACGGCACATCCCCCTCCATGACGCAGTGGCCGCCGCCTGCGAGATCCTGGGCCTGGACCCCCTCTATGTGGCCTGCGAGGGGCGCCTGGTGGCCTTCGTACCTTGGGAGCAGGCCGAGCGCGCCTTGGCCCTCCTCCGCGCCCAGCCCGAGGGCGCTGGCGCCGCCTGCATCGGCCGGGTGCTGGAGGGCCCGCCAGGTGCCGTGCACCTGCGCACCCGCCTGGGCACCTTGAGGCTGCTGGACCTGCTCTCCGGGGAGCAGCTGCCCCGGATCTGCTGAGGTCCCACCTGGGGCGACCCGGTGCCGAATGCCACTGACCGCCGCCCCGCCGGCCTGATAGCGTGGGGGCTGCCCATGACCGTCCCCCCCCAGCCGTTGCCCGCCGAGGATGGATCCAGCTTCCGCCTGGAGCCGGGGACGCGCCTGCTGGACCGCTTCGAAGTGCTCGCCCTGGCGGGCCGGGGCGGCATGGGCGAGGTGGCCAAGGCCTGGGATGCGGTGCTCGAACGGGAGGTGGCCCTCAAGGCCGTGCACCCCGAGATGATGCGGGACGCGGAGACCCGGGCCCGGTTCAAGCGCGAGGCCCTGGCCCTGGCCCAGTTGAACCACCCCAACGTGTGCCAGGTGTTCGACTGGGTGGAGGTGGGCGACCAGCCCCTCCTCGCCCTGGAATGGGTGGAGGGCCGCCGCCTGGATGAGGCCGCCGCGGGGCTACCCCTCAAGGCGCAGCTGACCCTCCTGCGAGGCGTGGCCCGGGGCCTGGAGGCGGCCCATGCCAAGGGCCTCGTGCACCGGGATCTCAAACCCTCCAACGTGCTCGTGAACGCCCAGGGCGAGGTGAAGGTGCTGGACTTCGGCCTGGCCCGCCTCACCTCCGACGGTGGCACCGAGACCCCCCTGGCCTTCCCCCTCCCGCCCCTCCCCACTGAGCGCGGCGAAACGATCTCCGCGTCCACCGCCTTTCAGGATTCGGGGGCCCAGCGCACGCACCGCTCCGGCGCCAACGTATGGGAGGGCATGACCCAGGCGGGGCTCTTCATGGGCAGCCCCGGCTACGCCAGCCCCGAGCAGATCTCCGGCAAGAAGGTGGGTCCGCCCAGCGACCTGTTCACCCTGGGCGTGGTGGCCTGGGAGCTGATCTTCGGTTCCGGCCCTTACCCCGGTGAGGGCCGGGAGCGGCTGCAGAACGTGCTGAAGGGGAACCGCCTGCCCCAACCCCGCCGCCTCCCCCGCCACGTGCGCGAACTCCTGGATTCGCTCCTCGCCCGGGAGCCCGTCCTTCGGCCCACGGCCGCCCAGGTGGTCGCCCACCTGGACCGGGAACTGGCCCCCCCTTCGGCCATGCGCTGGGCGATGGCGGCGGGTTGCGGCGCCCTGCTCCTCGGCGGGGGCCTGGCCTGGCTCCAGGGCCGCGGCGCCATCGCCGACCTCGTGGCCCAACACCCGGCCCGCCTCGCCATCCTGCCGCTGCGCCCCGGGAACGTGGACCCCAAGCACGCCCTGGAGCTGCAGGGCGCCCTGCCCGAGCTCATCGGCAGCCTCCTTGCCGAGAGCCCGCGGCTCAGCGTCCTGGCCCCCGAGGAGGTGGCCGGCATCCTCAAGGGGAACGCCACCGATCCCGCCGCGGAACTCCGCCGCTCCGGCGTGGAGCTGCTGCTCCAGGGCGAGGCCCGCCAGGAGGGGGAGCGCTTCGTGGTGGCCCTTGAGCTGAAGGATCTCCAAGGTCGCGTCCGCGCCCACAGCACCGCCACGGCCCCCGTGGCCCAGCCCAGCGCCCCGCAGACCCTGGCCCGCGATGCCGCCGATGAGCTGCTGAAGGCGGTGGCCCCGCTGGGCCGGGTGCGCCTCCCCGAGTACCAGGTCCCCCCGGAGGCGCTCACGGCGTATGCCGAAGGCGCCAAGCTCCGGGATGGGAACCAACCCAAGGAGGCCCTGGCGGCCTTCCGCCGGGCCACGGCCCAGGCCCCGGACTTCGCCTTGGCCGTGCTCCAACAGGGCATCCTCGAGGCCCACGGGGGTGAGGCCTCCAGCCGCGCCACGCTGCAATGGTCGCGCTTCGCGGCCCGGGCCCAGGGCCTGCGGCGCACGGAGCTGCGCGCCCTGCTCAACCTGGTGTTGGACGGCAGCGAGAAGGGCACCTTCGATCAGGCCCTCCATGACGCGGACCTCGCCCTGGACCTGGCCCGGCGCCTCGGCGACCGGGACGATGAGGCCGCCCTGCTGAACAACCAGGGCCTCATCCACATGTGGCGCAAGGACTCGGCCAAGGCCCAGGCCAGCCTCCAGCAGGCCCTCACCATCCAGCAGGCCCTGGGCCTCGGACACGAGGTGGCCCTCGTGCGGAACAACCTCGCCATCCTCGCCAAGGACGCGGGCCGCCTGGACGAAGCAGAAGCGCTCTACCGGGCCAACCTCGCCTGGGCGAAGGGCGAGAAGGAACCGCGCACCCAGGCTTTCGCCCTCGTGAACCTGGGCGACGTGGCCATCGGACGCCTGCGCTTCCAGGAAGCGGAGGGCCTGCTGAAGGAGGGCATGGCCCTGCGCGAGGCCACGGGCAACCGGCCCGGCCTCATCGTGCCCCTCCTCAACCTGGGCATCCTCGCGCGCCTCCAGGGTCGTGAGGGTGAGGCCCGGATCCACCTGCGGCGGGGCCTGGACCTCGCCCTGGAGCTCCAGCGTAGGCCTCTGGAAGGCGTGGCCCGGCTGGAGCTCGCCAAGGTCGAACGGCTGGAGGGTCAGGCCCAGGAGTCCATGGCCCAGGACCGCGCCGCCCAGGCCATCGGCGCCGAGACCGCGGATCCCGAGATGGAGGCCCGCGCCCTGGCCGGCCTCGCCCAGGCCCAGCTGCCCGGTCGCCCCGGCGCTGCTGAGCCCCTGGTGGAAAAGGCCCTCACCCTGCGCGCCGAAGATCCCTTCGTCCTCACCGCCCTCGGGGATCTCCGGGCGGCCCAGGGGCGGAAGGCAGAGGCCCGGGAAGCCTGGACCCGGGCCGTCGCGCTGGCCAAGCGCGTGTGCCCCGAGGAGGCGCCGGGGATGGAGCAGCGGCTGCGGTAGGGTGGACACCTGGGCCGCCACCTGCTGACCCTGCCCCCTCCAAACCCTCATGGGCCGCCGCCCATCACGGAGGAACCCCAGATGAGAAGACGCCGCTCCGCACCCTGTTCCTTCCTCGGTATGGCAGTCTGCATGGCCCAGGGTGTCCAGGCCGATCCCATCGACCTCGCAATCGACAAGGTGGCCGGAAGCCAATTGAAGGTCAGGTACCAGCCGCCCATGGTCGAGTACCCACCTGTGGCCAGGGCGGCCAGGATCCAGGGCACCGTCGTCGTTCAAGCCGTGTTCGACGTCCATGGCGATCCAATCCTGATCAAGGAGCTATCAGGGCCTCCGATCCTCGCAACTGCAGCCAAAAAGTGGGTGTCTGAGTTCAGGTATCACCCCCTGGTCCTCAATGGGTCCCCGCGTTCCTTCAAAACCCAATTCACCCTCCCCTTCAAGCTGGGGGGACCACCCCAGGACTATGTCCCGAGTCCTGGATTCCTGACCGCGAAGGCCCAACTTGACGCCGCCCGGGAGAAAAGGGGCGGCCAGGGCCTCGTATTGGAATTCAAGCGGGTCTCGTCCACCGAGTTGACCTGCGGGTTTGATGTCCGGGGAGAAGGCGCCTGGATCCTGAGCGCAATTCCAAAAAGTGATTCGTCCGTCCCTCCCAAGGCAATCCGGATCACGCATTGGAATCACGATGGGGCCTTCCAGCTGACCAGGTTGGTCAGCATTCCCGTCACGGTTCCCGAGCATGAAACCGAACTAACCTTCATCCTGTCCACCAAGCATTTCGGTGAAGCCGCTTGGCCCACGCAGCTCCCTTCGGCCCTCAACGAAACCAAAGTGGTCGTGTTTTACCTGCCCGATCCCTCCCGAAAATAGAGGTGCCCTGAGGAGTTCGGACCGACGAGTCCATCCTCAGACCTTTGAGACCGGACCCATCCCGACGATCACCTCGCACTCCAAGGCGTTTGCCTTCACGGGGATCGTCCCACAGTCGCATTGATGCGGCCCGGATCGCTCGCCCCGGCGATGGGGGAATCAGCCCCGCAGCACCATCAACGTGAGGTCGTCCGCCAGCGGGCCATCCCCCGTGAAGGCGGCGACATCGGCCAGCAGCGCCGGCACGGGGTCGGCAGCGGTCTGGAGCACGGCCACGATGCGATCGTCGCCGTAGAGGGCGTCGTCGGGGCCGTGGGCCTCGCTGAGGCCATCAGTGAAGAGGAGCAGGGTCTCCCCAGGGGCGAGGCGGCCCTCGCAGAGGTCCAGGCGCTCGCGGAAGCCCCTGGCGGTGAGGCCGATGCCCAGACCTCGGGGCTGAAGGCGCGTCACGGTGCCGTCCAGCCGGCGCAGGTAGCCGGGGGTGTGGCCCGCGCGCACGAAAGCGAAGCCGCCGGTGGCGGGATCGAAGGTGCCGAAGGCCAGGGTGATGAAGGTGCGCTTGTCGTGGCTGGCGCACCAGATGGCGTTGAGGCGCTCGGCCGCTTCCACCGGGTCCGCCAACGTGGGGCCGAGGGCCGCCACCATGCCCTTCAGTTCCGCGGCGTAGAAGGCGGCGCTGGTGCCTTTGCCGCTCACGTCCGCCACGAGGAAGGCCAGCTTCCCTCCCGGCAGCCGGTGCAGGTCATAGAAGTCACCGGCCACTTCCCGGGCGGGCAGGAGGGTGGCCTGCACCTGGGCACCGAGCCCGAAGGTGGCCACGTCCGGCAGCAGGCGGGTCTGCACTTCACGGGCCACCCGCAGCTCCTCCTCCAGCTGGAGGCGCACCTCGCGTTCATGGAGCGAAGACTGCAACTGGGCCGCCATGGCGTTGAAGGACTCCGCCAGACGACCGATCTGGTCCTTGGTGCGGGGGCGGATCCGGGCACCGAAATCGCCGTCCGACAGTCGCCGCACGCCGCGGTCCAGGTCGTCCACGGAGGCGCCCAGGGTCCAGGCCATGCGCAGACCCAGGATGGTGGCCACGATCTGACCCAGGGCGATGACGAAGAGGAGGGACACCACAGCCACGATGGCGACGAAGGTGCCCTCGGAAAAGGGCTGGCGCTCCCGGGTGGCGTAGCCCCGGAAGAGGGCCCCCAGGCTCGTCTCCGGCTTCACGTTGAGGAGGAGGGGGCGCCCGGTCGTCCACTCCACGATGGCGAGGTCCTGGGGCGGCAAGTTGAAGGGTGCGAAGAGCCAGCTCCCCGTGGGCCGTTCGCCTTGCACCCACTCCGCCAGCACCTCGTCTTCGGCCCGGCTCACCACCTGCTGCCGGCCCTTGCCCGTCTGCACCTTCAGATCCTTCTCCCGGGGCTCCCGGGCCGGCTGGAGCCGGTAGGTGATGGCCCCGCCCATGAGGTTCTGGCTCTGGATGCCCATGCGGCCCAGCTCCAGCCGCAACAGGCGGAAGCCGCCCTCCTCCCGGTGCACGCCCAGGAGGAAGATGTCTTCATCGGTGCCTTTGAGGCCCTCCCCCTCACCCTTCGGCGTGCGGTCCCACACCAGGCCCACGAACGTGGGCTTCACGCCCTTGGGGAGGGTCTTCACATGGCTGATCCAGGCCTGGCCATGGGTCCGCAAGGCCAATACGGCGTCCCGATCGGAGGCCTGGGCGTTGGCGAGGCGCACGGCCTGCTCCCAGGCCTCCAGGTTCTGCTGGGTGGTGCGGCTGACCTGGGCCCCCAGGGCCAGCCAGGCCAAGGAGATCAGCAGCACCCCGAGGCCCAGCACGGGCAGCACGGAGAGGAAGCCGAGGATGGCCCACAGGCGGCGGGACACCCGGAAGAGCATCTTCCACCAGAGCCAGGCGAGGCCCCGGAAGCAGAGTACGGCCCCGCTCCATCCCACCAGCAACAGGGCAAGACACCCACCCTGCGTGACCGGCAGGAGCACGAAGCCCAGCACGAGGCCCACCCAGGGGCCGTGCTTCCGGAAGGAGAAGGCCCCCCAGGCCCTGCCCAGCCGCGCGCGGAGGGAGGGGTCGCTGGGGGGCGTCGAAGTCATCCTGGACAGGGTGCCACAGGGTGGCTCAGGGCATCAGCATGCCGCCATTGACGCTGACGATCTGGCCGGTGACGTAGGCGGCTTCGTCCGAGGCCAGGAAGCACACGGCGGCGGCGATGTCCTCGGGCTTGCCCATGCGGCCCAGGGGGATCTGCTTGTTGAACTCGGCCTTCACCTCCTCGGGCAGCCCCGAGGTCATGTCGGTCTCGATGTAGCCCGGGGTCACGGCGTTGGCCGTGACGTTGCGGCTGGCCAGTTCCCGCGCCACGGACTTGGTGAGGCCGATGAGGCCGGCCTTGGCCGCCACGTAGTTGGCCTGGCCTGCGTTGCCCATCTGCCCCACCACGGAGGCGATGTTGATGATGCGGCCGGTGCGCTGCTTCATCATGGCCTTCGTGGCCGCCTGGATGGCGGTGTAGGCGCCCTTGAGGTTGGTGTTGATCACCGCGTCCCAGTCCTCCTCCTTCATCTGGATGAGGAGCTTGTCGCGGGTAATCCCGGCATTGTTCACGAGGATGTGCAGGGCGCCGTGGCGCTCCAGGGTGGTGGCCACGGCGGCCTTCACGCTCTCGGTGCTGGAGAGGTCCATGACCACGACGTCAGCCTTGCCGCCCTCGGCGCGGATGGCCTCGGCGACGGTGTTCAGCTTGGCCTCCGTGCGGGCCGCGCAGACCACCAGGGCCCCCTGCTTGGCGAGGGACTTGGCGATGGCTTCGCCGATGCCCTGGCTGGCACCGGTCACGAGCGCGATCTTGCCGTCGAGATTGAACATGGGACCTCCGTGCGGATCCTCCAGTGTACCGGCGGGCGTCCCCGCCTTCCCGGGGGATTCGAACGCCCGGTCTCCGGAATCAACTGGCGCCCGCCCGGAACCGAAGAGCCCCCGAGGCCATGGCGGCCTCCACCCAAGGGGCGGATGCCGGAGGAGGGTGTGATCAGGGCGATATGCGTGAGCCTTGGACTGGGATTCGCCGTCGCAGCGACGCCCTCCCAGGGTCTTTCCGTGCCCCCCATGCGGTACATCACCAACGCTCCGGAATCCGAGTCGGACGTGCGCTACCTCTACCACTGGGAGATCCTCCGCACCGCGCTGGAGAAGACCCGGGCCACGTGGGGGCCCTTCGAACTCAAGGCCGGCCCCCGCATGACGGAGAACCGCCAGGCTTTCGAACTGAAGGCGGGCCGAAGCCTCACGGTGATGTGCCTGAGCACCAAGCCGGATATGGAAGCCACCCTGCTGCCCGTGCGGATCCCCGTGGACAAGAACCTCGGGGGCTACTGCGTGTTCCTCATCCGAGCGGAGGACCAGCCCCGGTTCACCCCCGAGCGGATCCGCTCCCTGGACGACCTCCGCAAGCTCACCTTCGGCCTGGGCTATGGCTGGATCGATGTGGACATCCTGCGGCACAACCGCCTCCAGGTGGTGACGGGTTCCAGCTACGAAGGGCTCTTCACCATGCTCGTGAACCGGCGGTTCGACGCCTTCCTCCGGGCCACGGTGGAAGTGCTCGAAGAGGTGGACCAGCGGAAGCCCACCCAGCCCTCGCTGCACATCGAGGAGAACTTCCTCCTCTACTACCCCCTGCCCATGTACTTCTGGTTCCCGCGGACCGCCGAAGGGGAGCGCCTCCAGCGCCGCGCCCGGGAGGGGATGATGGCCATGATCCGGGATGGCTCCTTCGATCACATCTTCCGCAAGCATCAACAGTCGAAGATCGACCGCCTCCACCTGAAGCGGCGGAAGATCTTCCGCATCGAAAACCCCTTCCTGGGCCCCGAAACGCCCTTTGCCGACAAACGGCTCTGGTACGACCCCCTGGCCGGCCCTTGAGGGCAGGCTCGGAAAGGTCCAATGGAAAGGTTCGAGGCGATTCCCGGATTTAGGGGGAAGGGGCTTCCCGCCGAAGAAGGAATCGCGCAACCCTCGTCAAGGACCCCCCATGTCGACGCACGTTCTGCTTCGCACCGGCGGCCTCCTGCTTCTCTCCGGAGCGGCTTTGGCGCAGGATGCGCCTCCCAGCTTCACCCTGAGGGGGTTCGGCACCTTGGGCGCGGTGCGCAGCGATACGGACCAGGCGGAGTACATCCGCGATGTCTCCCAGCCCAAAGGGGCCACGCGCAGCCCCGATCTGGGCGTGGA
>DATFAX010000040.1:0-5086 GCA_035254125.1 Holophagaceae bacterium | reverse complement strand
GGGAGGTAAGGAAGGCGACGCTGGCCTTGGCGGTTCCAAGGTCGAGGAGCCTGACGCAGCATCCCGACGGCTGCCGCCCCAGCCCGAAGGGTTGATGGGAAAGGGCTCCCATACTGTGTCAGGGCGCTTGAACGGTGAACCTGCACCGCCCTGCGCACCCTTCCTTGTCTGGCAGCCCTTTCCCATCAATGCAGCCCCTATCGAATACTTGGACAGGCTCCTAGGCATGATAGCCCTGGGCGCAGGATCCGGAAGCGGCAACCGCGCGGGGGCCCCGCCCCGTTCCGTTCGGCGCTCAGCGCCCCGGCAGGACGTCGGGCAGGCGGTCGGGCCAGGGCCCCGGGCGCCCCTCCCGCCGCAACGCGTCGGCCAGGTCCGCCAGAAAGAGCGCCCGCGGCACGCTCTGGAAGCCGTAGCCCACCAGCCCCTCGTGGGGCAGCTGACCGTCCAGCAGGGTGAAGCCCCAGGCGAGGAGCCGCGCATCCAGTGCCTCCAGGGCCGCCCGGCTGGCCTCGGGCTCGAGGCTGAACATGCTTTCGCCGAAGAAGGCACCGCCCAGGGACACGCCGTAGAGGCCGCCCCGCAGCTCGCCCGCCCGCCAGGCCTCCACGCTGTGGGCGTGGCCCGCGCGGTGCAGCGCCACATAGGCCCCCCGCATGTCCGCCGTGATCCAGGTGCCGTCCTGACCGGGACGCGGCACCTGGGAGCAGTGGCCGATGACCTGTTCGAAGGCCGAGTCGAAGCGGATCTCGAAGGGCCGCTGCCGCAGGCGGCGGCGGGTGCGGGCCGGCAGGTGCAGATGGCCCGGCCGCAGCACGGCGCGCTCCGGCGGCGACCACCAGAGCAGGGGATCCTCCTCGCCGTACCAGGGGAAGATGCCGCTGCGGTAGGCGAGCAGGAGGCGCTCCACGCTGAGGTCGCCGCCGATGGCCAGCAGGCCGTCTTCCGCCAGGTCGGGGTTGGGGAAGACCAGGTGGTCCGTCAGCCGAAAGACAGGCACAGCCGGCCGTCCTTGAGGTCCACGGTGGCCTTGCCGCCCTTCGCCAGGGGCCCGAAGAGCAGGGCCTCCGCCAGCGGGCGCCGCAGCTCGCGCTCGATGAGCCGCGCCATGGGGCGGGCGCCGAAGGCGGGGTCGTAGCCCTTCTCCGCCAGCCAGGCGCGGGCCTTGGGCGTGCAGGTGAGGGTGACGCCCTTCTCCGCGAGTTGCGTGTCCAGCTCGCGCAGGTGCTTGTCCGCCACCCGCTCCATCTCCGCTTTCCCCAGGGGCGCGAACTGCAGGATGGCGTCCAGGCGGTTGCGGAACTCGGGCGTGAAGGCCTTCTCCAGGGTGCCGGTGGCAGTCTTCCGCGCCCCGGCTTCGGCAAAGCCCACCTGCCGCGCCGACAGCTCCCGGGCGCCCACGTTGGTGGTCACCACCAGCACCGTATGCCGGAAGTCCGCGCTGCGGCCGTGGCTGTCCGTGAGCGCGGCGTGGTCCATGACCTGCAACAGCACCCCGAAGAGGTCCGGATGGGCCTTTTCCAGCTCGTCCAGCAGCAGCACGGCGTGGGGCTGCTTGCGGATGGCATCCGTCAGCAGGCCGCCCTCCTCGTAGCCCACATAGCCCGGCGGGGCGCCGATGAGCCGGGCCACGGCGTGCTTTTCCTGGTACTCGCTCATGTCGAAGCGGAGGAAGGCGATGCCCAGGGCCTTGGCCAGCTGCTTGGCGAGTTCCGTCTTGCCCACCCCCGTGGGGCCCGCGAAGAGGAAGCAGCCCATGGGCTTCAGGGGATCCCGCAGGCCGGAGCGGGCCAGCTTGATGGCGCCGGCCACCGCTTCGCAGGCCGCATCCTGGCCGAAGATCTGGCCGCGCAGGGCCTCCTCGAGGTGGGCAAGGGCCTCCCGGTCGTCCGCGCTGACTGAGGACATGGGCACCCGGGCCATCCGGGCGACCACGGCCTCGATCTCGGCGGGACCGATCCGCTTCACGCGGTCCTTCTTCGCCAGCAGCTTCTGGGCAGCGCCGGCCTCGTCGACCACATCCAGGGCGCTGTCCGGCAGCTTCCGTTCAGGCAGGTGCTTGGCCGCCAGGCGGACCGCGGCCTCCAGGGCCTCGGGCGAATAGGCCACGCCATGATGCGATTCGTACGTGCCCTTCAGCCCCTGCAGCACGCCCAGGGCGTCGGCGGCGGAGGGCTCGTTGACCTCCACCACCTGGAAGCGCCGCGAGAGGGCGCGGTCGCGGTCGAGGGAGCCCTTGAGGTCGTGGAAAGTGGTGGCACCGATGCAGCGCAGGTCGCCCGAGGCGAGGGCAGGCTTGAGCAGGTTGGCGGCATCCATCGCCCCGCCGCTGGTGGCGCCCGCCCCCACCAGGGTGTGCATCTCGTCCACGAAGAGGATGGCGCCGGGTTGTTCGCCCAGGGCCTTCAGCACGGCCTTGAGCCGCTCCTCGAAATCGCCGCGGTAGCGGCTTCCGGCCAGGAGCGCGCCCAGGTCCAGTGCGTAGATCTTCGCGGCCTTGAGGGGCTGGGGCACCTGCCCTTCGTGGATGCGCCGGGCCAGGCCCTCCACGATGGCGGTCTTGCCCACGCCCGGCTCGCCCACCAGCAGCGGGTTGTTCTTCCGGCGGCGGCAGAGCACCTGCGCCATGCGGGTGATCTCCGCGTCGCGGCCCACCAGGAGGTCGAGGCGGCCCGCCGCCGCCCGGGCCACCAGGTCGGTGGCGTAGGCCGCCAGGGGATCCTGGGCGATGGCCTCTTCCTCAGGCTCCTCCTCGTCCGGCGCTGCCTTCCTGGCGGGTGCTTTCGGCACGGCGGGGCCGTGGCTCAGCACCTTCAGCAGCGCCAGCCGCCGCACGCCATGCTTTTCCAGCAGGTGCCGGGCATGGCTGGCGTCCTCCTCCAGGATGGCCGGCAGCAGCTCGCCGCCGCGCACGGCCTTCTGGCCGGAGCTGAAGGCATGCACCAGGGCCCGCTCCACCACCCGCACGAAGCCCAGAGTGCTGTGGGGCTGGAAGGCCTCGCCCTCGGGCACGGGCTCGAAGACCTTGGCCAGGGTGGATTCCAGGTCCGCCCTCAGCGCTGCCAGCTTCACGCCGCAGCCCTTCAGCGTCCGGGCGGCATGGGCATCATCCAGCAGGGCGAGCAGGAGGTGCTCCAGGGCCACATCCTCGTGACGCCGGGCCTTGGCGAGGTCGAAGGCCCGCTGGAAGCCCTGGTTCAGCTCGGGGGTCAGCTGCGGCGAATCAGGCATCGTCAGGCTCCACCGTGAGCAGCAGGGGGAAGCCGTCGCGCTCGGCCAGCTGGCGGCCCCGCTCGGCCCGGGTCTCCGCCACGTCCCGGGTGTAGGTGCCCGCCACCCCCACGCCCGCGCGGTGCACCGCCAGCATGATGGCCGTGGCTTCCGGCTCCGCCTTGCGAAATACCGTCTTCAGGAGCCACACCACGAACTCCTGGGTGGTGTAGTCGTCGTTGTGGAGCAGCACCTTCCAGAGGCCCGGCTCCTTCGCCTTCGCCCGCTTGCGGGTGAGGACCTGGCCATCCTGCTTCACCTGCCTGGCCATGGGGAACGCCTCCGGGGCACCAGGATAGCGGGTCAAAGGCCAGGCCCTGCGCCTCGGTCCGAAGATTCGACGATGGCCGGCTAAAACGGTGCGTTGAAACGCACCCCCATCGAGACATTGAACTCGGGACCGGGTGCCAGTTTCCGAAGCATTCCCTGGCTGCCCGTCCCCCCCTCCTTCCACAGGGGAAGCGCCACCTCGAAGCGGGTCAGGCTGTGAACCTGGCCCGGCTGCCTCCCCCACACCAGCAGAAACGGGAAAAAGGGAATCGGAATCCCCCTGAACCCCACGAAGGCCCGAAGCGCGGGCCGGGCTTCCCAGACCGTGGTGCCTCCCAGCTGAACGGGAATGGAGGCCCCATAGTAGGAACCGGGTGGATCCCAGGGAGCCGTGGCCGGCACCTTGTAATGGGCGTCGAAATCCTTCCCGATCCTTCGGCTTCCCCGGAGTTCCGCACCCACGCCGGCGTGCAGACGGAACGGGCCCTGATCCCAGTAGACCCGCTGGCAGCCCAGGGCCAAGGTCTGTTCGTCGCACTCGGTGTTTCTTGCGGTGGAAAGCGCCACCGTCCATTGGTCCCGAAACACGCCGCGCGTGGCCAGCCTGGGCGCGTGGTCCCATGCCAGGCGGAAACCCAGCGAGGTCTGATTGTTGCCCCCCACCATGGCTGGCCCAAGGGGAATGGATTCCCTTCGCTGCATGCCCACCCCGAGCATGGCATCCCACCCCTGCCCCGCCAACCCTGTCGAGACGCAGAGCGCCAGCAGACAGGGGCGGGCAGGCCCGGCTCCAGTGGAGGTCAATCGGGAGGGGTGCCGGTCTGACATTCGGGGATCCTTGTCGCATGGCCCAGCAGTGCCAAGGGTTGGATGCGGGTTCAACCACCCCACTTTAGGCTGCCCTCCCTATGGGTGGGGGGTTTCGGGAGGCCTGCTTTCCAGCCGCAGGAACCCGCCCCGGGCCAATTCGCCGATGAACAAGGCGGTGCGACGGATGGTATCGGGCTCCTCAGGGAAGATCAGCCCGACAACCTCATTCACCTGCGACACGGATCGCGCCCCGTCACAGGCCAGCCACACGGCCGTCCCCCGGGCATCCAGCTTCACGCGGTAGTTGGGCTTCTTCATCAACCGCAGCAGCCAGGCCCAGCGCTTGGACAGGATCTTGGGGCGGATCAGCACCACCGTGCCGCCCTCGCCGGGCTCAGAGGCCAGCGCCTGAGTTGGAACGGCAGCCAGGAAGGCTTCATCGGGAAAGGTCGTCATGGATAGGCATTCCAAACGGAGGGATAAAGCCAAGGCCCGGCTTTGCCGGGCCTTGGCGTGGGGGCCCGGGGGTGTGCGCGCAGCGCGGAACCCCCGGAGGACATCAACCTAGAAATTCGCGCTCGGCGGCGCGGGCTCGTCGGCCTCGCCGGCGTTGGCCAGGGGCACCTTCACGAGGTAGATCGCGATGCCCGCCAGGATCAGCAGGCTGATCCAGAACATGCCGGGCTTGGCGATGAGCTTGAAGTTCACCTCGAAGAAGGCCAGAGAGGCGAAGAGC
>DATFAX010000039.1:0-13618 GCA_035254125.1 Holophagaceae bacterium | reverse complement strand
CCCTCTTCCAGACGGGCCGCGTGCGGAACTACGTCTTCACCATGGGCCTGGGCGTCGCCGCCCTCCTCTACCTGCTGCTGAAGTAGGAGCCTAGATGAACACCCTGAGCCTCCTCGTCTTCGGCCCGGCCCTCCTGGGCCTCGTCCTGCTCTTCCTCCCCGAGAAGCTGGGCAAGGCGGGCAAGTCCCTGGCCTTCCTCGGCGCCCTGGCCTTCTTTGTCATCGGCCTCCAGAAGCTCTGGGGCCTCCGCTTCAACCCGGCCTCCCTGGCCCACGAGCGGTTCACCTGGTTCGCCGTGGCGGGCCTCCCCGTGGAGTACCACCTCGCGCTGGATGGTCTGAACTACTGGCTGGTGCTCCTCACGCTCTTCCTCGTGCCCCTCACCATGGCGGCCACCTGGAACTCCCTGAAGCAGGGCGAAGGCCGCTTCAACGGCCTCTTCCTGATCCTCCAGACGGGCATGCTGGGCGCCCTGCTGGCCCAGGACCTCCTGTTCTTCTACCTGTTCTGGGAGGCCATGCTCATCCCGATGTACTTCATGATCGGGGTGTGGGGCGGCGACGATCGGCGCTACGCAGCCAACAAGTTCTTCCTCTTCACCCTGGCCGGCTCCCTGCTCTGGTTGGTGGCCCTGCTCTACGTGGCCGGCAAGGCGGGTTCCTTCAATCCCACCCTCATGGCCGCGGCCGCCGCCGGCATGTCCTTCGGCGCCCAGTGCTGGCTCTTCCTCGTCTTCGCCGTGGCCTTCGCCATCAAGGTGCCCCTCTTCCCCCTGCACACCTGGCTGCCGGACGCCCACACCCAGGCCCCCACGGCCGGCTCCGCCATCCTCGCCGGCGTGCTGCTGAAGCTGGGCGGGTACGGCCTCCTGAAGTTCGCCATCCCCATCTTCCCCGCCGCGGCCCAGCACTACGCCAAGCCCATGGCCCTGCTGGCCGTCATCGCCATCATCTACGGTGCGCTGGTGGCCATGGTGCAGCGGGACATCAAGAAGCTGGTGGCCTACTCCTCCGTGTCCCACATGGGCTTCGTGGTGCTGGGCATCGCCAGCTTCACGGTGGTGGGCACCCAGGGCGCCATGCTCCAGATGCTCAATCACGGCGTGAGCACGGGCAGCCTCTTCCTTCTGGTGGGCATGATCTACGATCGGGCCCACACCCGCATGATCGCCGACTTCGGGGGGGTGGCCGTGAAGATGCCCGTCTTCACTGCCTTCTTCCTCATCGTCACCCTCAGCTCCATCGGCCTGCCCCTGACCAACGGTTTCGTGGGTGAGTTCTGGATCCTCAACGGGGCCTTCACCTCCGGCTTCGGCTGGGGCCGACTCTACGCCTGCCTCGCCACCTTCGGCGTGGTGCTCGGCGCGGCCTACATGCTGTGGATGTTCAAGCGGGTCTTCTGGGGCCCGGAGAACACCGAAGCCGACAGCGGCACGCACCACCTGCATGACGACTTGAACCTGCGCGAGATCGCCGTGATGGTGCCCATGGTGGCCCTCATCTTCTGGATGGGCCTGCGTCCCGGCACCTTCGTGGCCGCCTCGGATGCCCCCGTCACCGCCCTGCTGAAGGATGCCCAGGCCCCCGCGCCGCGCATGATCACCCTGGCGCCTGCCGCCGAAGCCCCGGCCCATCCTGGCGAGGCGGCTCCCACCCATGGTGAAGCCCCCGTGGAGGAGCACCGATGATCCCTTCCGCCCTTCCCACCCCCGCCCAGTGGGCGGCCCTGATGCCCATCCTCTTCCCGGCCCTGGCCGGCACGCTGATCCCCTTGGCCCTCCTGGACAAGGATGCCGGGGTGCAGAAGTGGATCCGCGCCGGCGTCTACGCCGTGGCCCTCTTCGCCCTCGGCGCCAGCTTCATGTTCCTCACGGAGCTCTGGGGCAAGGGTGCCCAGCCCAGCTACCAGCAACTGCGCCTGGACTACCTGGCCCAGTTCACGGGCATCTTCATCGTGGTGGCGGCGGCCCTTGCCGTGCTCCAGTCCTGGGATCATTTCCACCAGGAAGGCTGGGTCAAGGGCGAGACCGTGAGCCTGCTGCTCTTCTCCGTGAGCGGCATGATGGTCTTCGCCAGCACCACCAACCTGCTCGTGCTCTTCCTCGGCCTGGAACTCTTCAGCTTGCCCCTCTACGCCCTCACGGCCACGATGCGCAGCCGCACTGCCTCCTCCGAGGGCGGCCTGAAGTACTTCATCACCGGGGCCGTGGCCGCCGCCACCTTCCTCATGGGCATCGTGATCCTCTACGGCCTCACGGGGACCCTGGATCTGACCGTGATGCGCTCCCTGCCGGGCACGCCCGTGGCCGATCCCCTCTTCATCGTGGGCATCGGGCTCCTGCTCGTGGGCTTCCTCTTCAAGGTGAGCGCCGCCCCCTTCCACCAGTGGACCCCCGACGTCTACGTGGCTGCGCCCCACCCCATCGCCGGCTTCATGTCCGTGGCCACCAAGGGCGTGGCCGTGGTCGCCCTCATCCGCGCCTTCCCCGGTTCGGCCGCCTGGGGCCCCGTGCTCGGGCCCAAGCTGGTGGGCGTGCTCGCATTCGTGGCCGTGCTCACCCTCGTGGTGGCCAACCTCACGGCCCTGGTGCAGACCAGCGCCAAGCGCATGCTCGCCTACAGCTCCATCTCCCACGCGGGCTACCTCGTGCTGGGCCTCGTGGCGGGCACCCCCGCCGCCCTCTCGGGCATGCTGCTCTACCTCGCCATCTACCTGGCCATGAACATGGGGGCCTTCGGCCTCTTCACCGCCTTTGGGCTGGTGGGCGAGAAGGACACCTACGAGGACCTGCGCGGCATGGGGTGGAAGCACCCCCTCATGGGCCTCTGCGCGGCGCTGATCCTCTTCAGCCTCGCCGGTGTGCCGCCCCTCGGCGGCTTCTACGGCAAGTACATGATCTTCAAGGAGCTGGTGGCCACGGGCCATGTGAACCTGGCGATCCTGGGCGTGCTGGCCAGTCTGGTGAGCATGGGCTACTACCTCCGCTTCATCGTGGCCCTCTTCCTCCAGGCCCCCACCCCCGCCCAGGAGCGGGAAGCCGCCGAGGCCCCCGTGATCCAGGCCTCCCTGGCCCGAGGCACGGTGCTCGTGGGCGCCATCCTGGTGGTGGCCGGTGGGTTCCTGCAGACGGTGCTCGTGGACGGCTTCGCCCTCCGCGCCATCCAGGGCCTCCTGGGCCTGCGCTAGCTTTCCGCCGTTCGGCGGCTTCGGGGGCCCGCTTGGCGGGCCCCCTTTTCATTGGCCCCCGTTGGGTTTCCACCGGCCCCTGGGGCGCGGAACCCCCTCAACCTTGTGGGACACTCAACAGTCGTTGAAATGATGGTCAAGAGGTCATTCATGCTGCAGAAGAAATGGATCCTGGGTGGGGCCGCCGTGGTGCTCGTGGGCGGCGGCATCTACTGGCTGGCGAAGCCCTCCGACAAGGGCCCCCAGTGGCGCACGGGGAAGGTGGAGAAGGGCAATCTCACGCAGCGCATCAGCGCCACGGGCACCCTCTCGCCCCTGGTGCAGGTGCCCGTGGGCACCCAGGTCTCCGGCGTGATCTCCGCGCTGTACGCCGACTACAACAGCCTGGTGAAGAAGGGCCAGCTCATCGCCCAGATCGACCCCACCCTTGCCGACACCCAGCTGCGGGACGCCGAGGCCTCCCTGGATCGCGCCCGCACCAATGCGGCGGATGCCAAGGTGCAGTTCGAACGGGCCCAGAAGCTGGCCAAGGCCCAGCTGCTGGCCGACCAGGATCTGGATGTGCGTGAAGTCGCCTACAAGACGGCCATGGCCAACCTCGACACCGCCAAGGCGGCCCTGGATCGCGCCAAGGCGAACCGCGCCTACTGCGACATCACCGCGCCCGTGGACGGCGTCGTCATCTCCCGCATGGCTGACGTGGGCCAGACCGTGGCCGCCTCCTTCAGCACTCCCAACCTGTTCCAGATCGCCCAGGACCTCTCCAAGATGAAGGTGGAGATCTCCATCGACGAGGCCGACATCGACGAGGTGAAGGTGGGCCAGCGCGCCTTCTTCACCGTGGACAGCCTCCCCGAGCGCCAGTTCATGGCCACCGTGAGCCAGGTCCGCCTGGAGCCCATCACCAATCAGAACGTGGTCACCTACAAGGTGGTGATCGAAGTACCCAACGAGGCCCTCAACAAGGAGGAGGGCGCCGCCAAGGGCCTTGACGCCACCGCCCCCAAGGGGGAGGGCAAAGGCGAGGGCAGGGGTGGGTGGAACCGGGGCGCCGCCGAGGCCGGTCGGCCCGCGGGGGGCCCCCAGGGAGGTCCGATGGCCGACATGGATCCCGAGAAGGCCTGGGAACGCATGAAGGACCGCCTCCCCGAAGGCACCACCAAGGAGGCCTTCCTGAAGCGCTTCAAGGAGCGCATGGCCGAGCGAAACGCCGCGCTCAAGGCCGCGGCTGCCCCCACGTCCAAGCCCTCCACCGCGCCCGCCGGCATGAGCCGGAAGGAGATCGCCAGCACCCCCGGTGGCGCTGCCATGCTCGGCGGTCCCGTCTTCGCCGGGGATCTGGCCCTGCGGCCGGGCATGACCGCCAACATCACCATCGTCACCAACCAGCGCCGGGATGTGCTCAAGGTCCCCAACGCGGCCCTGCGCTTTAACCCCCTGGCCTTCCTGCCCAAGGACGACACCAAGAAGACCGACGCCCCCACCAAGGGCGGAGCTCCGGCGGGTGCAGGCGCGGCGCCCGGCGGGCAGCGGCCCATGGGCGGCGGCATGGGCGGCGGTGCCATGGCCCGGGGCATGGCCTCCCGACGTGAGGACCGGATCTGGATCCTGGATAACGGCAAGCCCAAGGCCCTGGTCGTGAAAGCCGGCATCAGCGATGGCCAGTACACCGAGGTCTCGGGCGAAGGCATCACCGAAGGGATCGTCATCCTCGTGGGTGTCGAGGACCTCACGAAGAAGGCCGCGGGCGGTCCCACCATGGGCGGTCCGGGCATGCCCGGCCGGCGCTAGGAGGCACCATGGCCATCCTGGAATTCCTCAAGCTCGCCTTTTTTCTCGGTATCGCCGTTGGCGATACGCGAGACTTCTGCCCTTCCGGTTGCTTGGCTCAGGGAGGTTGATCATGGCCATCCTGGAGTTTCTCAAGCTCGCCTTTTTTGCCATCACGCGCAACAAGATGCGGGCCTTCCTCACCATGCTTGGCATCATCATCGGCGTGGGCTCTGTCATCGCCATGATCGGCATTGGCGAGGGCTCCAAGCGGGCCTCCATCTCCATCATCCAGAGCATGGGCAGCAACATGCTCATCATCTTCAACGGCGGCACCAACAAGAGCTCCATGGGGCCCATGGCCATGGGCAGCGTGGAGGTGCTTCGGGATGAGGACGCCGCGGCCATCCAGGCCGAGCTGGGGGACAGCGTCACCGCGGCCACCCCCACCGTGCGCACGGGCCGCCCCGTGATCTTCCAGAACAACAACTACCAGTCCAGCATCCAGGGCGCCGGCCCCGAGTTCCTCACCATCAAGGGGTGGGACACCATCTCCGGGCGCTTCTTCAACGATTCCGAGGTGCGCAGCCAGGCCAAGGTCTGCGTGCTGGGGAATACCGTGAAGGAGAACCTCTTCCCCAACGGCGAGGATCCCGTGGGGCAAACCATCCGCATCGGCAAGATGCCCTTCATGGTGCTCGGCGTGCTGGAGAAGAAGGGCGCCAGCATGATGGGCGACCAGGACGACGTGATCGTGGCCCCTTACACCACGGTCATGCGCAAAATCATGGGCCGCGATCGCATCCAGCAGATCATGGTGAGCGCCAAGGATGGCAAGTCGGATCAGGCTGAAGCCGAAGTCACTGCCCTCCTGCGGCAGCGGCTCAAGGTGGCGGCCAAGGACGACAACCCGTTCACCATCCGCAAGCAGGACGACTGGGTGAAGATGCAGGACCAGCAGGCCAGCGTCATCACCACTTTCCTCGCCGTGAGTGCCAGCATCAGCCTCATCGTGGGCGGCATCGGCATCAGCAACATCATGCTGGTGAGTGTCACCGAGCGCACCCGGGAGATCGGCGTGCGCCGCGCCCTCGGCGCCACCCAGCGCAGCATCATGCTCCAGTTCCTCGTGGAGGCCATGGTGCTCTCCATCCTCGGCGGCCTCATCGGCGTGGGCATAGCCTGGAGCGCGATCATGATCCTGCAGGCCGTGGGCGTCCCCGCCGTCACCGAGAGCTGGGCCATCGTCCTGGGCCTGGGGTTCAGCGGCATCGTGGGCGTGGCCGCGGGCTTCCTGCCGGCCATCAAGGCCGCCAAGCTGGACGTCATCGACGCGCTGCGCTACGAGTAGCCCCGAATCTTGACGATCTGTCCGGGCCCGGGGCATCCACCCCGGGCCTGCGTCATCCTGGAGCTCCATGACCGACCCCGCCTCCGACTCCCTCGCCGCCCTCCGGGTTCCCGAGTACCGCACCTTCATGGGCGGCATGTTCGGGGTCTTCCTGGCCACGCAGATCCAGACCACGGTGCTGGGCCTGCAGGTGTACGAGCTGGCCCGCGCCACCCGGGGCGTGGGCGATGCGGCCTGGGCCGTGGGGCTCATCGGCCTCGCCGAGGCGCTGCCCTTCCTGGCTCTCACCCTCTTCGGGGGGTGGGCCTCCGACCACTACGACCGCCGGGCCCTGAGCCTTTGGGGCCTCCTGGGCCTCCTGCTGGGGGCCGCCTGGCTCGTGCAGCTGAACCTGGGCGGCGTGCAGGCCCTCTGGCCCTTCTACGCCGTGCAGGCCATGGCGGGGGTGGCCCGCGCCCTCTTCCGGCCCGCCTCCGTGGCCCTGGGCACGGAATTGATCCCCGTGGAGCTCTACGCCAACGCCGCCACCTGGCGCAGCACCCTCTTCCACATCGCCACCGTGGCGGGGCCCGCCTGCGGGGCCCTGCTCTACGCCTGGAAGGGGCCCCTGTGGACCTACGGCGTGATGACCGTGGGCTACGTGGCCGGGTTCCTCGCCCTCCTGGCCCTCAAGCCCCGGCCGCGGCCCGCGGCGCCCACCACGGCCATCCTGGACAGCCTGAAGGAGGGCGTGGCCTTCGTGTTCTCCCAGCAGGTGGTGCTGGCGGCCTTGAGCCTCGACCTCTTCGCCGTGCTCTTCGGCGGGGCCGTGGCCATGATCCCCGCCTTCGCCCTGGACGTGCTCCACGCCGGGCCCCAGAGCGTGGGCTGGCTGCGGGCGGCCCCGGCGGCGGGGGCCGTGCTCATGGGCTTCTGGCTGGCGCGCCACGGTATGTTCAAGCGGGCGGGTCTCACCCTCATCGCCTGCGTGGCGGGCTTCGGCCTCACCTGGATCGCCTTCGCCACCTCGCGGTCCCTGGGGCTCAGCCTCGTGCTCCTCGCCCTGGGCGGGGCCCTGGACAACGTCAGCGTGGTGCTCCGTGCCACCCTCGTGCAGACCTATACGCCCCAGGCCCTCATGGGCCGCGTGTCCGCCGTGAACAGTTTCTTCATCGGCAGCTCCAACGAGCTGGGGGCCTTCGAGAGCGGCCTCGCCGCCAAGGCGCTGGGACTCGTGCCGAGCGTCATCTTCGGCGGCTGCATGACCCTGCTGACCGTCGGCGCCACGGCCTGGCGGGCGCCGCAGCTGCGTCGCCTCCGCCAGATCCGGTAGCGCGGGCATTCAGGACCCCGGCCGCCCGGCCGATGAATCGGGCATGGCATTGGATCACCTGGCCCGACTCCTGGAAGAGCGGGGCGACCTCACTGTTGAGACCCAAGGCGGGGTGGAACTGGACGCCTGGGTAGAAGCCCTCGACCCCTCGCGGAACCGGCTCACGCTTCGACTGAGGGATCTCTCCCCCCCCGTTTCCCCGGGGGAAACCCTGAAGCTCGCCTTCGGCTTCGCAGGGCAGCGCTGGATGGGGATCACGCAGCTCCACCACTATCCCGATCGGAGCTGCTACGTGGCCAACCTGCCCAAGGGGTTCCAGCCCGGGGATCGGAGGGTGGCCCCCCGGTGGCGGCCCGAAGCCCCGGAGGGCCGCGTGCAGGTGCGGACCCACCTCGGCGAGGGCCTGGAGTTCCGGGGTCCCCTGGTCTCGATCTCCGAATCGGGATTGGCCTTTCGCGTGGACCACCTGGAGGGGCCCGTAGGCCCCCGGCGGTGGGAGGAGGGGCTCCTGGAAGCCGGCCAGGCCCTGGATGTGGTGCGTTTGGCTGGGCTCGAGGGCCTGATGCCGCTGGAAGGGGAGGGACGCCTGGCCTGGGCCGGACTCCGTGAGGGCCGGCTCCATCTGGGACTGCGGCTCCGGGGCCTCCCTGAACCGGCCCGGGAGGCCCTCCGGGCCTTTCTCGCCCCGCGCCTCCCGGAGCTGCCCATCATCCTGCCGCCCTCGCCGCCACCGCAGCCCCGGCGGGAGGATCCGGCCCAAGCCGCCCGGGCCCAGGCCCTGCGCCGCCTCAAGAAGCGCGGGCGCAACCTGGCCATTGCCATGCCCCCTGGGCCGGCGCGGGACGCGCTGGAAACCTTCCTGGAGGCCGATGGCTACGACCATGTCTGGTGGGTGGACTCCATTCCCCGGTGGCTGGAACTCGTGGCGGAGCGCGCCGTGGACCTCGTCTTCATCGACGGCGGCTTCCGGGAGCTGCAGGATCTGGAACTCGCCAGCTTCCTCCACCAGAGCCGGGGAGAGCAGACCTTCGCCATCGTCGTGGCGCTCCCCACCTTGGGGACCTCCTACGGCCTCCTCATGCGCAAGGCCGGCGTGAAGCACCTGGTGTCCAAACCCTACGATCTGGACGCGGCCTTCGCCCGGGAGCTGGAGACCGCGCTGGAGATCGTCTGAGGGCGGGGCTCAGAGCTTGGCGAGCGCCGCATCGTAATCGGGTTCGCTACCCGTCTCGGGTACCAGCTCGGTGTGGATCACCTTCCCCTGCTCATCCACCACCACCACGGAGCGGGCGCAGAGGCCCTTGAGGGGGCTGTCGGTGATGGCCACGCCGAAGGCCTGCAGGAAATCCGGGTTGCGGAAGGTGCTCACGGGCACCACGGCCTCCAGGCCCTCGGCGCCGCAGAAGCGCTTCTGGGCGAAGGGCAGGTCCGCGCTGATGCAGAGGATCGTCGTATTGGGCTTCTCGGAAGCGCGCTTGTTGAAGGTGCGCACGCTCGTGGCGCAAGTGGGCGTGTCGATGCTGGGGAAGATGTTCAGCACCACCCGCTTGCCGGCGTAGTCCTGCAGGCTCGTCTCGGAGAGGTCGGCCTTCGTGAGCGTGAAGGCGGGGCAGGGGGAGCCCACCTTCGGCAGGTCGCCGGAGGTGTGGATGGGGTTGCCGCGGAGGGTGATCTGGGCCATGGAAGCTCCTTCGGAGGGAGGACAGGATGCCATGGGTGTCCCGGCTCATCGTTCGAAAAAAACTGGATCGCGAATGGCGCGAATAAATGCGCGAATGACGCGAATGAAGAAGGAGAGGTGTGGCCCTTCCCCTCGATCCTTTATTCGCGCCATTTGCGTTCCCGTTATTCCGATGTTCCGGCCTACTTCTTCGGCGGGAACTCCTCCAGCAGGTCCTTCACGGCCCGGCCGATGGCCTCCTCGGCTTCCTGGGGATTCCCGGCGAGGTCGGTGAGGGCGCCTTCGGCGACGCCCTCCCACACGAGCTTGTTGGTTTTGAAGTCCACCATCTGGAGGACGATGGTGCCCTCCTTGTAGGTGTGGCGGCGGCTGGTGCCGATGGAGGTGCGCATGCCCCAGCCCCAGCCGCCCGTGCCCACGCCAACCCGCGTGTGGGTGGTGTAGTGGCGGTTCTGGTAGACGGGGAAGTAATCCAGGAGCACGTCGGGGTCGGCGGCGGTCTCCCGCTTGAGGTTCCGGGCCCCCAGCTCCCGCTCCACGGCGGCCCGCACCCGGGCGTCATTGAAGGCGCTCATGCGGGGCGGGGCATCCCCCGCCTTCTCCGCCTTGGGCTTGTACCAGTCATAGGTGCGATAGGCCGCCAGGGGCGCGCTCGGATCGAAATCCCGCTTGATGGTGTAGGGGCTGCAGGCGGCCAGGGCGAGCAGCAGGATGGGGGCGAAGGGGGAAAGGCGCATGGTCAACTCCTCGGGAGATTGGATGCCGGGACCCGTTCAAAGGTTGAAGGGTTCCACCTTGCCGCTGGACCAGACCCAGAACCGCCCTTCGAAGGCCCAGGGCAGGGCGAGGCCGTTGGCCACCCGCTGCTCCGTGTGGAAGTGGCCCGTGAGGAAGGTGGCCGGTGCCACGGCCCGGGCGGCGTCCCCGAAAGCCGCCTCGGGGAAGGCCAGCTTGTACTCCCGGTTCGTGGTGCGCAGCTTCCGCTCGATGCCCGTGGCGAGGCCGTGGGCCCAGGGGCCGGGCAGGAAGCGGAAGAAGGCCCACAGGGGGCCGCTGCGACTGAGCAGGTTCCAGGTGCGGTAGGCGCGATCCGACGCGTTGATGAGGTCCCCGTGTTCGAAGGCCAAGCCCTCGCCCGCCAGGTGGCCGCCGATGCCCTCGCCCAGGAGGTCGAAGCGGGAGGCGTGGCGATCCAGGAAGTACTCGCGGTTGCCCAGCCACAGGCCCACCCAGGCCCCGGCGGCGCGGCGCTCGTCCACCCATTCCAGGAAGGCCGCCTGGGCGGGCGTCTCCATGGCGGGGATGCCCACCCACACGTCGAACACATCGCCTAGGAAGAGCCAATCCGCCTCGGGTCGGGCGGCCGCGGCCTCCCGCAGCCCGGGGAAGGTGGTGTCCCGCCAGTGGGGATCGGCCACGAGGATGAGGGGGCGGGCGGGATCCCGGCGCTTCAGTTCGCCGCGATGCCAGCCGAAGGCCGCGAGGTGGCGGGAGCCCAGCATGGGCAGGCTGGCCACCCCCAGCCCCACCAGGGTGCCGAAGACGTCGGCCAGCCAGTCCGGGGCGGAGGCATCCCGCCCGGGCACGAAGCCCTGATGCCACTCGTCGCTGGCGCCGAAGGCCGCGAGGAGGAGGAAGGCCAGGCCATGGCGCCGGTACACGGGCCAGTCGGTGCGGCCCTGGAGCCCCCAGTCCAGGAGGAAGGCCAGGGCGGCGTACACGGCGGCGTGCACGACCTTGTCCAGGGGTGGCGGCAGGGCGACGCCCCCGGGCAGCCGAGACTGGTGGCTGAGGACGGCGATGAGGCTGGCCAGGGCCAGGGCCGGCAGCAGGCGGAGGAACGTCTTCATCCGGATAGTTGACCACAGGGATCGGGTCCCCGGCGGGCCCGTGCTAGCCTCCAGGCACTTCCCGAATTCCCGATGGAGGGCCCATGCGGACTGCCCTGGTCCTTGGAATGCTCGCGCTGCCGTGCCTGGCCACCCCCCAGGACCCCGTGGAGGCCCTGGCGGCCTCCGTGGAGGCGAAGGTGCTCGCCTGGCGCCGGGACATCCACCAGCACCCGGAACTGGGCAACCGCGAGGTCCGCACCTCCAAGCTCGTGGCGGACCACCTGAGGTCCCTGGGCCTGGAGGTGCGCACGGGCATCGCCCGCACCGGCGTGGTGGGCATCCTCCGCGGCGCCAAGCCCGGGCCGCGCATCGCCCTGCGCGCCGACATGGATGCGCTGCCCGTGAAGGAGCAGGTGGACCTGCCCTTCGCGTCGAAGATCACCACCGAGTACAACGGCGAGCAGGTGGGCGTGATGCACGCCTGTGGCCACGATGCCCACACGGCCATCCTCATGGGGGTGGCCCAGGGCTTGGCCTCCCGCAAGGCCACCCTGCATGGCGAGGTGATGTTCATCTTCCAGCCGGCTGAGGAGGGCGCGCCCGTGGGGGAGACTGGCGGCGCGGAGGCCATGCTGGCAGAGGGTCTCTTCAAGGACTTCAGACCCCTCGCGGTGATGGGCCTGCACCTGACCTCCGGCCTCCACGCCGGCCGCATCGGCTACCGCAGTGGCCCGGCCCTGGCGGCGGTGGACGATTTCCGCATCGTCGTCACCGGGCGGCAGACCCACGGGGCGCGCCCCTGGGGCGGCGTGGATCCGGTGGTGGCGGCGGCGGAGCTCATCACCTCGGCCCAGACCATCGTCTCCCGCCGGCTCAACCTCACCCAGCAGCCCGCCGTGCTCACCTTCGGCGCCATCAAGGGCGGGGTCCGTTCCAACATCATCCCCGACCGGGTGGAGATGCTCGGCACCCTGCGCACCTTCGATCCCGCCATGCGCGCCACCGCCGTGGCCCAGCTGCGCCTCGTGGCCCAGCACGTGGCGGAGGCCCATGGCGCCACCGCCGAGGTGAAGCTGCCCTACAGCAACGCCTACCCCGTCACCGTGAACGATCCCGCCCTCGTGGAGCGGGTGCTGCCCAGCCTGCGCAAGGCGGCCGGCGTCGCCAACGTCCTCCCCCAGGATGTGATCACCGGATCCGAGGACTTCGCCTTCTACGCCCAGCAGGTCCCCGGCTTCTACTTCTTCCTTGGCGTCACCCCCAAGGCGCAGGACGTCGCCACGGCGGCTTCCAACCACTCCCCGCGCTTCTTCGTGGACGAGTCGGCCCTGCCCGTGGGGGTGCACGCCCTGCTGCAGGCCTCGCTGGACCTGCTGGAACCCCGGCGCTAGGGACCTTCGCGGCGATCGTTCAGTTCAACCCGATCACGTCCTCCGCCCCCATCCATCCGGCCAGCGCCTCCAGGGCCTCCCGCAGCAGCTTCTTCCGGGCCTTCGTGGCCTTCACGCCCGCCTCCCACCAGAGCCCCTTGATCTCCAGCTCGCCGCGGTCCCGGTGCAGCTTGGGATCCAGTCGGCCGATGAGGCGGCCGCCCTCCAGGATGGGCAGCACGTAGTACCCATACTGCCGCTTGGGCTCCGGGGTGAAGGCCTCGAAGCGGTAGTCGAAGCCGAAGCGGCGCAGGGCGCGGTCGCGGTCGCGGATCACGGGGTCGAAGGGGGCCAGCAGCCGAATGCCCGAAGGCGCCTCGGGCAGCTTGCGCAGGCGCGCCTCCCAGTCGGCCATGGCATAGGCCGCCTGCGGCTCGCGGCCATCGGCAGAGGCCACGTGCACCTTCACGAGGGCGCCCGCCTTCACCTGGTCCTCGCACCAGGCCCTGGCCTCGGCGATCCCCACGGCGTCCCAGAACTGGGCCAGCTCCCGCGGGGAGAAGAGGACGAGGCGCGGTGCCGCCTCCGAGCAGGCCCAGGCCACCTGCGCCTCCGAGTGGGGCTCGGGAAGGCCGTGTAGCTCGGGATGCACGCGCTCCGACAGGTCGTAGATCTTGTGGAAGTTCCGGCGCCCCCGCACCGCCAGCACCCCGCTGCGCCAGAGGAAGTCCAGGGCCGCCTTCTGGGGCTTCCACCCCCACCAGGGCCCGCGCTTCTCTGCGTGTTCGAAGTCGGCGCTCATGAGGGGACCCTCCTCCGTGATGCGCCGCCGCACGTCCGTGAGCACGGCCTCCGCATCGGTGCCGCGGAAGTGGTGGTTCCACCAGGCGTGGCCCCGCATGCGGGCCTCATCCTCCCGGAAGCGGGGCTTCCAGTGGGCGTAGTGGGTCGTGGGGATGGCGGAAGCGTCGTGGGTCCAGTGCTCGAAGCAGGCGCGATCCTGCTCCAGCAGGGACTGCAGCTGCTCCGGGCGGTAGCCCGCCAACCGCGCATGCAGCGTGAGGTCATGGGCCCGCGCCACCGTGGCGATGCTGTCCAGCTGCACGAAGCCCAGGG
>DATFAX010000038.1:0-18456 GCA_035254125.1 Holophagaceae bacterium | reverse complement strand
AGGCTCAGGCCCGTGCGGGGGATGCCGTCCACCATCCGGCCGTCCACGAGGGTGTGGAAGCGGGTGCCCAGGGTCTCCAGGTGGAAGCCGGGCACGGTCCGCGCGAGCAGCCAGCCCGCGAGGCCCGCCAGGGGCAGGGCCAGCAGGGGGGCGGGGACCTTGCGGATCGCCCGGGGCAGCCGCGCCAGCCAGCGCTTGGGCAGGCGGGGCATGAGGAGGATGAGCAGCGTGGCGAGCCCGAAGCCGAACTCCGTGGGCGAGGCGCTGGGGGCCGCCTTCACCAGGGCCCAGGTGCGCTCCAGGAAGTGGTCCGGGAAGTGGGGCACCTGCAACCCGAAGAAGTCCTTGAGCTGCAGCACGGCGATCACCACGGCGATGCCGCTGGTGAAGCCCGTGGTCACGGGGAAGGGGATGAACTGGATGAAGCGGCCCAGGCGCAGGAGGCCCATGCCGATGAGGAGGAGCCCCGCCAGCAGGCCCGAGAGCAGGAGCCCCGCCAGGCCGAAGCGCACGTAGAGGGGCGCCAGCACCACGATGAAGGCCGCGGTGGGCCCCACCACCTGGATGCGCGAGCCGCCCAGCAGGGCCGTGACGAAGCCCGCCACGATGGCCGTGGTCAGCCCCGCCTGGGGCGGCACGCCCACGGCGATGGCGAGGGCCATGGCGAGCGGCAGGGCCACGATGCCCACAAGGAAGCCCGCCGCCAGATCCCGGCGGAGCTGCCCGCCGGCGTAGCCCTCCTGCAGCACCGCGCGGAGGGCCGCGGCGGGCAAGGACCGGAGGGGCGACCCCTCGCCGGTGTCGTGGAAGCGGGTTCGGGCCATGGGTATGGCCGAATCATACTCCCCGGCGGCGGGGCTGGGTGCCTCAGGCGCCGCCCTCGGGCAGGGTCACGTCCCGGCCCAGGAGCATGGCGCCCAGGCGCTGGGAGCGCTCGGGGCCGAAGCCCGCCTCCCCGGCCCAGGTGGCGGGGTTGCGGAAGGTGCCGAAGAGCACATCCCACAGGGGGAACTCGCTGTAGTTGAAGGCGTGGATGTTCCGCTCGTGGTGGATGCAGTGGGCCTCGGGGCGCAGGATCAGGATGCCCACCCACTGCGGGGTGGCGAGGTTCACGTGCTGGAAGATGAAGGCGAGGCCCGTGAGGGTGCCCGTCCAGATGGCGGCCTCGGGGGTGAGGCCCAGCAGCCCCAGGCGGATGACGAGCCCCAGGGCGATGCCCAGGCTCACATCGAAGGGGTGCGCCACCGCCGTGGCCAGGGTGTCGATGCGCTCGGAGCTGTGGTGCAGTTGGTGGAACCAGCGCCAGAGGAAGGGCACGCGGTGGAAGGCGCGGTGGAGGAAGTAGCCGATGAAGGTCTCCACGAGGAAGCCCACAATCACGCCGCCCCAGGTGCCCAGGCGGTGGCCCGGCAGCAGGGCGTGGCGGGCGATCCAGGCGGGGGACAGCAGGGCGGGGATGAGGGCGTTCAGGGCCAGGAAGGAGAGCAGGAAGGCGAGCCCCATCCAGGTCCAGCCCCGGGGCCGGGGGAAGCTCCGGGCGGGGCGCAGGCGGTCCAGCCCCGCGCAGGTGAAGTAGGTGCCGAGCACCAGGGTGAGGGAGAGCAGTTCGACGGACATGGTGACCTCAGGGCTGGGCCCACGGGGCCCCCTTCCAAGGTCACGGCGAAGGGGCCCGCGGAAGGGGCCAGTGGGGAGAAGGGCGGGGGGCCAGTCCCTCCCTTCGCGGCCCCGGCCCGCCCATGCCGTACCGCCGCCTCCGGGGGCGGCGGTACCCTCTCCCCATGCGACCCCTCCGGTATTCCATCAACGTCACCCTGGACGGCTGCTGCGACCACCGCGTGATGATCCCCACCGAGGCCCTGCACCGCCACGCGGAGGAAGGCCTCGCGGCGGCCGACACCCTGCTCCTGGGCCGCGTGACCTACCAGCTGATGGAGGACGGGTGGCGCCACCCGGTGCCCCCCGGCGCGCGGCCCGCGTGGATGGAACCCTTCGCACAGGTGATCGGCGCGGCGAGGAAGGTCGTCGTGTCCCGCACCCTCCTGGAGGTGGACTGGAACGCCGAGCTGCTCACGGGCGACCTGGCCACCGCCGTTCGGGCCCTCAAGGCCCAGCCGGGGAAGGGGATCGCCACGGGGGGCCTCACCCTGCCCCTGGCGCTGGCGGAGCTGGACCTCATCGACGCGTACGAATTCATCGTGCACCCGCGGATCGCGGGCCACGGGCCCACCCTCTTCGCGGGGCTCTCCCGGGTCGTGGACCTGGAGCTGGTGGACCGGCAGGAGCTGGGCGCGGGCATCGTGGCCCTGCGCTACGTCCCGAAGCGGTAGGCGGCTACTCCGTGGGGAAGGCCTCCCCCAGCTTCACGGTGCCCTCCTCGCCGCCGTGCTTCCCGAGGATGAAGGTGGCGGCCTTGTCGATGCCCAGGGCCGCGTAGGCGTGGATGTCCGTGCGGGCGTTGCCGTAGGCGGCGCGGAAGGTGAAGCCCAGGGCCTTCAGGGCCTGCAGCCGCTCCGTCTTGGCGCGGCCCACGCGGGCCTCCGTGGGCAGGATGTCGCGGCTCTCGGGCATGAGCAGCACGATCCCCTCGGGCAGGCCGTGGAAGGCCAGCCACTCGCGGGTGGGCCGGGAAAGCCAGGGCGCCCGGCCCGTGAGGTAGACCACGGGTCCCTGGGCCGCCGCCCGGCGCACCGCCGCCACGGCCCCGGGGCGCAGCTTCGGGCCCTCGGCCTTCGCATGGCGCAGCAACCGCCGGGCGTAGTCCTTGAAGTTCTCCGCGTCCGAGGTGGTGAGCGTGCCGTCCACATCAAAGACCGTCACCGCCGCCTCGCCCAGCACGTGCAGCGTGGCCTCCGCCACCTGGGGCGTGTCTCCCGCCGCCGCCGTCCACCGCACCGGGTAACGCCCCGGCGCCCTCGGCGCAGTCAAGGCCACCGCCACCCGCCCCTCCCCATCTGTGCGCCCCACGCCCACGGTCTCCCACAGGTCCCCCCGCCGCAGCTCCACCCGCACGGAGGCATGCTCCAGGGCCTTCTGCAGCCCGGCGGAGTTGGAGAACCAGGCTTCGGCCAGGGCCGCGTCCCCGGGGTGGGTGATCACGTCCGACGCCCCGTGGTAGGGGGTGCGGGTGGCGAGGGGGCTGGTGAGGGCGGGGAGGGTGGTGAGGAGGAGGGCGGGGGCGAGGATGGGGTAGCGGGGCATGGTTCAGGGTGACGGAATCGGAAGGGTGAGGAGGATGGAAGGCCATGACCCGGATTGGGTTCAGGGGAATGATTTCGAAAACCTTGCAATTCGGGAAGCCCAGGATTTAGGCTGGTCGGGATATTTGGGATCTGAGTACTCGGTGGGACCTTTCACGGATTGGAATGCTGATGGATTGGCTATTGGGCAGATCAGGATCAACCTGTTTTAGGACGCACCGATGGTTTTGATAACGCAGTTCTTCGAGGAGAAACTATGTGGAACATTGAAGATGTGATCCAAAGCTATCTGAAGGACCCAAAATTTAAATCGAATTTCAAAGACAAGATTAAAAATTCAGTGAGATCAAATTCGTCAGAATGGGATCACAGGATAATGAAGTCCTCCAAGAGCATTTTAACTGCCGTCTGCTTTAGAGAGACTGCTATTGCGAGCCTTGAATCACAAGATAGTCTTGTTTATCAACCTATCGGCCTCTATTATTCGATGTTTCATATCTCGATGGCAATGTGTTGGATAAATCCCCGAGTTCGCTTAGAAGATCTAAAACATATTCAGCATGCAAAGCTGCTGCGAATCATAGAATCTCAGTTCGTTCAGAACCATTTTGTACCTCAATCTTTTTTTGATGTGATGTCCAAGCTAAAAGAGCTCAGAGAGGCTTGCAATTACCAATTTGGTTATCAAGACAACCTCGAGCTTGAAGTTAGAAATGCCGTTGAGGAGAGCGAGAGGGCTTTCGACTGTGCATTCCAATTCATCCACCAGGTCCTTAATGCAAGTGCTAGTTTATTTCGAGTTCAAGTTGGAATTGGAGATGGGTTTGGGGATCAGATCCTCGACTCATACCTTTCAAAAGAACACAAAGAAAATGTATTCGATTTCCTTGTTCAAAATGGTCTTTCCTCATAAATCTAGACTCGATGCGCCTAACCGCTCAAATCAGCAGCGATGCCGCGTAGCGGCATCGCTGCTGATTTCGAAAGTTAGATCTCCCGCCATGCAGAATTCCCAACCGCAGCACTAGGAAGAAATCATGGATAAGCGATATCAAGTTTTCATTAGTTCCACTTACGCTGACCTAAAGGAAGAACGACAACGAATCATCCAAGCTCTCATGGAAATGGATTGCATTCCGGCAGGGATGGAATTATTCCCAGCGGCTGATGAAGATCAGTTTGCTTTCATTAAGAAGATTATTGATGACTGTGATTATTACATCCTGATGATCGGTGGGCGTTACGGGTCACTGACAGCCACTGGAATTAGTTATACAGAACAAGAATATGAGTACGCTCTTTCCAGAGGGCTTAGGGTAATTGCTCTTCTGCACGAAAGTCCAGACGATATTCCCCTAGGTAAATCAGAGAAAGATCCTGTTCTTCGGGAACGGCTGCGACATTTTCGGGAGCGGGTCTCCAAGGAGCGTCTTGTGCGGTTTTGGAAATCAGCCAGTGAACTTCCAGGAATTGTTGCCTTGAGTTTATCCAAGACGATCAAGACCTACCCAGCTCTTGGTTGGGTTCGAGCCGACAAGGTAGCGAGTGAAACCCTATTCGAAGAACTAAATGAAGTTCGCAAACAGAATGCAGGTCTTGCCGCTGAACTTAAGCGAAACCAGGGCCTCGCAAAACCAAGTCTAGAAAATTTGGCAAGCCTCGATGAATCGATTCAGCTATCAGGCAGCTACTGGAGGGATGGAAGGGCAGGAATTTCATGGTCCGCGACCATGACTTGGAGACAGATTTTCGCGGCCATTTGTCCGTACCTGCTACAACAGCCGAACTCCCATCGAGTCAAAGATATTCTAGAAGCTGCTGCGTTTGAATTTTCAGGTCGTACTGGGAAATCGCCTATTCTCGACGATCAAGTATTCCAAACTGTTTCATTGCAATTGCGTGCCCTCGGCCTCGTGGAGATTAAATATCTGCAGACGACAGCAGGTGGAATGGCCTTGTTCTGGTCTGCAACTCCGGCGGGTGAACAATTGACGCTCGAACTTAGAACAGTCAAGACGTCCAAGAAGCACGAGGTCTAACCCAGCGCGCGAATCGGACCCCGCCTGCATTGCCTTCCGCCGTATCTCAGCATCTCGCTACCCCGACTTCGCTCATCCTTTCGGCGCAGGCGGGGCCGCTCAGGTTCTGTCGTTATCCGACCAGCACTCTCAGTACGTCCAACTCAACGCGCACCCGCACTCCTTGGCCAGCCGCTCCGCCAGATTGGGGTCGTGCTTGATGCGGATCTCCCCCCCCGCCTTCACGCGGGCGGCGAGGCCGTCCTTGCTGCGGTAGTCGAAGTAGACGGGGAGGCTGCCCTTGAGCTCGCCGAGGACCTTGAAGAGCTTGGGGGGGCACTCGCCGGGGGGGAGGCGGATGACGGCGCCGGTGAAGCCGGCGCTCTGGAAGCCGGCGAGGGGCTCGATCCGTGAGATGAAGAGCTTGAGCACGTCCTGCTCGTCCTCTTCGCCTTCCTCGGCGCCCCCTCCGGCATTGGGGTTGTTGCGCTGGACCTTCTCGACCTTGAGCTCGCCGGTGACGCGCAGCAGGGCGTCCTGCTGGAGGTGGTGGCTGTGCTCCTCGAAGGGGCGACTGCGCTTCTTGGTGGTGCGGTCGAAGCGGGTGGGGAGGAGCAGCATCTCCATCTTGGCGGTGGCGTCCTCGGTCATGAGGATGGCCATCTGCTCGCCCTTCTGGGTGGTCTTGAACTGGCAGCCGGCCACCATGATGCCCAGGGTGATCTCGTCGCCATCCCGGCGCAGGCCGCTGGCCACGTTCTCCTGCAGGCGCAGGATGCCGCCCTCGGTATGCACCTTGAGGGCGTCCACGTAGTCGTCGAGGGGGTGGCCCGACACGTACATGCCCAGGGTCTCCTTCTCGGCGGCCAGGCGCTCCATGCGGCCCCAGGGCTCCACGTCCTCGGGCAGGCGCCACTCGGCGGCGAGGCTGCTGAGCTCGGCCTCATCAAAGAGGGAGGTCATGCCCAGGTCCGGCCCCCCGCCGCTGGCGGCGGCGCTGAGGGCCTCGGGCAGGCCGTGCAGCAGGGCGGCGCGGTGGGGCTCCAGGCTGTCGAAGGCGCCCGCCTTGATGAGGCACTCCCACACCTTGCGGTTGGCCTTCTGGAGGTCGGTGGCCTTGAGGGCGTGGAAGAAGTCCTGGAAGCCGCCCTCCTTCTCGCGGGCCTCGAGGATGGCCTCCAGCGCCGCATCGCCCAGGCCCTTGATGGCCGAGAGCCCGAAGCGGATCTGGCTCTCGCCGGTGATGGTGAAGTCGAGGCCCGACTTGTTGATGTCGGGGTTCAGCACGTCGATGCCCGTGGCACGGCAGTCCTGGATGTACTTCACCACGTCGTCGGTGCGCTGGCTCTTGGTGGAGAGGATGCCCGCCATGAACTCGGTGCGGTAGTTGGCCTTCAGGTAGGCGGTCTCGTAGGCCACCATGGCGTAGGCGGCGGAGTGGCTCTTGTTGAAGCCGTAGCCCGCGAAGTACTCGATGGTGTCGAAGAGCTCCGAAGCCTTCTTCTCGTCGTAGCCCCGGGCGGCGCCCTTCTCCACGAACTTGGACTTCTCCTTCTTCATCTTCTCGAGGTCCTTCTTGCCCATGGCGCGGCGCAGCATGTCGGCCTCGCCGAGGGTGTACCCGGCGACCTCCTGCGCGATCTGCATGACCTGCTCCTGGTACAGGATCACGCCGTAGGTGGGCGAGAGGATGGGCTCCAGCTGGGGGAAGGGGTAGACCACGGGCTTGCGGCCGTGGCGGCGCTCCACGTACTCCTCGCCCATGCCCGCGCCCAGGGGGCCGGGGCGGAAGAGGGCGTTGAGGGCGATGAGGTCGTCGAAGCGGTCGGGCTGCAGCTTGCGCAGCAGCTGCTTCATGCCGCCGGACTCGAACTGGAACACGCCGTCCGTTTCCCCGTTGGCGAAGAGCTGCAGCGTCTTCTTGTCGTCGAAGCCCCGGATGCTGAGCATGTCCACGGGGGCGCCGTGCTTCTGGGCGATGTAGCCCTGGGTCTTGGCGATCTGCGTGAGGGTTTCCAGGCCCAGGAAGTCCATCTTGAGCAGGCCGGCCCGCTCCGCATCGATCATGGTGTACTGCACCATGACCTTGTTGTCCTTGTCCTTGCTCAGGGGCGCGAACTGGGTGAGCTCCTCGGGGGCGATGATGACGCCCGCCGCGTGCACGCCGGTGTTGCGGGCCAGGCCCTCCAGCCGCGCGGAGATGTCCAGGATGTTGCGCACCTCGGGATCCGTCTCGTAGCGCTGGCGCAGTTCCTCGCTCCTCTCCAGGGCCTCGCCCACGGTGATGGGCTTGCCGGGCTCCTGGGGCACGAGCTTGGTGAGGGTGTTGGCGAAGTTGAAGTCCTTCTCGAAGACGCGGGACACGTCCTTGATGACGGCCTTGGTCTTGAGCTGGTTGATGGTGACGATGTTGGACACGCGGTCCTGGCCGTACTTGTCGGTGACGTACTCGATCACCTTCTGGCGGCCATCGCGGCAGAAGTCGATGTCCACGTCGGGCATGCTGATGCGCTCGGGGTTGAGGAAGCGCTCGAAGAGCAGATCGTACTGCATGGGATCGATGTCGGTGATCTTCAGCGACCAGGCCACGATGCTGCCCGCGGCCGAACCACGGCCGGGGCCCACGGGGATGCCCATCTCCCGGGACTTGGCGATGAAATCCCACACCAGGAGGAAGTAGCCGGGGAAGCCCATCTTGAGGATGGTGTCGAGCTCGAACTCCAGGCGCTTCCGGTACACCTCCTCCGCGTGCTTGAGGCGGCCCGTGGCCCAGCCCTCGCGGTTCTCCAGCATCCGCTTCTCGAACCACTCGCGGGTGACGTGGACGAAGTAGCTCTCCAGGGTGTGCCCGTCGGGCACGGGGAAGGTGGGCGTGGCGGGCTTGCGGGTGATGGGGTAGAGGTCCACCTTGGCGGCGATCTCCAGGGTGCGCGCCAGGTACTCGGGGTTGTCCGGGAAGACCTTCGCCATCTCCTCGGGGGTCTTCACGAAGAACTGGTCCGTGGAGAAGCGCATGCGGCGCTCACTCTTCTTCAGGGCCTTGGTGCCGATGCAGAGCAGGGTGTCGTGCAGGTCGGCGTCGTCGTGGTTCAGGTAGTGGGCGTCGTTGGTGGCCACCAGGGGGATGCCCGTCTTGGCGCTGAGTTCCTTCTGGTAGGGGATGATCTCCTGTTCCTTCTCGAACCCCTGATCCTGCATCTCCAGGTAGAAGTCCTCGCCGAAGAGCTCCTTGAACTCGAGCGCCACGCGCTCCGCCTGCTCCAGGCGGTTCTGGAGGATGCGGGCTTGCACCTCGCCGCCCAGGCACGCCGACAGGGCGATGAGGCCCTCCGAATGCTCGCGCAAGATCTCCTTGTCGATGCGCGGCTTGTAGTAGAAGCCCTCGGTGAAGCCCTTGGAGACCAGCTTGCTGAGGTTGGCGAAGCCCTTGGGGTTCTTGGCCAGCAGCACCAGGTGGTAGCCGGCATCGCGGCTGCCGCTGGGATCCACGCAGTCCTCCAGGCCCTCCTCGCCCGTGAGGTTGCGGGCCTCCAGCTTCTTGTCGAAGCGGGTGCGGGGCGCCACGTACACCTCGCAGCCCAGAATGGGCTTCACGGCCAGTTTGCCATCGGCGTCCCGCGTCTTCTCGCAGGCGTCGAACAGCTTCATCATGCCGAACATGTTGCCGTGGTCCGTGACGGCCACCGCGGGCATGCCCGTGGCCTTGCACTTCTTCACGAGATCCGGGATGCGGGTGAGGCCGTCCAGCAGGGAGAACTCGGAGTGCAGGTGGAGGTGCGCGAAGGACATTCCCCATTCTCCCAAGGGTGGACCCGGATCCGGTAACTGCCGTGGCCTCAGCGGGGGATGCACCGCCGCTGGTGCACTCAGTCCTCGTCGGGCTCCTCCGAGTCCTCCGCCCCTTCCATCCCGGGGGCCGGAGCCCCCTTGGCGCGCTCCGCCTGCAGGGCCTTCTGCAGGGCCGTCTGGCGGGCGAGGACGGCCTTCTGCCGCTCGGGGCCGGCCTGCTGGAGGCCCAGCTGGGTTTCCCAGGGCATGCCCAGGTGGAGCTCCCAGGCGCCGCCCTCGAAGCGCAGGGCGAACCCGAAGGCGGGGAAGGGGCTCAGCGGGGGCAGGGGCGGCAGGGCCCGACGCTGTTCCTCCGTGAGGTGGGACTCCTGGAGGGCGAGGGAGGCCTCCTGGGTCTCCTGGATCTTGGAGGCGTTGAAGTAGGCGTAGAACTGGGCCCGGTCGGGCAGGAGGCCCGTGGCCGCCTTGAGTCCGGCCGCCTCCTTCAGGTCGGGGGCGGGCTCCCCGGAAGCGGGCTGGGCGCTCATCGGGCCCTGGCGCTGCACGACGGTGTGCGGATCCAGCTGGACGAGCAGCGAGAGGGGGCGGGTCAGGGATTCCCGAAGGCGGGCGGCCTGCTCCGGGGGCATCTGCCCGAGGGTCTGCTCCATGTCCGGGGAGGGGGCCATGAGGATGGCGAGGGCCTCGTGGTCGTCCACCCGCCGGCGCTGCGCGCTGAGGCGCGGGAGGGAGGCGGGGTTGCCCTTGGCCTTGTCGCCCGTGGGGACGGGGTTGGCCGCCCCGCCGTAGAAGGCCTCCAGCTCGCGGAGGTAGGCGTCGGCGTCGGCCACTTCCAGGATCTGCTGGGGAGGGGCGGGGGGCATGGACATGGCCATGTGGATGCCGCGGATCTGCTGGGTGATGCGGTCGAGGCCCTCCTTCCGCGCCTGCTGGGCGGCTTCGGGGAGATCCGCGTCGGCGCCCATCCCCGCCAGGGAGAGGAGGCCGAGCTCCCGCTGCCACACCCGGGGGAGGACCCCGCCCATGGCCATCATGCAATCGGCACCCTTGAGCCCGGTGAGGCCCCGGTCCGCCGTCTCCTCGAGGCCCGCACCCATGAGGGTCCACTGGCCCTGGGGGTGGAGCTGGACGCGGAGCACGCCCTTCAGGTTGCCGTGCTCGTCCACGTCCACCCGGGCCCCGATGAAGCGGACTTCGCGCTGGGCCTCGGCGAGGAAGGCCTCGGCCTTGGCCATGGGATCCCCGGCGGCGGACGCACCGGCCCGGGAGAGGCCCACCTGCTTGCGGATCTCCTGGGTCAGGGACCAGAAGCCATCGCCCGTGAGGAGCCCCGAGAGGTCCTGGGATTCCAGCCAGGAGGCCAGCTCCCCGAGGGCGGGCCGCAGGCCCCCGGCCTCCTTGGCCGCCTTGCGGAGGGCCTGGGCCTGGCCCGGGTCCCCGAGGATCGCCCAGCCCTCGCGGAGGGTGAGGGCCCGCCCCTCGCCCTGGGCCTTGAAGGCGTAGAGGCCGCCCTCCCGGGGCGTGGCCTTGAGCTCGGCGAGGAGATCCTTGGGGTCCTTCAGGGCGAGGAAGACGAGGGGGTGGGCCTGGCCCGTGGGCGAAAGCTCGGGGAAGACGAGGGCCACGCCGCGGCGATCCACGGGCAGGCGCCGGAGCCCGAAGCGGGTCTGGAGTTCCTGCAGGGGGTCCGGGACCTTCTCCCCCATGCGCTGCAGGAGGCCCTGGAGCTTGGCCTGGGCGAGGAGGGGGGTCCGGGCGAAGAGGTAGGCGGCGGCGCCCGGGGGCACCACGTCGAGGGCCTCCGGGGTCGTTTGGGCCACGAGGGGGGCGCAGGCGAGCAGGAGGCGGAGGGGGACGCGCAGCAACACGGTCGGGCCTTTCGGCGGGGGCCCAGACCTTGGCGGTGGGGGTCGGGGGGGATTTCAGGTGATATTCAGGTTGAGCCTCAGCTTAGCGGCTCGGGCACCTGCCGCGCCAGGGTCAGCGAGGGTGCCGCATGGGGGGTGCCGGCGGCTCCTCGCCCTCGGCGATGCGGCCCAGGGTCCGGCGCAAGGGGGTCGCCTCGGGGCCCAGCAAGGCGAGGTCCACGGCCACGGTGGAGCGGGCCAGGTCTTCATTGGCGAAGGTGAGCCAGGCGCCGCCGTTCATGCGGAAATGGACGCGGGGGCCATCCAGCAGGTACTCGGTCCAGTCGCCCATGCTCTTGGGCACGTCGATGGCCTGGATGAAGCGCATGAACACGGGGTCCTTGGCATCCAGCGGGGGCTTGGCCCAGTGGGCGCGGTAGAGCTCCGTGAGGGTGCGGGCCCGGTAGCCGCCGCCCAGGTCCACCAGCGCTTCGTAGCGCCAGGCCAGGGGCAGGCGGGCCTCGGTGTAGACCTTCCAGGCGGCGGCTTCGGGGATGAGGCCCCGCAGGTCCGGGGCCTTGATGGCCCTGCGCAGGGCCTCGACATCCAGGTAGAGGTGGCCCTCCTGGACGGCCACCTCCCCGGAATGGGTGGTGAAGGCCGCGACCCAGCGCAGGCCCGAGGCGCGCGGGTGGGCCGGCGGGACGGCCCGCGGGGGCACCTGGGGGGCATCGCGGTGCAGGGCCGGGGGGAAGGGCAGCATGGGCGGGACCTCGAAGGCGGGGGGCCCGAAAGGCCGGCCACCCCCTCCATCATGGCCCGCCGGCCCCGGCCCACGGGGGGCCTCGTCTTGCGATTTTGTCGCATCACCCCCCTCGGGGCAGGCCTTGGAAAAGAAGAGGAGGGCCCGCGGTCGAGTGGTAATTTCAAGGCATGACTTCATTTCAATCGGCGGCGGTCCTTCCCGGGGGGTCCCCGGAGGGGGAGCGCCTGGTATCCCTGGACATCATCCGGGCCCTGGCCTATTTCGCCGTGCTGGTGATCCACGCGTCGATGTTCGCCACGGCGGCGCAGCCGGGCGGGGCGCCCCTCACTGGGCTGGACCGGGTGGTGGCGGAGCTCACGGACATCTTCATCCGGGGCAAGGGCATCTCCACCTTCTCCATGCTGTTCGGCATCGGCTTCTTCATCCTCTTCGAGCGGGCGTCGCGGAAGGGCGGCCCCGTGCTGCCCATTGCCCTTCGCCGCCTCGGCGCGCTGTTCATCCTGGGGGCCCTCCATTACCGCTTCGTGTGGACGGGGGATGTGCTCCTGCTCTACGCCACCTTGGGGTTCCTGCTGATCCCCTTCCTGAGGGCCCGGCCGCGGACGATGCTGATCGTGGCCCTGGGGGTGTTCCTCCTGCTGAGCTTCGTGCCCAACCTGGCCCATGAATTCGGCCTGGACCCGCGGTGGTCCATGGAGGCCTGGCATCACCCGGAGGCGATGGCCCTGGGGAACAAGCCGCTCCAGGGCCTGTTCCAGACGCAGGTGCCCGTGCGGCTGGGGCGCACCATCGCGCGGATGATGCATGAGGCCGGCTCGATCCTGCCGCTCTTCCTGCTGGGGGCGGCCCTTTGGCGCTCGGGCTGGATCGCGGACCCCAAGGCCCATGCCCCGCAGCTGCGCCGCACGTTCCGGATCGCCCTGGGCCTCGGGCTGGCGCTCTCCTTCCTCGTCCACGATCCCTTCGGCTGGGTGCCCGCGGCCTGGCGCAGCGTGGATTACGGCACGGGCTGGAGCCTGCTGGAGGACACGGCCATCTTCTCCCTGGCGCTGGGCTACGTGACGGGCCTGCTGCGCCTGCTGGCGGAGCCTGGAGGGCACCGCTGGGTCGTGGGCCTGGCCCCCCTGGGGCGCATGGCCCTCACCAACTACCTCACGCACACCCTGCTGCTGGCCTTGATCCTGAAGCTCCTGGGGATGGCGGGCCTCGCCCTGGGGCCGGCCCTCTCGCTGCTGGTGGCGGGGGTCATCTACGCCGTGCAGCTGGGCTGGAGCCGGGCCTGGCTGGGGCGGTTCCGCTTCGGCCCCCTGGAGTGGGGGTGGCGCTGCCTCACGTACCTGCGGGTGGAACCGCTGCGCAGGGCCTAGGGCTTCCGGGTCGCCAGGGCGGGCAGCAGGGCCGCCGCGGTATCCCGGGCGAGGCGCGCGGCCTCCACGGCGTTCATCATGGCCTCCTCGGCGCCCTGCTCGGGCGTGAGGAGCGCCTCCAGCTGGGCGCGCAGACGGCGCACCTCGCCGCCGGGATCGGGCAGGCTCCGCTGGGCGGCGGCTTCGAGGATCACCATGAAGCAGCGGATGGCATCGCAGGCGGCGGTGACGGTGGCGGCCCCGCTGCGGTGATCCTGATGCAGGGCGAGCCCCGCCGCGAGGAAGCGCAGGCCCCGCTCGAAGGCCTCCTGGAGTTCGCCGCCGGGCCCGGTGGTCAAGCCCGGGCCGCCGGGAAGGGCACGAGGCCGCTGCCCTTGGGTTCGGGGCCCTGGGGCTCCACGGCGTACTCGCCGTTGAAGCAGGCGTAGCAGAAGGTGTCCCCGGGATCCTTCACGGCGGCGCGCAGGTCCGCCAGGGTGAGGTAGCCGAGGGTGTCGGCCTTCACGAAGGCGCGGATGGCCTCGACGTCATTGTGGCTGGCGATGAGCTGGTCGCGGGTGGGGGTGTCGATGCCGTAGAAGCAGCTGTGGGTGGTGGGGGGCGAGGAGATGCGCAGGTGCACCTCGGCGGCGCCGGCGGCGCGCACCATCTCCACGATCTTCTTGGAGGTGGTGCCGCGCACGATGCTGTCGTCCACCAGCACCACGCGCTTGCCCTTGAGCAGCTCCCGCACGGGGTTCAGCTTCACCTTCACGCCGAAGCTGCGGATGCTCTGCTTGGGTTCGATGAAGGTGCGCCCCACGTAGTGGTTGCGGATCATGCCGAACTCGAAGGGGATGCCCGAGGCCTCGGCGTAGCCCAGCGCCGCGCTCACGCCGCTGTCCGGCACGGGCACGACCAGGTCGGCCTCCACGGGGTGTTGGCGGGCGAGGATGCGGCCCATCTCGCGGCGGGTGGCCATGACGGAGCGGGAAAAGACGAAGCTGTCGGGCCGGGCGAAGTAGACGTGCTCGAAGACGCAGGGGCGGGGGGCCACCTTGGGGGCGGGGAAGCGGCTCTCGGTGGTGTTGTCGGCCTTCACGATGAGCAATTCGCCGGGCGCCACCTCACGCTCGTACTCGGCGCCCACCAAGTCGAAGGCGCAGGTCTCGCTGGAGAAGACGTGGGCCTGCACCCCGTTCTCCTGGGGCATGCGGCCGTAGGCCAGGGGCCGGAAGCCGTGGGGGTCCCGGGCGGCCATGAGCAGGTGCTCCGAGAGGATGAGCAGGCTGAAGGCACCTTCGCACTGGCGCAGGGCCTCCTCCACCGCCTCGATGAGCGTGGTGGCCTCCGCCCGGCTGATGAGGCCGAGGATCACCTCGGAATCGCTGGGGGAGTTGAAGGTGTGGCCCTGCTGGATGAGCTTCTCCCGCAGGATCTCCGTGTTGGTGAGGTTCCCGTTGTGGCACAGGGCCAGGGCCCCGAAGCGGCCGTGCACGAGGAAGGGGTGGGCCGCGGAGGCCACGTTGCCGCCCGTGGTGCTGTAGCGGGTGTGGCCGATGGCGGCGTGGCCCGGCAGGTCGTTGAGCACGGACTCGCTGAAGATGTCGGCGACGTAGCCCTGGGCCTTGTGGAGGTGGATGCGGTTCAGGTCGGAGCCCAGGCTGCGGCTGGCGATGCCCGCGGCCTCCTGGCCCCGGTGCTGCAGCGCGTACAGGCCCAGGTAGGTCTGCCGCGAGGCCTCGGCCTGCGGAACGATGCCGAAGACGCCGCACTCGTCCTTGAAAGGCATGGATCCCCCAAAGGGCCATTGTATCGCTTCATCCGGGAAGCTCCGAGCGCTAAGCCCGGCGGGGTCGCCGGCGTAACCTCGGCATCCTGAGGAAGCCCATGAAGCACGCCTGCCTGCTGGCCCTGGCCCTGATCCCCCTGCGGGCTGACGCTTTGTCAGATCTGAAGGCGGCCCTGGAGAAGCTGAAGGGCCATGGGCCCCTCACGGCCCAGGCGGAGGTGCACACCTGGAGCCGGGATGGGAAGAAGGGCGCCGAGCCCGTGCAGGGCAACGCCATGGTGCGCCTGGAGGATGGCCCCCAGGGGCTGAAGCTGGGCTGGACGGAGGCCCAGCTGGCGCGCATCGCCCAGGCCAAGGGGAAGAAGGGCCCGGACGGCGAGGGGGCCGCCCTGAAAGCCCTGGGGGTGGATGAGGGGCTGCGCCTCATGCGGGCCGCGGAGGATCTCCTGGGCGACCTCGCCGAGGCCACCTTCGTGAGCGAGGCCCCGGAGGCCTGGGAGGGACGCCCCGCCCGCAAGCTGGTCCTGAAGCTCTCCCTGGGCACGGACAAGGAGGACATGGGGCCGATCAAGGAGGCCCAGTCCCTCGCCACCCTCTGGATCGGCCCCGAGGGGATCCCCTACGCCATGAACACGCAACTGGACCTCAAGGGCCGCGTGCTGCTCATCAGCTTCGAAGTGCACCAGTCCGCCCAGCGCCGCTACCTCGTGCATCAGGGCCGGTTGCTGCTCGTGCAGGAGGATCGCCGGGAGTCGGGCGCCGGGGCGGGTCAGAAGGGCGAGGGCCGCACGATCCTGAAGCTCACGCCGGGCGCGTGAAACGGCCATGACGGAACCCAGGGGGCATTGGCCCCATCCTGGGGTCATGAAGCCCCTCTTCCTCCTGCCCCTGATCCTGCTCCCCCTCCGCGCGGATGCCCCCTCGGACCTCAAGGCCCGCCTGGCGCAGCTCCAGGGGCGCGACCTGGTGAAGGGCCAGCTGGAGCGCCAGCTCTGGCAGCAGGACAAGGATGGCAAGGAACCCGCGAAGGTGGTGGCCGGCGCCTTCCAGGTGCTGGTGGAGGACGGCCCCCAGGGCATCCAGATGCAGGTGAGCCAAGCGCTGCTCGCCCAGGCTCGCAAGGAGCAGGAGGCGGCGCTCAAGGATCCCGAGAAGGAGAGCGGCACGGCCAAGAGCCTCAAGGGCGTGAATCCCGTGGACCTGGCCGACAGCCTCAGCGCCGCCACGGGCATCCTGCGGGACCTGGCCCAGAGCACCTTCCTCGAGGAGAAGGCGGAGACCTTCGAAGGGCAGCCCGCGCGGCTGCTCCTGTTCAAGCCCGAGCCCAAGCTCAACGCCCAGGCGAAGAAGGCCCTGAAGTCCCTGGAGGCCACGCTCAAGGTCTGGATCGCCGCCGACGGCACGCCGCTGGCGATGGAGGAACAGGTGGCCTACAAGGCCAGCAAGTTCTTCATGACCTTCGAGGGGACCTCCAAGACCTCCCAGCGCTTCCGCCGCATCGGCAACCGCCTCGTGGTGCTGCTGAGGACCGAGGAGAGCTCCAACAGCGGCCTGGGCAATGTGCAGCAGAAGAAGGTGGTCACGAAGTTCCAGCCGGTGTGAAAGCAGGCTGGAGGCTGGAGGCTGGAGACTGGAGGGAGGGGATTCGAGCGACTCGATGAACCCGGGTCTTCTCGGCACATCTGAATGATCCGGGTCGGCCCTGGGGCTTGCACCGAGGTCTCCAGTCTCCAGCCTCGAATCAGTCTTCGCCCTCGCGCATCCACCGCTGCATCGTCCCCAGGAGGGCGGTGCCTTCCGCGGCGGGCAGTTCGGCGGCCAGGGAACCCACGTCCTCCAGGTGCAGCTCGATGCGGGCCACGTCGCCGGTGGCGAAGCGGGCGCTGAGGTCGCAGAGGGCGAGGAGCTTGGGGGCCACCTCCACGAGGATGGCGGTGGCCTCCAGGCCCGCGGGCACCTCCATGCCCCACACGGGCAGGCTGCGGCCCCGGAAACCGATGCGCAGGGGCTGCGGATGGGCTTCGGCCACGGGGGAGCTGAGGAAGAGCAGGCGCTGGGCCCGGTGGAGCAGGGGGGCCTGCTGCCAGGGCGTGCCCTGGTCCCGGTCCGCCCGCAGTTCCCAGGTGCCAAAGCGGGGCTTCTGCACGTGGTTGGCGGTGCGGGTGGCGGCCTGGGTCTGGAGGGTGAAGACGGTCTCCCGCGGCGCGGCCTCGCCCCGCATCCACATCTGCATCCGGTAGCGGAGGCCCTCTCCGCCGGCCTGGGCCGGGGCGGAGAGGGCGAGGGTCAACAGGACGGGGAGGATCGAGCGGCGCATGACCTCCCAGGATGGCACCGGGGGCCGGGGAGGCAAAGGCTCCTAGTTGATCCGGATCCCGAACCAGATGGTGCGCGGGTCCACGCGGTAGTCGAAGGGATTGGCGATGTTCTTGGCGTAGTACCCCTTCGTGTCGAAGGCGTTGGTGGCGCCCAGCTCGAGTTCCACGGCCTTCGTGGGCCGCCAGCCCACGCGCAGGCTGGCCCCGGTGAAGGCGGCCACGGTGTCGGGTCGCAGCGGGGCGTAGCCCAGATCGCTGTCCCGCCGCTTGGCCTCACCTTGGTAGTGCAGGGTCACGCCCACGCTCCAGGGGGCGACCTTGAAGGTGGCGCCGGCATTGGCGGTGAGGCTGGGAATCCAGGTGACCTCGGTGCTCGGGCTGATGAGGGGATCCTCCACGGTCTCGCTCACCCGCTGGGACTTGCTGGCGTTGATGAAGCCGTTCCAGTGCCCGGTGCCCCACAGGAGCTCGGTTTCCACGCCGCGGGTCTTCAGGGTGTAGAGGTTGGCGCTCAGGTTGGCCAGCGAGGGGCTGTAGGCGATGAGGTTCTTGAGCTTGGCCTCGTAGACGTTGATGCGCCAATCGAGGTTGCGGTTGATGATCCAGTCGGAGGCCAGCTCCACCGTGTCAGCGATCTCCGGTTGCAGGGAGCGGAGGTTGGAGGCGAGGGCGTAGGTGTTGGCGCCGAAGGTCTCCGAGGGGGCCGGGGTGCGGAAGGCGCGGCCCACCAGGAGCTTGAGGGAGTAGTTGTTGCTCGCGTGGTAGATGAGGCCCAGGCGGGGGCTCGCCTGGCTGTAGGAGAGCTTCTCCGTGGGATAGGGGCCGCCCACGGGGCCCCGGTCTAGGGCATTGAAGTCGGATTGCTGCTTGTCGTAACGGAGGCCGGCGGTCACGGAGAGGTGGCCGTCGAGGATCTTGCCCGAGGCGTACTGGGCGTAGAGGGCCGTGCGTAGCACGGGGCGATCCACGGTCCACTCGAGGAACGGCCTCAGGGGGATGACGGCCCCGCCGGGGACGGGCTCGTAGACGGTCGGGGACCCGTAGTTCAGGTCCACGTTGCTGGTGTGGCCGCGGTCGCCGCCATAGGTGAAGCGGTTGGCCTCGAAGCCGGCCACGAGGCTGGCGTCCTTGCCCCACTGCCAGGTGAGCTGGGCCCGCCCGAAGAGCTCATCGGCGGAGGTGTTCAGGTACTCGCTCAGGCCGTTGGGGTAGGTGTAGGGGGCGCCGAAATCCGTGCCATCGGGGTAGTAGCGCTGGTTCCAGTCGATGCCGTGCCACTGGTAGCGCAGGGCGTATTCCTGGGTGAGGCCGCCGCTCTCCTTGGCGTACTTCAGCACGGCGATGCGCCGCTCCTCCTTCATGCTCTCGGGCTGATCGGGG
>DATFAX010000037.1:0-26654 GCA_035254125.1 Holophagaceae bacterium | reverse complement strand
TGGGGGTCCGCCTGTCCAGCCCCGGTCACCGTCAGCGTCCCGTCCTCCCCGAGCACCGCCACGACCGCAACCACCTTGCTGGCGCCTAGATCGAGGCCGAGAAGCACTGCACGTTGAGCCATGAAACCCCTTGAAGCTGATGGGAAACTTTAACCGATTTTGGACAGGGATAGGAGGGGGATGGGCAAAAAGCTGAATTATTTTTAAGGGGGGTCGAGGCGGGTTCCGACCCTCGGGAGGCACCCCAAGATCTGGGTCCCCGGGGGGTGAAATGCCTGATCGGCAACGATTCCTTGGGGGCGGGGTGGAATCGACCCCTGGGGGGCGGGGAGGCCCTCCAAGGCATCTTGCGGCCACCCGGGAATGGGCCCGGGGCCTGGATTCGGAGCTCCCCCTGACCGGGCCCCCGGAAACGGGGGTCAGCGGCTCCGCTGTGTCGGCGGGACTTCCTCGTCGGTGCCCACGGCCACGTAGTTGTCGCTGCCCCACCGGAGGTCCACGTACTGGATCCGGTCGAAGTCCTTCCGCTTTACGAGGTCGTCGACATAGATAGCCTGAAAATTCGGGATGTTATTGCAGGGCTCGAAGCGGGATAGGTAAATCGGGGCCTGGAAGCCCTCGATGTAGGCCACGGGCCCCTTCGGGTTCCACCTCAACTCGGAAAGCCGGTCAAAAAAGCCCGGTTGGCGCTCTTTCAGGCGGGAAGCCGTGCGGATCAGCTGCACCAGGGCCTCGTCGGACTGGCTTCCCGGGTCGGCGACCACGGGAATGGGCGTCAGATTGGCCGGGCTCACCTTGTCCAGGAGGATGCCATCCTCACTCAATAAATAGGTTCCTTTGGGGCGAACCACCCAAAGCAGTGGTTTCCGCTCTTCCACCACCAGGCTGAGACGATCGGGGGGGTCCTTCCGGATCAGGAGGGTGCGAACCCAGCGGCGGGACTCCACCTGGGATCGGAGGCTTTCCACATCCACCCAGAAGAGCGGCTTGCCCAAGCAGGCCTGCTCGGCGACCTTCTGCACCTCGGCGAGGCGCTCCCCCCGGCAGCCTGTCACCGTCACCTGCTCGATGATGAGGCGCTGGAGGCCCAGGTAACGGTGCCCCAGCTCCAGGGCCCCCCACCCGGCCACGCCGAGCAGGCCCACGACGAGGACACCCTTCGCCCAGGGCATCCAGGCGGGGCGGACTCGTTTGACGGGGAGGAGGGACATGGGGATCGGGATGAGGAGTGAAGGATGAGGTTAGCGCCAGATCTCGACTTCCGGCTCGAGCTCGATGCCGTGGAGGGTCCGCACCTTCTCGCGGACGGTGGCCATGAGCTCGGCGAACTCGGCCGCGGTGGCATGGCCGTGGTTCACGAGGAAGTTGGCGTGTTCGGGGCTCACTTCGGCGTCGCCGATCCGGAAGCCCTTGAGGCCCGCCTGGTCGATGAGGCGGCCGGCCGACGTGCCGGGCGGGTTCTTGAAGATGCAGCCGGCGTTGCGCTTGGAGAGGGGTTGGCTGGTGCCCCGCTTCTCCATGTTCACGGCCACGGCGGCGGCGATGGCCGCCGGGTCCCCTTCGGCCAGCTGCACGGTGTAGCCCAGGGCCACGTGGCCGTCCGTGAGGAAGCTGCCCCGGTACCGGAACTCGCCGGGCTCGGGGCGCTTCTCCACGAGCTCACCTTCGGGCGTGAGGAAGCGGAAGGTGTGGAGCACATCCACCAGCTCCCGGCCGTAGGCGCCCGCGTTCATCCGCAGGGCGCCCCCCGTGGTGCCGGGGATGCCCGCCGCGAACTCCAGACCCGCCAGACCCGCCTTGGCGGCGTCCTGGCTGAGCCGGATGTGGCCGTAGCTGGCGGGGGCGGTGAGGCGGGTCCCTTCCCGGGTGACCGCCTTGGGCAGGGCCAGGCGCAGCACGGGGATCTCGAGGTCGTCCAGTACCACCAGGTTGGAGCCGCCGCCCAACACCTTGTAGGGGAGGCCCTCCCGCACGCAGGCCCGCACGAAGACCTGGGCCTCCCCTTCGGTGGTGGGCTCGAAGAGCCAGCGGCAGATGCCGCCCACGCCCAGGGTGGTGAGCTTGGCGAAGGGCACGTCCCGGCGGTGGGGGAGGGCGAGGAGGTCGTCGGGCAGGGGGCGCATCAGCTCCCAGTATCGCCGGGTTCGCGATCCAGTTCCCGCAGGCGCCGCAGGCGATCCAGGCTGCCGAAGGCGCTCCAGCCCCCCTCGCCGTTCGCCGCCACCACGCGGTGGCAGGGGACCAGCAGGAGCAGGGGGTTGCGGGCCACGGCTTGGCCCACGGCCCGGGCGGCGCCGGGGCGCCCGGCCAGGCGGGCCAGGAGGCCGTAGGTGAGCGCCTCCCCGGGCTCCGTGCTGCGCAGGGTCTCCGCCAGGCGCCGCTGGAAGGGGGTGAGGCCCGAGAGGTCCACGGGCAGGTCCATCAGGTCCTGGGGGCTCCCACCGAGGTGCGCCCGGAGGCGCCGCACAGCCTCGGCCACCCAGGCGGGGGGATCGATCTCGTCCTCGGGCCGGGGGACCTGGGGATCCGCGAAGCGAAGGGTGCATAGCCCGGCCTCCGTCCACCGCAGGCGGACGGGCCCCAGGTCCGTGGGGAAGGTGTGGGCGGCCATGGGCTCCAGGATGCGATAGTTGGGGATGCGCTGGCTCTCCCTCGATCACGGCACGAAGAAGATCGGCCTCGCCTTCTCGGACGAGCTGGAGATCCTGGCGAGCCCCTTCGAGGTGTGGCCCGTACCGTCCGCGGGGGATCTGGCCCTGGTGGAGCGCCTGGCGCGGCTCTGCAAGGAGGAGGGCGTGCAGGCCCTGTGCGTGGGGCTTCCGCGGCACAAGGATGGGGCCGAGAGCGCCACGGCCCCGGCGGCCCGGGCCTTCGGGGAGGCCCTGGCCACCCGCACGGGCCTGCCCCTGCGTTTCACGGACGAGCACCTCAGCAGCGCCGAGGGGGAGCGCCTCCTCCGGGAGCGGGGCGTCAAACCTGACAAGCGGAAGGCGCTGCTGGATGCGGCCGCCGCGGCGGTGATCCTGCAGGACTTGCTTTCCCAACGACGGACCTTGGGCCTCCGCCCCGATCAGTTGGGGGATTGAAAAAGGCGTCACGAAACCGAAGCTGGAGCATCCCATCCGTACCGCTTGAATGGAGACCCCATGCGCCGACGCTTCGCCTTCGCCACCGCCCTCGCCCTCCTGGCGGGCAGCCTCCTCGCCCCCCTCCGGGGCCAAACCCCCACGGACCGCACCATCGTGGTGGACCGCAACCACACGATGATCGGCTTCAAGGCCGCCACCTTCCTCTTCGGCGTACCCGGCCGCTTCGAGAAGTACGCCGTGGACCTGAAGGGCAATCCCGATGCCGCGGACGGCGCTACGGTGAAGGTGAGCATCGACACCGCCTCCATCAACACGGCCATCAAGAGCCGGGATGAGCACCTGCGCAGCGCCGACTTCCTCGACGCCGCCAAGTACCCCAAGATCACCTTCACCTCCTCCAAGGTGTGGCACGAGGGCGGCAAGCTCATGGCCGCGGGCAGTTTGGATCTGCACGGCGTGCAGAAGGACCTCACCCTGGCCTTCGAGGAGGCCAAGGGGAAGAACGGGAGCGGCAACGACAGCTGGTCCTACGCCGCCACCCTGCCCCTCAACCGGAAGGACTTCGGGGTGGGTGCCGACAGCGTGGCCGCCAAGATCAGCCTCAAGGACACCGTGGAGCTGAACCTCCTGCTGGTGCTCTACGCCGATGACTCCGCCAAGGCCGCGCCCGTGAAGAAGGCGACGCCGCGGAAGAAGGGCTGAGCCGGGACCCGGATCGGGGCGCCCTCCGGCGCCCCGGTCAGCCCAGCCGCACCGTCCGCTCGCAGCGGGCGGCGAGGTCCGGGTTGTGGGTCACGATGAGGGTGGTGGGCCGCAGCTCGCGGTGCAGCTTCAGCAGGAAGCCGAAGACCTCCTCGGCGGTTTCGGGATCCAGGTTCCCCGTGGGCTCATCCAGGAGCCAGAGGCCGGGCTTGCGCACGAGGGCGCGCACGAGGCCCACGCGGGCGGCTTGGCCGCCGCTGAGCTGGGAGGGGAAGCGGGCCGCCAAGTCCGCGAGGCCCACGGTGGCGAGCAGGTGGGTGATCCAAGCCTCGTGGGCCTCGGTGACGGGGCCCTCGGCGAGCAGGGGCAGGGCCAGGTTCTCGCGCACGGTGAACTCCGGCAGCAGGTGCGGGGCCTGGAAGGCGAGGCCCACGTGGTGGCGGCGCCAGAGGCTGCCCGCCGTGGGATCCCCCTGGGGTACGGGTTCGCCGCCCAGGGTGATGGTGCCGGCGTCCCAGCGGTCCAGGGCCGCCACGCAGTTGAGCAGGGTCGTCTTGCCCACGCCGCTCATGCCCACGAGGGCGCAGAGGGTGCCCGCGGGCACGGCGAGGTCGAGGCCCCTGAATACCGGGTGCTCCGCGCCGGGGTAGGTCTTGTGCAGGCCCTGGAGGGTGAGGTCGAGTCCGATCATGGGGCTTCCTGCGGTCGCGGACTGGAGGCTGGAGACTGCAGGCTGAAGTGGGCGCGGAACCCCACGAAGCTTCGCGGTTGAATCGAGGAAATACGGCCGAAGGGCGCTGAGGGTTCGGAAGGCCCCCTCCAGCCTCCGGTCTCCGGCCTCCAGCCTCTCATCGCATCGCCTCCACGAGCTTGCCGTACAGCTCGGCCGTCGCCAGGGCGTCGCCCAGGGCGGTGTGGCGTTGCGCGGGGGGCACCTGGATGCCGAAGTGGGCGAAGAGGCCGTCGCTGGAGAGGCGGAGGTCCGCGGGCAGGCGGCCCGCCTGTTGGAGGCCGAAGGCGAGGGCGTGGGTGTCCACCGTGCGGTGGTGGAACCGGGGCTCCAGTGAAACGCCTTGGGAGGCCAGGAAGGCGCCGAGGAAGGCCCGGTCGAAGGCGATGTTATGGCCCACGAGGGTGATGGGGCCCTCGCCGAAGTGGCGGGTGCAGAAGGTCTCCAGCTCCACGAGCACCTGGGCGGGATCCGCAGCGCGCACGTGATGCTCGGCGAGGTCGATGCGGTTCACCTTCATCCCGCCGCCGGTGACGACGTAGGGCTCGTGGCGCACGGCCAGCTCCACGGCCTCCAGTACGCGGCCCTCCTGCCAGGCCACGAGGCCGAGGGTGAGCAGGCTGTGGCGGCTGGCGTCCAGGCCGCCGGTTTCGGTGTCGAAGACGAGGAGGCGGGTCATTCGGCCCTCAGGGAATCCACGGGGTCCACGCTGGCGGCGCGACGGGCGGGGAGGCGGCTGGCGATCCAGGCCACCAGCAGGGGGAAGGCGGCGGCCACAGCCACGTCCAGCACCGTGAGGCGGAACGGGACGTAGGTGATGAAGTCGTAGACGCTGGCGGGCAGCTGCACGAGCTTGTACCGGTCCGCGATGAGGCAGGTGGGGAGGGCGAGGCCCAGGCCCCAGAGGGTCCCCACGAGGCCGATGCGCAGCCCCATGCGCTGGAAGAGGCCCGCCACCTGGTCGGGGGTGGCGCCCAGGGCGAGCAGGGTGCCCAGGTCCCGTCGCTTTTCGGTGATGAGGAGGACGAGGCTCGCCACGATGTTGAAGGCGGCGATGCACACGATGAGGCCGAGGATCCCCGTGAAGATCCACTTCTCCACCTTCAGGGCCGCGAAGAGCTGTTTATTGGTGTCCCGCAGGTCCGTGGAGAGCCAGCCCGCGCCCAGGGCGGCCACGGCGCGGCCCTTCACGTCGTCGATGGCGTCGAGGCGGTCGGCGCGCACCTCCAGGAACTGGGGCCCCTCGGCCCGGGCGATGCGCATGCCGTCGGCGAGGGTGATGAAGGTCCAGTTGCGGTCGTACTCCGAGATGTGGCTGCGGAAGGTGCCCGCCACCTTGAAGGCCGCGAACTTGGGCTGCACACCGCCCAGCCCCAGCTCCAGCCGCATGAAGGCCACGGTCACCGTGTCCCCCACTTTCAGGCCCAAGCGTTCGGCCAGCTCCTGCCCCAGGATGATCTGGCCATCCTCCAGGCGGGAGATGGGCAGGGGCCGGGCACTGCCATAAATGCTGCTGGTGGTGGCCGCGGTGGCGGGATCCACCGCCTTGATGACCACGCCCTCCGGCGGGGAATCGGGCAGGCCGCCCTTGAGGAGGCCGTGCTCCATGCGCATGGGGCTGACCCCGGCCACGCCGGGCACCGTGCGGAGCTTGGCGGCCTGGGCCTCCGCCTCGCGCACGTCGCCCGCGTAGGGGAAGAGGCTGAAGTGGGCGGTGGCGCTGAACAACGTGGCCTGGATCTCCTCCCGGAACCCGTTCATGAGGGCCATGCAGACCACCATGGCGAACACGCCCAGGGCTGTGCCCACCAGCGCGAAGCGCACCATCACCTTGACGAAGGCGCCCTTGCGGCGGGCCCGGAGGTAGCGGTCGGAGACGACCTGGATAAACGAGGACATGCCTATAGGCTACGGGTTCCGGCGGCGATCCCGGTTCTTAAATGGTGGAGCCGTGTCTGGCCCCGGGGGCCGGGCGGGAGCAAGCTGGTGCCATGGGGCCCCTTCCGGAATTCGATAACCTCGCCGGCGTGCTGGAACCCCCGGTCCGGGAACCGGCCATGCGGGCGGCCTTCCAGCGGCTGATGACCGAGGGATGCCTTCTGGATCGGTTGGGGGAGCTGGCCAGCGCCGAAGACTTCCGCTGGCGCGCCTACCGGGCCGTGGCCCTGGGGCAGGGCCACGGGGGGGAACCCCTGGGCCGGCTGGTGGAACCGCTGGCGGGGGACCCCCATGGCTTCGTGCGCGCTTCCTGCGCCTGGGCTCTCGGGCAGCCGGTCTCCCCGCCGGATCCGGTCGTGGATGAGGCCCTGGTGGGTCGGATCCGGGAAGACCCCGTGTGGGCCGTGGGACGCCGCGCCGCCCTGTCCCTGGGGCGGCGGTGGCCGACGGAGCGCCTCTGGGCGGCCTGGGAGGAGTTGCGGTCCCTTCCGCTGCTTCCCTGGGTGCGCCGGGGCTTGGTCGAGGCCCTGCGGCCCTCCGAGTGGACCGGGGACCGGGTGGTGGCCTGGCTGCGGGAAGGCAGCCCGGAGGAGGCCGAGGCCCTGCTCTGGGCGATCCCCCCCGCGCGCTGGCGTGATATCGAATTGCCAAGTGATGTATTGAAAAGGATTGATGAAGATCCCTGGTTGAAGGGCCACATCGCGGACCGAAATTTGTCCAGAAAAAAAGATTAACAAATATATTCCTGAGGCCGATGAAGGGGGTTCAAGGAGCCTTCCATGGAAACCCTCAGCAGCATCGTCTCGAACGACGTCCTCAAGAACCTGTCGACCTTCAAGGATGCGGACATCGATGCCCTCGGCTTCGGGGCCATCAAGCTCGACAAGGCCGGGCGGATCCTGGCCTACAACGCCTACGAGTCGAAGCTCACCGGTGTGAAGCCGGAGAATGCCGTAGGCCGGAACTTCTTCACCGAAGTGGCCCCTTGCACCAACGTGCGGGAGTTCGCGGGAGCGTTCCGGGAAGGCGTCGCCTCCGGGGAACTGAGCAAGACCTTCCGGTACGTGTTCGACTACAACATGACGCCCACCAAGGTGACCGTGACCCTGCACTTCGACAAGAAGACCGATGTCGCGTGGGTGTTCGTGCGGAAGTTCGACGGGGCCTGAGCTTCCAACCTTCCATTTCCCTCCTGGGCCCCGGCGGTCACGCTGCCGGGGCCTTTGGCCTTCCATCGGGATCCTGGTCGCGGCCGAGGATCCGTTCACAGCGGAGCACGCTTCAGACATGTTGAATTCAATGAAAATCGGCAAACGCCTGCTCCTGGGGTTCGGCTTCATGGGGCTGTTCCTGGTGGCGGCGGTGGGCCTCGCCTTGGTCCGCATGGAGCACATGTCCTCGGATCTGAGGCGGATCGTGACGGTGTACAACCAGGAGCAGATGCAGACGGCGGCCATGGAGCTCCAGGTGCAATCCGTCCAGCGGTACCTGCGTACCCTGATCATCGCGGAGGACCCCGGCGAGATCGCGGCGAACAAGGGCTACATCCAGGAGGCCCGCCGGACCTATGACGAGGCCTCCCGGCGTTTGGGCGCCCTCCTCATCTCCGACCGGGCCAGGGCCATGTACGCCCAGGTGGGTCAGTTGCGGGATGCGAGCCGAGCTGATTCCGATGCCATCGTCAAGCTGGTGGAGGAAGGGCGGAAGCGGGAAGCCGCCGCCTTCCTGCTGGGACCCGCCCGGTCCCGGGCCAAGGCCTGGATCGGAGTCATGAGCGACATGAGCCGCTTCATGGAAGCCCAGATGGAAGCGGCCCATCGGGATGCCGAGGAAGCCCACCGGGGCGCCCAGACCTTCCTCACCGGCATCACCCTCCTGGCCACCCTGCTGGGCTTCATCGGGGCCACCCTCATCACCCGGAGCATCGTGGGGCCGCTCCGGCGTTTCGGCGACGTGATGGCCCAGGCGGCCGGCGGCGATCTCCGGGTCCAGGCGCCGGTGGAAGGGCAGGACGAGCTCTCGGAGCTGGGGCGGAACCTCAATGGCATGCTCGGCCGCCTGCGGGAGGCCCTCGGCGTGGTCAGCCGGGGCGCCACCTCCGTGGCCAGCGGGGCCCAGGAACTGCTGGCCACCACGGACGCCATGTCGGTCACGACCGGACGCATCGCCGCGGGTGGGGACGCCATCCATGGGGTGACCACCCAGGTGGCCTCGGCCATGCTGCAGCTGTCCGCCAGCGTCCACCAGGTGGCCGGCAATGTGAAGGTCTCCGTGGATCAGTCCGCTGCGGCGGTGAAGGCCACCCAGGCCGGAGCCGAAAGCGGCGTTCGGGCCACCCGCGGCATGGACCGGATCCTGGAGACCACCTCGCAGATCGGGAAGGCCGTCTCGGTGATCCAGGAGATCGCGCGCCAGACGAACCTGCTCTCCCTCAATGCGGCCATCGAGGCGGCCAAGGCCGGGGCCCACGGGCGGGGTTTCTCCGTGGTGGCCGAGGAGGTCCGCAAACTGGCGGAACGGAGCCGGGCGGCCGCCGTGGAGATCGAAGGGCTGATCCGCGGGTCCGATGACGTCACGAAGGAAGGCCAGGAATCGGTGCGGTCGACCCAGGAGCTGCTGGGTCGCATCCAGGACTCCATCCGCACCATGGCCGGGATGGTGTTGGAGATCGGGACCGCCACCGAGGAGCAATCCCGCACGGCGGCCGAAGTGAGCCGTCGGGTCGAGGAATCGGCCCACGCGGTGGGCCGCAATGCCCTCTCCACCCAGGAGCTGAAGGCGATGGTGGCCGAGATCACCACGGCCTCCTCGGAGCTGGCGCGGATCTCCGAGGGGCTCGCGGGCTCCGTGGCCGGGTTCAAGGTCTAGCGCAGAGGTCCGGTCCTGCCGCCACCCCTCCTCCCGGATGGCGGCAGGGCCGGGCCGCTCACCGGCCGTTCCGCGGTTGGGCGGGGCAGATGGCCAGTTCCGCGTAATCCGGGCGATCGCTGGCATCGCGGTGGACGTGGCTGCGCAGCATCTCGTCGTGGTGCACGAGGAACACCCCGGGCATCTGCAGGGCATCACCCCCGAGGCGGCTGATGCCATGGCCATTCAGGACCCCGGCCTTGAATCCCCGCCACCACACCCGGGGGCCGAGGAGCTGCCACAGGCTGCCGCGCCGCAGGCCGAAGGACCGATACAGCCAGCGCACCCGATCACCCACCCGGTCCACATCGCCCAACCCGTAGGACTCGAAGAAGGTGGCGGCCTCCTCCTCCGTGCCCAGGTGCACCAGCACCAGGCGGGTCCCGCGGGCCTCGAGGGCTTTGCGCCGCCGGGCCAGTTCGTGGCAGGCCTCGCGACAGAAGGTGCAGCCGAAATGCCGAAGGAAGACGATCAGGACCGGACTCCGGTGGCTCAACTCCGAGAGGTTTTCGCCGTGCTGGGTGATGGCTTCCTCGAGGGCCTGGCGGAGGGGTTTCCGATCCCCTTCAGCCTCTTGGGCCGCCTGGGCCCAGGCACCGACGAGGATGGCCAGGCAGAATGCCCCCACCGCCCAGCACAACATCCCGAGACCCAAGGCTTCCGCAGGGGGCAGGGTCCCTTCCCGGACGGCGTGGGGGAGGGACAGGGGCGCCCCCAGGGCCACCAGGGCTCCTTGCGCCACGAGGCCCCAGTGGCGGAGGGGATCCCGGGCGGCCAGCACCAGGCCAAGCCCCAGGGGCAGGAGCAGGATCCCCAGGCCACGGGCGGAGGGGCTGGGCCCTCGGACCAGGGCGGCCGCTCCGGCAAGGGCGACGAGGGATCCCAGACCCCTCAAGGCGTTGACCTTCCAAACCGGCTGATCCATGCATCCCCCTGGATCAGTATCGTCCATTTTGTTTAAAAAAATTACTAGACGATTTGGACAACCGTGGAGGCCTTGGCCCTCAGGATGCCGCGTTGGGAACGGGCCCTACAATCCCACGAGCCCGTCGATCATGGCCGCGAGGTTCTCGTCGTGGTCATAGGGCTTCACGAGGATCTGATCCACGCCGGCCCGCTTGGCCGCGAGCACCATGACGGTCTGCACGGTCTCGGCGGCCAGGAGCACGGGGGGTTTGCTCTCCCCGAGCCGTTGCTTGAGGAAGTCGGCCAGCTCCATGCCCTTGAGCTCGGCCACGCCCCCATCGATGACGATGAGGCTGAGGCCCGGCTGCTCCAGGGCCTCCAGGATCTCCGTGAGGGTGCCGGCGAGGATCACCCGCTGATAGCCCTGATCCAGGAGGAAGGACAGGAGCCAGTCCCGATCCGGGTGGTCCTCCATGGCCACGAGGATGGCCCGGGTGCGTTTCTTGAGATTGGAGAGGGCCGCGGAGCGGTCCTGCTTGGGCTCGGCATGCCCATTGCCGTTGGCGGGGGCTGGGGCGGGGTGCTCCGCCGGGGGCGCCGGAGCTGCGGCCAGCGGCGCGGGAGCCGGGGCGGCGGCCGGCGCAGCGGGGGCTTCGGGGCGGGGCTCCGGCCGGGGGGGCTCGGCTTCGCGGGGCTTTTCCGCGGCGCGCCTTGCCTTGGGGGGCACGGTGGAGGGTATGGAGGAGGTTCGGGAGGACACCAGGCCCCGGAGGACGCTCTGCTCGTTGGCGAAGGTGATGCCCAGGTACAGGGTGGGGCCGTCCATCTGGGCGTAGGCCACCTTGCCATCCACCTCCAGGTTGGGCGCCTTGGGCAGCTTGCTGAGCTTGACCATCATCAGGGGGGTGCCGGGCGTCATCAGGTTCTGGGAGGGATGGAGCTTGCGCTCCCCCTTGATCTCCATGGCCTTCTCCACCTTCAGGCGGAAGCCGCCCTCGCTGATGTTCTCGATGGAGCCGGTGGCGCCGATGCCTTCGAAGAGCCCCGTCAGCGCCGTGCCCGTGGCGCCTTCCTTGGCGCTGAGGCGAGCTCGGGGCTTCTTGCGGCGCTCCGCCAGTTCGATCTCCGTGGGGGGCGCTACCTGGAGGACTCCGTTCTTGATCTCGTGGGCCCGGAGCTTGATGCGCACCCGGAGGTTGTCGATCACGAGGAGGGCGCTGAACTTGTCCCCCTTCTCCACGGGCATGAGGCCCTGGGCGGAGAAGCTGACCCGGTCCTCCAGCACGGCCTGCACGTGGGCGGGCAGTTCCCGACCCTTGGGGTCGATGAGGGTGAGGGTCAGGCGCTTGGCCTGGGCGTCCTCCAGGTAGGCCAGCGCCAGATCGGAGTCCCCCCGATCGTCTTTGTCCTTGCCGAAGAGTTTGCCGATCACCATGGATGTGCGGACCTTATGGACGCTGCCTTGGCGCCCCTATCGGCCGGCCCCCGGGGGGACATGACAACGGTTCGATCCAAGGCCTGCCTCGGGGGCAGGAACCTCGGCGGGCGGGAGCGCCGGTCCATGGACGGTGCGATAATCGGGGGATGACAGGATCCCTCGAACTGCCCCGCTGCCTGCTCGTGGCCCACCACGGCCCCGAGGACCGGGAGGAGGTCATCGAGGATCACCTGGAGGAACTGGGGGAGCTGGCCCGGTCCTGTGGTTACGCCGTCGTGTCCCGTCACCGCCTGAAGCGCTCCCAGGTGGCCTCCAAGACCTTCTATGGCTCCGGCCAGCTGCAGGCCCTGGCCGCGGAGGCCCGCCGGGTGGGGGCCAAGCTCCTCATCTGCGACGACGAGCTCACGGGCTCCCAGGTGAACGCCATCGAGAAGATCACGGGCCTCACCTGCCTGGATCGCACGGGCCTGATCCTGAACATCTTCGAGCAGCGGGCCCAGACCCGGGAGGCCAAGGCCCAGGTGGAACTGGCCCGCTGCGAGTACGAGCTGCCCCGCCTCAAGGGCCAGTGGACCCACCTCGAGCGGCAGGGCGGTGGCGTGGGCCTCCGCGGCGGGCCCGGTGAGACCCAGATCGAAGTGGACCGCCGCATGCTGCGCACCCGCATCAGTCAGCTGAAGCGGGAGCTGGAGCACCTGGAGACCGTACGGGAGACCCAGCGTCAGGGCCGTCCCAAGGGGCTGCCCCGGGTGGCCCTGGTGGGCTACACCAACGCCGGCAAGACCACCCTTCTCAAGGCCCTCACGGGGGAGGGCGAGCCCCAGGACCTGCTCTTCGCCACCCTGGACACCACCACCCGCAAGGCCTGGCTGGGGTCGGATTTCAACGCCGAGACGGGGGAGGGGGACCCCACCCCCAAGCACGCCTTGGTCGCCGACACCGTGGGCTTCATCCGCAAGCTCCCCCACCAGCTCGTGGCCGCCTTCCGCAGCACCCTGGGGGAAGTCCGCACCGCGGACGCCCTCCTCGTGGTGGCCGACGCGGGCCACCCGGACGTGGAGGACCACCTGAAGGTGGTCGGACAGACCCTGCGGGAGATCGGCTGCATGGATCAGGGCGACCTGGCCCAGCCCCGCCTCCTCGTGCTGAACCAGGTGGACAAGCTGCCCCGCCCCAAGAAGCTCGACCTGAAGCGCCGCCACCCCATGGCGGTGCAAGCCGTGGCCGTGGAGGGCGTGGGGATCGATGAGATCCGCACCTGGCTCCGGGAACTCATCCCCGGCCCCGTTCCCGCCCGGCCCCTGGAGTGGTGGGAGCTGCCCGATGGCCGGCCGCCCAAGGCGGTGGGGCAGGAGTAATCAGGCTCTTTCAGAGTGAGCCAAACCTTGCGGCTTGATGGTAAAAAACGATTTTTAATCTTTCTTTCATGAGCTATTCTCCAGGGTTCAGCCCATCCCAGCCCAATAGGAGAATTTGCATGAATCCCAGCACCTTTGTGTGGAAGTTGGCCCGGCGCGGGGCCACCCTCGGACTGCTTGCCGCCTGCATGACGACCGGGGTGAACGCCTTCGCTGCCGCGCAGCGTTGCTCGGGCAACGGGTATTCGGTGTGGTGCCATACCTACTGGTTCGGGTACACCAAGTGCAATCTGTATGATTCCAGCGGCAGCTTGGTGAGCGAGTACGTGGATCCCGGGGATACCTGCGCGGAAATCGCCTGAGATGGTCCAGGGATTGATGGACCGAGCCAAGATCGCCGTCCTGGCCGCAGCCTTCTCCGGCCTGGCGCTGCAAGGGCAGGTGCAGAATCGCCCCCAAGATTGGATGACCTGGGATGGCAGTCAGATCGCCGTGGTCCGGAGTGGCGAGGCGCGCAAGCTGGTGCTTGAATCCCCGGGGCACGAGGGGTCCGGAGCGAAGGTGTTGGAGGGGCCGGAGGGGACGACCCTTTTGGAGTACAAGGATCACGCCGCCTGGGCCTCGGTGAGGGATGTCCGACACGGAACGCCGGCGATGTACCTCTACCGGAGCCTCGATTTCAAGACGTGGGAGGTCAATGCGACCTATTCGGGTGACCAGGGGCGGGCCCGCTCCATCCATCACCTCGATGGCAAGCGTTACCTGCTGGTGTCCAATCCTCGGTTCTTCACGCTGGGCAAGCGCATGTCCCCCTACGCCATCGCCGAGATCAACGAGAAGGGCTACCTCGCCATCACGGAGCTGGTGGACCTCGGATTGCGGGAGCCCTTGGTGAAAGCGTCTGTGAGCCCGGGGAAAGCGGAGGCCAGCGGCGAGTTCAATTCCAAGTACATCGCCCTCCTCGCCATGGTCCTGACCACCTCGCCCCTCCGTTACCCCGGTGGCTTGGCGCTGGTGGCCCGGCGCCCGGGCTACATCTGGCTCCTCGACGATCGGACGGGTGCCGTGACCCGCTGCGTGAAAGTGTTCCCGGGGGTCTCCGAGGAAAAGCTGGGCCCTCCCCATGAACTCGAATGGGGCCTCCTGGGGTGCCAGCCGAGGCCCGATGGGCACCTCCTGATCGCCAGCCGGGAGGAGGCCGCCGTGCTCACGGGCATGGAGGCCCACCCCAGGAACAAGCACCTCAGCCAGCTGGACAATGAGCACCAGCAACGCGTCAATGTGGCCCAGGACCAAGCCAGCATCAGCCACTGGCCCACGGTGCTCTGGTGGGACCTCGACCCGGTCTCCGGGAAGGTCACCCCTGAGCCCGCCCCGCAAAATGTTCCCCACGAGCTGCTGGACCTGCGGAGCTTCCAGGACTTCCGCTTCCGCTTCGATATCCGCGGGAACCTGCTGGTGAACTGAGGCTTTCAGGGAAGGCATGGGACGGCGGGCCATCCCGAACGTCCCTTGCCTCCGGCCCGTGGGGCAGGAGTAGGCCCCCCTGGGGCGGACGATGGGGCCCGGCTTGAGGGCCTCCCGGCGCCGCAACGGTACGATGGCCCATCCCTCCCCGGAGCCGCCATGCATCCCCGTCCCCTCGCCGGTCTCACCTGCCTCCTCGTGGTCGCGCAGCCCCTGGGGCTGATCGCCCAGGCCCCCGCCAAAGCCGAGGCCTCGCCCCTGGCGGCCCTGGGCGGGCTGCCCTTCCGCAGCATCGGCCCGGCGCGCACCTCGGGCCGGGTGGTGGACATCGTGGTGGATCCCACCCGGCCGGCCACCTGGTACGTGGCGGCGGCCTCCGGGGGCGTCTGGAAGACGGAGAACGCGGGGACCACCTGGACCTGCATCTTCGAGCGGGAGGGCGCCTACTCCGTCGGGTGCCTGACCCTGGATCCCAAGGATCCCCTCACCCTCTGGGTGGGGTCCGGTGAGAACAACAGCCAGCGCAGCGTGGGCTTCGGGGATGGCGTCTACCGGTCCACGGACGGCGGCAAGACTTGGGAGAACCTGGGCCTGAAGACCTCCGAGCACATCGGGAAGATCCTTGTGGACCCCAAGGATTCCCGCGTGGTCTACGTGGCCGCCCAGGGCCCCCTCTGGAGCGCGGGTGGCGAGCGGGGCCTCTACAAGACCACGGACGGGGGCAAGACCTGGAAGGCCATGCTCACGATCAGCGAGCACACCGGGGTCAGTGACGTGGTGATGGACCCCCGCAATCCCGAGGTGCTCTACGCCGCGGCCTACCAGCGGCGCCGCCACGTGTGGACCCTCATCGACGGGGGCCCCGAGAGCGGCATCCACAAGTCCACGGATGGGGGCCTCACCTGGAAGAAGCTCGGTGCGGGGCTGCCCAAGGAGGAGATGGGCCGCATCGGCCTCGCCCTCTCCCCCCAGGATCCGGACACCGTGTATGCCACCATCGAGGCCGCCAACAAGGAGGGCGGGTTCTTCCGCTCCACGGATGGCGGGGCCAACTGGGAGAAGCGCAACCCCTGGGTGTCCGGCGCCGCCGCCTACTACCAGGAACTCTTCGCAGATCCCACCCGGGCCGACCGCGTGTATGCCATGGACACCTTCATGCAGGTCTCCGATGACGGCGGCAAGACCTGGCGCCGCGTCGGGGAGAAGGACAAGCACGTGGACAACCACGCCCTGTGGATCGACCCCGCCGATGGCCGTCACTTGCTGGCGGGCTGCGACGGCGGCCTGTACGAGAGCCACGACCAGGGCGGGACCTGGTCCTTCAAGGCCAACCTGCCCATCGCCCAGTTCTACCGGGTGGCCGTGGACAACGCGCTGCCCTTCTACAACGTCTACGGCGGCACCCAGGACAACTTCAGCCTGGGCGGCCCCAGCCGCACCCTCAAGGCCCACGGCGCCACCAATGACGACTGGTTCGCCACCCAGAGCGGCGACGGGTTCTACAGCCAGGTGGACCCCGAGGACCCGGACACGGTCTACTCCGAATCCCAGTACGGTGGCCTGGTGCGCTTCGACCGTCGCACCGGCGAGGCCGTGGACCTCCAGCCCGTGGCGGCACCCGGGGAGGCGCCCCTGCGCTGGAACTGGGACAGCCCGCTCCTCATCAGCCCCCACAAGGCCAAGCGGCTCTACTTCGCCGCCAACAAACTCTTCCGCAGCGAGGACCGCGGCAACACCTGGACCGCCGTGAGCCCCGACCTCACCCGGCAGCTGGACCGCAACAGCCTCAAGGTCATGGGCCGCGCCTGGAGCGTGGATGCGGTGGCCCGCCACCACAGCACCTCCAACTACGGCAACATCGTGGCCCTGGCCGAATCCCCCAAGGCGGAGGGACTCCTCTTCGTGGGCACCGACGACGGCCTCCTCCAGGTGAGCGAGGATGCGGGCCGTTCCTGGCGCAAATCCGAATCCTTCCCGGGCGTGCCCGACCGCACCTACGTATCCGCCCTCGCGGCCTCGCCCCACCGGGCCGAGGTGGTCTACGCCGCCTTCAACAACCACAAGAACGGGGACTTCAAGCCCTACCTCCTCCGCAGCACCGATCGCGGCCGCACCTGGACCTCCCTCGTGGGGAACCTGCCGGCCCGCGGCCCCGTGCACGTGATCCGCGAGGATCCTGCGCGGGAGGGACTGCTCTACGCGGGCACGGAGTTCGGCCTCTTCTTCAGCCTGGACGGCGGCAAGGTCTGGACGCCCTTCAAGGAGCTGCCCACCATCCCCGTGCGCGACCTGGCCATCCAGGAACGGGAGCGGGATCTGGTGGTCGCCACCTTCGGCCGCGGCTTCTACATCCTCGATGACCTCACCCCCTTGCGGGAGGCGAAGCCCGAGGCCCTCACCGCCGAGGCCCACCTCTTCGCCACGCGCCCGGCGCCGCTCTACGTGGAGGCCAAGCCCTTCGGTTACCCCGGCCGCGGCTTCATGGGCGGCGACCTCTACACCGCCCCCAACCCGCCCTTCGGCGCCGTGTTCACCTACCACCTGAAGGCGGACCTGAAGACCCAGCGCAAGCAGCGCCAAGCCCGGGAGCAGGAGGTGCTCAAGGCGGGCGGGGAACCCAAGGCACCCACCTGGCCGGAGCTCACGGCGGAGGCCCGGGAGGCCGCGCCCCAGGCGGTGCTCACCATCACCGATGCCCAGGGTACGCCCCTGCGCCAGCTCACGGGCCCGGCCAAAGCCGGGCTCCAGCGCATGGTCTGGGACCTGCGGCGGAGCTCACCGGAGCCCATCACCCTCAAGGGGAAGGAAGAGGCCGATCCCTGGGACGAGAACCTCAACGGGGCCCTGGTGCCCCCCGGTACCTACCGCGCCCAGCTGGGCCTGCGGGTGGATGGCATCCTTCGATCCGTGGCCGCGCCGGTAACCTTCGAAGTGCGCCCGCTGCCGGGCCGCTCCGCCGAGGAGCTCCCCGCGGCGACCACCTTCCAGGCCAGCGCCTCGGAGCTGCTGCGACAGGCCCACCAGGTGGCCGCCTCGCTCCAGGAGGCCCTGGATCGAGTGGCCCATGTGCGCAAGGCCCTACAGGAGACACCCGGCCTCGCACCGGAACTGATCGCCCGCGCCAAGGCCCTGGACCTCCGCCTCCGGGACCTTCAGGTGCAGGTGCGGGGCGATGGTGTGAAGGCGGCCTACCAGGAGCCTCCCCATCCAGGCCTGCTGGAGCGTGTGGAGCGTGTGGCCACGGGGGTCTGGGTGACCACGCAGGCACCCACCGCCACCCAGCGCCAAAACCTGGCCTGGGCGGAGGCGGGCCTGACGGCCCTAAGGCCCCAACTGCGAGAGGCCGTGGAACGGGATCTGAAGGCCCTGGAAGCGGCCCTGGATCAAGCCCGGGCACCTCACACGCCGGGGCGCCTGCCCTGAGCCTCCGGAGGCCCTGACCCAGGGGCCCGATGGGGCCCCTTTCGAGGGCGGGCTAGGCCTTCGCCACCGGCCTGGGCAGCATGTCCACGGTGAGGCCCAGCACCAGGGCCAGGATCCAGCGGGTGTGGAAGGCGAGGCTGCTCACGAGGTGATTGCGGTCGTAGGCCATGCGCAGCACGTGATCCTTCGCGAAGTCCTCGATGGGGCCGCCCATCTGGGCGCGGATCTGCAGGAGGCGGGGGCTCACGAGGGTGGCACTCAGGAGGGTGAGGAGCAGGGGCACCATCATGGCCATGGCCCAGAGCTTGGCGGGGCCGAGGGGCCCTTCCTCCAGCTCGCCGATCCAGCGGCCGCCGTAGCTGAGGGCGAGGGGCAGCAGGAAGGCGCCCCAGGCGAGGGTGTCGAGGCGGGCCACGCAGGCGCCGGCGAGCTGGCCCGCCAGGTCGCGGCTGGGCAGCTTGGCGAAGAGGATCGGGGCCAGGGCGCCGAAGCCCAGGCAGGCCCCGGCCCACAGGAGGAGCAGGAGCATGGAGACGCGGTCCAAACGGCGCAGGAGGGAGTCGTTCATGCCCCTAGAATCGCATGCCCGGCGGCTCCGAGGGCCTCGCAGGCGGCCTCGAGGCGGTCGGACTTCACCAGCAGGTAGTCTGTGTCGAAGGTGCTCAGGGCGAAGCAGCTGATCCCGGCCCGGGCGAGGATCCCGCTGAGCTCCGCCAGGATGCCCACGAGGGCGAAGTCCAGGGGCCCCTCCACCTGTACGGCGCGCCAAGGGCCTTCCCGGCGCACACCCTCCGGTACGCGGTCCAGGGGCACCACGAGGCTCAGCTCTTCATCGGTGCGGGTGAGGGCCGCGAAGGGGGCCTCCAGGGCCCAGGCGGGCCAGGGGGCGGTGGCTTCGAGGCGGGCCACGGCCAGCACCTCGGGCCGCCGGCGGAGCTTCACTTGCGGATCCCGATGAGCAGGCCGTCCGGTGTGGGCACCACGCAGGTGTCGAAGGCCTCGGCGGCTTCGCGGTGGAAGCGGCGCACGGCTTCGGCCTCCTCGCCCTCCTCCAGCAACCGACCGAAGAGGTAGACGTTGTCGGCGATGAGGAGGCCCCCGGTGCGCAGGTTCTGCGCCGCCCATGACCCGTATTCCGCATAGCCGCCCTTGTCGGCGTCCAGGAACACCGCGTCGAAGGGGCCCTCGATCTCCAGCTTGGGGAGGGTGGCCTTGGCGTCGCCTTCCAGGAGCTTCACGGTGACGCCGGGCGGGGCCGCCACCAGGGCGGGGCGGGCCACCATGGCGTGGCGGGGGTGGGCCTCCAGGGTCCAGAGGCGGCCGCCGGGCTGCAGCCCCCGGGCGAGGCGCAGGCCGGAGTAGCCCGCGAGGGTGCCCACTTCCACCACCCGCCGGGCGCCGATGAGGCGCATCAGCAGGGTGAGGAGGGTGCCCTCCTGCTGGCCCAGCTGGATCTGCGGCAGGCCCGTGCGTTCGGGGGCCGAGAAGGCGAGGCCCAGGGCCTTGTCGTGGGGGCCGTGGAGGCCGTCCAGGAACGCGCGGATCTCGGGGGTGTCGTAGCGGTGGCCTTCGCGGGAATTGGGATCAGCCATGTCAGCAGGATGCGGCGGAGGCGGGGCCCGCGTCCAGCACGAGCCTCGCCTCAGGGGCGGAACACCAGGGTGGCGCACCATCGGTACCGGTTCAGGCTCTCGGGATCATTCCCGAACAGCTGGACCTCCCTGAGGAACCCCGCCACGCAGCGGACCTCCAGGGCCACATGGCCATTGAAGCGCAGACCTGCCCCCACGGAGGGGCTGAAGCCCACGTAATCCGAATCGCCGAAATCCGGATTCCGCGTGAAGCCCCCCCCGGGGGGATCCGGGCGCGGGGACTGGTGTTCACTGAGGTACTGGGCCCCCAGGCCAAGGGTGGCGTACCACCCCTTCGTCAGGGAGGGATCGCCGAGGATGATGAACTCGTAGCCGAAGGCGAGGTAGGAGGTCTTCAGCCGGGCCTGCCAGGGCTGGCCGGACACGGTGCCCGAGATGGTGTGTTCCGTCTGGCCGAAATCCCAGCGGAGGCGCCCCTGGAAGGGCTGCTCCCGGGCGAAGTGGATCATGAGGCTCAGGCCGGGGCTCGCCCCTAGGCCCCGCACTTGATCCACGGAGAGCCCCAGGCCGAAGCGGCTGGGCAGTTCCTCCTGCGACCTCAGGGGCGAGACGGCCAGCAGTCCCGGCAGGAGGAGCCGCGGCAGGGGGGATGGGCGGGATCGGGACATGGGGAGCCCTCCGGCGCGCCCAGGATCGCGCAAATGGAAACGGAGGTGGGCGGAATTCCGGCGGGGTCGTCTACCACTCGTTGTAGGGGATCCCGTTGGTGCCGATTTCCGTGCTGCTGCTGCGCACCCGCCGGATGCCCAGCTCCGCTTCGGGGTTGGTGGGATCCGCGTCCTCCAGCTCCGTGGTCCAGGTGTCCTTGGACTGAGTCATGGGATCGATGGGGATCTCGCGCAGGTACTGGAGGTCGCGCAGGGCCGTGAGGCTGGCGGGGTAGCGGCCCCGGTCCACCCGGTGCTGCTCCAGGGCGTTGTGCATCTGGAAGAGGTTCTCCTTCAGCACGGCCTCGCGGGCCACCCGGGTCTTGTAGCGGTAGCCCGCGAGCCCCACCGTGGCGAGGATGCTCAGGATGCTCATCACCACCAGCAGCTCCATGAGCGTGAAGCCGCCCTGACGGCGGGACACGGAGCTGGGGTTCAGGATGGACATGGGAATCACCTTACCATTCCCGTGGCGCGAGGCCCTCCGAGGTGCCCGGGAACTGCGACCGGAATACCTGGGAACAGGAAGGCCTGGGGGTCACTTCACCGGGGGAAGGGCGGTGCCCCAGAAGTAGGTTTCGTAGAAGACGGTGTAGTCCTTCTTGGTGATGAAGCCCAGGAGGTCGAAGATCCGCCGCGTGGGGGCGAACTTCCACCGGAAGTTGGTCTGGGTGGACTTGAGCCAGGTGAAGAAGACCTGGTCCCCCAACTCCTGGTGGAGGGATGTGAGGAGCAGGGGGCCCTTGGAATAGAGGAGCCCCGTCCGGATCTTGAATCCCTCATAGCCATCCTTGCGTCGGACCTCATTGGCCAGGGGGATGGGACCGGCCTCGTGCACCTCGGTGGCCGCGCGCTTCCACTGGGCCACGTTGCGGTTGTAGTGGCCCTGGCTTTTGAAATCACGCTCATAGAGAGCGGCGCAGTAATCCGCGAAGGACTCCGTGATCCACTGGTCCTCGGGGCTGCCCATTTTCACGACCGTCCCCCAGTACTGGTGGGCCAGTTCGTGCGCGAGGACGTGGCGGACGTCCATGGTCTGGATGGAGACCCGGCCTCCGAATTCACCGACGAGATCCGCAAACTCCTGCATGTTCCGGATGTTGGAAATCTGTTCGAAGGCCTCCCGGGTGATGTAGGTCATCCCCGGAGGGGCCTGGCCATAGCCCCACTCATTCTTCTCCACGATGGTGAGTTCCTTGAACGGGTAGGGACCGAGGAAGTTCCGGTAGTAGCGGAGGACGTTGAAGGCCTGGTCCTTGATGACCTTGAGGGCTTGGCCGCCCTTGAAGGCGTAGCTCGCCACGCGGATGGTGAGTCCTTCGCGGGTCTCCTCCTCGGTGAAGTACTTCCCGCCGAGGATGGTGGCGAAGCAGATGGGCTGGGTGGAGCGGGTTTCAACCAGGTTCCAGGCACCGTCCTTCTCCCGACGGACGGTATCCCCGGGCAGGAAGGCGTGCCAATCCCCCTTGGTGCGGACCGAGGCGTGGAAGAGGTAGGACTCCTCCGCCATGTGCTCGGGCTGCGGGTACCAGGAGCCACGAACGCCCAGCTGCCAGAAGTTGTCACCCCGGGGGGACACGAGGAAGTCGCCCTGGTATTCGAACTTCAGGAGTAGGGGCTCGCCGGCCTTGGCGGGCCCGTTGAGCCGGACCGCCAGGTGGTCGTTGGCGTGGCTGAACTCGAGGGCGTTGCCCTGGGCGTCCGTCACCCGGGTCAGGGTCAGCTTGCGCTGGTCCGTACCCGTGGCGATGTCGGAGAGGAACTCGAAGGGCAGGACCCGCAGGCCATCCTGGATGGGGAGGATCCGCTCCTGGACGACGACGGTGGCTTGGCGGTTGTCCTCGGTCCGGAGGTCCACATCCAGGGCGCTGAGGGCGAATCGCGCGAGCAGGCCCCCCTTCTTCGGGTCCCGGCCGAGGGGCTGGGAGGACATGGGCAGGAGGTAGCTCCAGCCCTTGAGGGCATCCAGGGACTTCGGGAAGGGGCGCTGGAGATCCAGGCGCTCCACGCCGCTGTTCACGGAGTCATAGCGGTAGAGGAAGTTCCAGTCCGGCCCCTCCAGCTCCAGGATCCCCACGGGGCGATCGGGGGCATTGGCGGCCTGGGAAGCCAGGAGCTGGCTGGGGCGATAGCCGTCCACCTTCCGCCAGCGATCCTCGAAGGCCTTCCGGGGCTCCTCGAGGCCCGAGGCTTCCACGCCGACCCAGGGAATCGGGGCACCGGAGGGCGTGAGCAGCCGGGCTCGGGTGAAGGGAAGCCGGAGCGTCTGGGTGGAACCGGAAGGGACCGTCACGAGTGACGTCGCATCCTTCAGGTTCCGGCTGAAGACAGGGCCTTCGGGCTCGTACGCGGAAACGTACTCCAGCTCACCTTTGCCCTCCAGGAAGAGGCCGATCTCACGATCCCCCCTCAGCAGGGGCGCCCACCGGCCCGTGAAGGTGAACTTGGCGTGCCCCAGGGAGAAGGTTCGGACCTCGGGGCTCTGGCGTGCGGGGCCAAGTTGGAACTGCTCGTGCTGGCTGAACCAGGGTGCAGGGCTCTGGGCCGCGAGCAGGCCTGCGCTCAAGGTGGCGAGCACCCGCAGGGCTCGGCGGATGGGGAGGAGGGGGGACCAAGGCATGGGGACTCCCGGGTCAGGCGGAGCGCCTGGGATCTCGGAGGATGGGGACTGGGTACAGGTCAGGATAAGGTCGGGACCGGGGTGATTCCGAGCACTTGATTCCCCGCGAAACGAGGCTCTTCAAGCATTCGGAGGGGAAAGATCATCAATAGTCGCCCTGGGTGGTTCCACCTCATGACTTTGACTCCTTAAGCCAAGGGCCTGGCAGTGGCCAGGCCCTTGGCTTGGAAGCGGAGCTTTCTCAGGGCGCTTCGGTATCCCCATGAGAGTGAGGATGGGGATTCTTGATCAGTGGGACCTGCGCTTCCGGGGTGACGACCCTCTGGGGCGCCAAGGTGGCCGTGGCGCTCAGGTTCATCCAACTCCACCACACCCGCTCGCCTTCGGGGTGGGGTCGGACCATGTCCAGATAGAAGGCGGGAGTGGGCACCGTGGTGGCGCGGTTCTGGAAGGTCCAGGAGAGCGTGTTCCCCGGCGTGAAGGCCCAGGTGTTGCTCCATCCGGCGAGGGCGGAGAAGTCCGGGAAGGTGAAGGCGGAGCCGTGCGCTCCCGCGAGCCACCCTGCGGAGAAGTGGACATTCCAATAGATGGCGTTGGTGCGGTCCGACACATAGATATCCGAAGACTGGGATCCGCCTAGGGGTGTCCAGGAGAGGGTCGGCCGATAATAGGGCGAGGTGAGGGCAGTTCCAAAGGTCGGGGCATTGATCTTGGGCTTCAGTGCATTCGAGGCTTGGTTGGGGGACTTCGTGTAGATCCCGGATCGGGCGTATTTCTGGGTGGCCGACTGGGAGGCCTGGCCTCCGACGAAGTGGAGTTCCTGGGGCTGGAGGTTCGAGGCAGGCACGGCGTTGAAGGAGAGCGGTGCGCCTCCGGAAACGCCATTCAATGTGATCGAGGTGGTGGGGCTCACCCAGTTCACGTATGTGTCCACGCTGTCACCCACGTCCCCGCCGGTGGTGGCCGCCGTGGCGGGCGTCAGCACGATGCCTTGGGTATCGAAGTTGAGCTCCGGGAGGGCCCCATCCGTGAGGGTGAGGTTCCGCACCACTGCCAATCGATCGGCAGAGTAGGTTCCAAACGGACGCCGCACGGCTACCAAGTCCTGGGTACCGGCGGTCGCATTCATTGAATAGGTGGTGGCGGGTCCGGTGATGCTGGTCGAACCGGCGTGAGCCTTGATAGCGGCGATGTCGTTCCCCTGAAGGCCGAAAACGCTGCCGTACACCCAGACTGGGGTGGGGTAGGAAAGGGTCGAGAGGTCGATGGTGTCGGCTTCGGCCCGGGTCAGGTGGAACATCTGGCTCCAGGCCATGAAGGGACTGGGGGTCACGTCCACCAGAGCCACGGCATAGCGCCCGGAGGGGTTGGTGACGGTGAAGGTGTACCGGCCATCCACGGCGTCGAGGACCTGCCAAGGACCATCTCCATCCTGAACGGCCAGCCAGTAGGAATCCCCCTCGTAATGGGGCTGGATCAGGGTCACCGGGCCATTCTGGGGGGCCGGGGCATGGCTGCCGCCTCCACCCCCACAGGCCAACCCCAAGGCCAGGGACGCGGAGGCGAAGAGGCGGAGAGAACGGATGGAGGCGGACATGGCAATCCAGGGGAAAGGCCGAGATGAACCCAGGCGTTGGGGGGGAATCTTGATTTTTTCATTTAATGGACATCTTGGTCAATGGCCAGTTGTCCGATGGGAACCCTGATTGGCCCCACTGGAGCCTCGTGGTTAGATGCAAAAAAACGAGGCCGTTGTCGGCCTCGTTTCTGAATCAGGGGAATTGGAAGATCAGAGCACGCCGCGGCGCTTCTGATCGAGTTCGATGCTGTCGTAAAGCGCCTGGAAATTGCCCTCGCCAAAGCCCATATTCCCCCGGCGCTGGATGATCTCGAAGAAGAGGGGGCCGATCTGGTCCTCGGTGAAGATCTGCAGCAGGTAGCCGCTCTGGTCGCCGTCGATCTGGACGCCCAGCTCCTCGGCCACGGCGAGGTCCTCGCGCACGGTGTACCCGCTCTTCTCGATGCGGCCGGGCAGCAGCTCGTAGTAGGTCTTGGGCACGCGGAGGAACTTGAAGCCCTGGTCGCCGAGGGTGCGGAGGGTGTGGAAGATGTCGTTGGTGGTGAGGGCGATGTGCTGCACGCCCTGGCCCTTGTGGCGCTTGATGTACTCCTGGACCTGGCTCTTCTCGTCCGTGGGCTGGTTGATGGGGATGATCACCCGGTTGTTGGAGGACTGCACGACCTTGGAATCGAGGCCCGTGCCCAGGGCGCCGCGGATGTGGAACTCGCGGGTGACCACGAAGCCGTACACATTCTCGTAGAAGGCCACGAGGGCGTCCATCTCGTCGGGGCCCACGTTGTTGGTGAGGTGGTCCACGCGCACGAGGCCGGGATCGCAGAAGGCGGGGGCGGGATCGGCCGTGAAGCCGGGCCAGAACGCGGCGAGCTCGCCCTTGCGCTCGATGAGGTAGTTCCACACGTCGCCCACGCCCTGGATGGCCGCGAAGCGCAGGGTGCCGGTGCCCAGGGTGTGGGCTTCGGTCTCCAGCAGCACCTTCGCGCCCTGGGCCCGGGCCCCGGCGAGGGCCACGTCCAGGTCGGCCACTTCGAAGTTCAGGGCGCACACGCCCTCCCCGTGCGCCTGGAAGTAGCGGCCGGCGGGGTGGGTTTCGTTCGCGTCGAAGATGAGGATGTCCATGCGCTGCTGGCGCAGGTGCACGGCCTTGCCCCAGGGGCCCGAGGCGCTGGCCACTCGCGCGAAGCCGAGCTTGCGGTAGAGGGGCTCCAAGCGGACGAGGTCGCCGGTCATCTGGAAGTGGTCGATGCGGCTCAGGCCCAGGGGGTTGGAAGCGGTCTTGTCGGTGGCCGGGGCGCTGAGGGCGAAGGAAGGTGCGGACATTGAGACTCCTGAAAAAGCGACTCCCCAGCATGGGATTTCCGCCTGGTGATGAGCGTCACTTGCATCGATTATTAACAAGATCGATCGATCTGAAATCTGGGGTTTTTGAGCCAGGTCAAACGCCGGGGAAGGCTGAACGAAAAGGGGACCGCCGAGGCGGTCCCCTTTTCGTTCGGCCGATGCCTCAGAGGGAGGTCTGGGCGTACTTCTCGGTGGTGTGGAACTCGAGGACGTCGCCCTCGCGCAGGTCATCGAAGCCCTGCAGGGAGATGCCGCACTCGAAGCCGTTCTTGACCTCGTTGACGTCATCCTTGAACCGCTTGAGGGCGGAGATGAGGCCTTCGAAGATCTGGTCTTCGCCGCGCTTGACGCGCACCTTGGCGTTCTTCTTGACGAAGCCGTCCACCACGCGGGAACCCGCGATGACCGTCTTGCCGGCCTTGAAGATCTGCAGCACTTCGGCGCGGCCCTGGTAGACCTCGCGGTCCAGGCTGTCGAGCTTGCCGATCATGGCCTGTTCGATTTCCTCGGTCACCTTGTAGATGATCTCGTGGAAGCGCAGGTCCACGCCCTCTTCCTTGGCCAGTTCCTCGGCCTTCTTCTCGGCCTTGGTGTGGAAGGCGATGACGATGGCCTTGGAGGCCTCCGCCAGCAGGACGTCGTTCTCGTTCACGGTACCGGCAGCGGCGTGGATGATGCGCACGCGCACCTTCTCGGTGCTGAGCTTCTCGAGGGAGCCCACGAGGGATTCCACGGAGCCCTGGGTATCGGCCTTGATGATGAGGGGGAGCTCCTTGATGGTGCCCTCCTTCATCGTGCTGAAGATGTTCTCGAGGGTGACGCGCTGCTTGGCGAGCGCGGCGGCCTTGAGCTTCTCC
>DATFAX010000036.1:0-46570 GCA_035254125.1 Holophagaceae bacterium | reverse complement strand
GCGGCCTTTTAAGCCGTTGGTCGCGGGTTCGAATCCCGCTGGGCCCACCACCTGCAACACCCTGGGGCCATCGTCTAGTGGTTAGGACACCGCCCTTTCACGGCGGCAGCACGGGTTCGAACCCCGTTGGCCCTACCAGGTTGAAACCCGCGCCCAGCGCGGGTTTCTTTTATTTGGGCCAACGGGGATCGAATCGGCAGCGACTTGGCGGAGCCGGCGCCCGAAGGGCAGCCCCGCGCCTAGTCGCCCCGCGGCCGGCACGTCACCCCGGAGGCGCAGCCGCAGCGGGTGACGTGGGGGAAAACTCATTGCCCGGACGAAAGGGCCCATCCCCACCCCCCCCCAAAAGCCATCCCACCCCCTGCCCACCTCGACTACCCTGGCTCCATGCGCAAGGAACCCAAAGCTCCGAAGCAGCCCCTGGAAGCCGACTTGGCTCCCCGCCCGCGCCTGGTGAACCGCGAGGTCGTGGAGGGCCTTCCGACGAAGCTGCTCATGGCCCTCAGGACAGAGATCTCGCTGGAGCTGGACCGGCGGAAGCAGCAAGAGCGACAGGCCCTGTAGATTCGACACCCGCTGTCCAACGGTTTCCCCGAGGGTGGAACTCCACCCCCGGAGGCCCCATGCCGCTGCCCACCTTCCACCTCAACCTCGAGACCACGGGCCTGAACCCCTTCCGGGATGCGGTGGTGGAGGTGGGGCTGCGCGGCCCCCGGGACTTCGAAGCGGTGGTGTCCGATGGCCCCCGGTCCACGGCAGCCGCCGAGCGGGCGCACGGGCTCACCCCCGAGCGCGTGCGGGCCGAAGGCCAACCGGGTCGGCAGGTCCTCCTGAACCTCCTGCATGCCCTGGGCCCCGGTCCCGTGCGCATCGTGGCCCATGGGGCGGACACCCGCCGGGATTTCCTGGAGGCCTGGGCCCTGCGGGAATCCCTGGAGCTGCCCCGCCTCCACTGGGAGTGCACCCTCACCCGCACCCAGCTCCTCCTGGGCGAGGCCCCCCTGGGCCACGGCCTCGGCGACCTCGCCCGCGCCCTGGGCTGGGCTCCCTCCGTCTTGCATCGGGCGGGCCCGGGCGCGGCCCTCACCCGCCGCCTGGATGGGGCCCTGGGTGCCTGGGAGGCCCTCCAGGCCCGCTTCCGGGAGCAGACCCCGGTGCTCTATCTGGCGGGCCCCCTGCGGGGGGACGGCAGCGCCGAGGCGATCCGGGCCAACCAGGCGGCCATGCTCCAACGGGCCCGCTGGGTGCAGGCCGTGCTCCCCAAGGCCACGCTCGTGGTGCCCCATGGCAACTTCGCCTACGTGGATGAGAGTGGGCCCGGGGGCCACCAGGTGCGGAGCCAGGTGTTGGCCAGCTGCGAGAAGCTCGTGCGCCTGTGCGACGCCCTCCTGCAGAACGGAGAGGTCCCCACCGAGGGCGTCCGCCGCGAGCGAGAGGCCGCCCTGGCCCATGGCCTGCCCATCCACCTCGTGCCCGGGTGGGACGGACCTGTCTCCGCTGCTTCCAGCGCCGCCTGAGCCGCTATCCTGGGGGACCCTTTCATTTCGAGGTCCACCCTTGCCCTTCGGCCGAGTCCTGTGCGCCGTCCTGCTGCTCCTGGCGGGAAGCCCGGGGTCGGCCGGGGCGCCGGCCCCCATGCGCTACATCCACCCGGCCCCCGAGTCCCCGCTGGATGTCCGCTACCAGTACCAATGGGAAATCCTGCGGACGGCCCTGGAGCGCACGCGGCGGACCTGGGGCCCCTTCACCTTGGAGCCCGGCCCCCTGATGTCCGAGAAGCGGCAGGTGGTGGCGCTCCGCAGCGGGTCCGGGCCCCTCACCGTCATCTACCTCGACACGACCCCGGAACTGGAGCGCACCCTCACCCCCGTTCGCATCCCCGTGGACAAGGACCTCGGCGGATACCGGGTCTTCCTCATCCGGAAGGCGGATCAACCCCGGTTCGACCCGGATCGGATCCGCACCCTCGACGATCTGCGGACCTTCACCATCGGCCTGGGCCTCGGGTGGATCGACGTGGACATCATGCGGAGGGCGGGCTTCAAAGTGGTCACGGGATCCGATTACGAAGGGCTCTTCACCATGCTCGCCAACCGGCGCTTCGATATCTTCCTCCGGGCCTCGGTGGAGATCCTCGACGAGGTGGCGCAGCGGCGGACCACCCTCCCCACCGTGGCCATCGAAGCGCATTTCCTCCTCTACTACCCGCTCCCCCGGTACTTCTGGTTCGCTCCCGGTCCCGAAGGAGAGCGCCTGGCCGCCCGCGCCCGGGAGGGGATGATGGCCATGATCGAGGATGGCACCTACGACCGGATTTTCTGGAAACGCCAGAAGGACACCATCGAGCGTCTCCACCTGCGGGACCGGAAGATGTTCCGCATCGACAACCCGTTCCTCGTGCCCGAAACCCCCTTCGCCGACCGGCGCCTCTGGTTCGATCCCCGCACGACTCGCTGAGCCCCGTCATTCCTCAGCCCAGGGCCCGCCGGGGACGAAACGGAAGGGGTGACCTCCCTCGATTCAGCCCCCTCCGCTCCCGGCCCCGTCGAAGGCCCCGGGGGTCATCGCGTCTCGGTGCTGGTGCTTGTCATCAGCGTCCTCGTGGCCCTGACCACCCTCATCCTCGGCTTCGCCTCCTTCGTGGCCTACCGCACCGAATCCCTGACCCGGCGGCAGCACCTGGAGCAGACCCTCGCGGCCACCGCCGACCACATGGCCGCAAGCCTCACGCTGCCCGTGTGGAACTTCGACCGGCCGCAGACCGCCCGCATCCTCGACAGCCTCATGGCGGACCGGGTCGTCCAGGAAGTGAACCTCCGTTCCGGCTCCGGTGCGGTGGAGGTCCTCACCCGCAGCCGGGGGCCGAACTGGACCGTGGAGACCTCCGACCGGTCCCCTGCCTGGGGCCAGGACCCGGGCCCGGGGCTGATGGCCACGGAACGCCCCATCACCCTTGACCAGGAAACCCTCGGCCACCTCCGGCTCGTCTACAGCACCCGCTTCCTGGATGCCGAATTGCGGGCCCTCCTCCGCCAGCGCCTGGCCTGGGTGGCGGCGCTGGACCTGCTCCTCATCGCGTGCATGTCCCTGCTCCTCTGGCACCTGGTGCTCCATCCCCTGAGGGACCTCCAGCGGCTGGCCGAGCGGGTCAGCTCCGGGGAGGCGGGCGACTTCCTGCCGGCCACGGCGAACCATCCCGGCGAGCTGGGCGCCCTCCAGGCGGCCCTGCTCCGTACCTTCGGACTCCTCCGGGATCGCTATCAGGCCCTCCAGCTGAGCGAAGAGCGGTTCCGGGTTCTGGTGGATCAGGCTCCCGAGGCCATCATCGTGGCCGATGCGGATGAACGGGTGGTGGTGGATGCCAATCAGAAGGCCGCAGCCCTCCTCGACATCCCCCGGGAGCAGCTCATCGGCCGGAGCATCTTCGAGATCTACAAGGCGGATCAGCCCGATGGCCAACCCGTGGACCGCACCATGCGCGACAACATCGGGGAGGCCCTGCGCGGAAAGGTGGTGGTCTTCGAACGGGCCATCCGCAGCGCCGGCGGCGAACTCCGCCGCTGCGAGGTGCATCTGGTGCGCCTGCCTTCGAAGGACCGCCGCCTTGTGCGCGCCACCTACCTCGACATCACCGAACGCAAGCGCTCCGAGGACATGCTCCGCAAGCTCTCCCAGGTGGTGGAGCAGAGCCCCATCTCCATCCTCATCACCAACATGCATGGCCACATCGAATACGTGAACCCCGTCTTCCTGAAGACCACAGGCTACGCCCCGGAAGAGATCCTCGGCGAGACCATCTGGCTCTTCCAGATGCCCGGATTGAGCGCGGAGCAGGATGCGGAGTTCTGGGATCGGATCACCCAGGGCAAGGTTTGGCAGGGGGAGATGACCGGCACCCGGAAGGATGGCGGAACGCTCTACGAATCCGTGCACATCTCCCCGGTCTTCGATGAGCGGGGTGAGCCCACCCACCTCATCTGCATGAAGGAAAACATCACGGAGCGCCACGCGGCCGAGGAGGAGCGGCGGAACCTGGAAGGCCAGCTCTTCCAATCCCAGAAGCTGGAGGCTCTGGGCCTCCTGGCGGGCGGCATCGCCCATGACATGAACAACATGCTGGGCGCCGTGATGGGACACACCGACATGCTGCGGGTGAAGCTGCCCGCGACCCCGGACCTGGAGCGCCACCTGAACGGCATCGCCACCGCCGCGGACCGGTCCCGGGACATCGTCCAGAAGGTGCTTGCGTTCTCCCGCAAGCAGGTCTTCTCACCCCGCCCCCTGGACCTGAATGCCCACATCACCGCCACCCGCGACACCCTGGCCCCGCTCATCGGTGAAGACATCCAATTCACCTTCTGGCCCGGGCCGGACCTCTGGCCCATCCTCGCGGACCCTTCCCAGATCGACCAGGTGGTCATGAACCTCGTGGTGAACGCCCGGGATGCGATGCCCGCCGGGGGAACCCTCAGCGTGGAGACGGAGAACCGCCATCTGGAACCTTCCGACTGCGAGGACTGCCCCCAATCCGCGCCAGGGGACTACGTGGCGGTCCGCGTGCGGGACTCCGGGGTGGGCATGGACGAAGCCACCCTGGCGCGGATCTTCGAGCCCTTCTTCACCACCAAACCCGTGGGCGTGGGCACGGGACTGGGTCTTTCCACCCTGTTCGGCATCGTCAAGCAGAACAACGGCTTCGTCACCGTGGAGAGCGTTCCCGGCAAGGGCACCTGTTTCGAGGTGTTCCTGCCCCGGCTCAAGGCCGAAGCTGTGCCCGCGGCCGAGGCGCCTCCCCCCGCCGCCCCCCCCAAAAAGGCGGAGGGCACCATCCTCATCGTGGAGGACGATGTCCTGCTGGGCACGGTCATCAGCGCCCTCGCCGAATCCCTGGGATACCGCACCCTCACCGCCAATTCCCCGGAGGAGGCCCTGGAACTGGCGGCCGATCTCGGCACTCCCCTGGACCTGCTCCTCACCGACGTGGTCATGCCGGGCATGAACGGGCGGGAGCTCCGGGTGCAGATCGAGCGCCTCCGGCCCGGCCTCCCCACGCTGTTCATGTCGGGTTACACGGCGGATGTCATCGCCAAGCGCGGCATCCTGGAGGAGGGGGTGCACCTGATCCGGAAGCCTTTCTCCAAACATGAATTGATCCAGAAGCTCCAGGATCTGGGCCTGGGCACCCCGACCCCCCAGCCCTGACCCCCCAGCCTGGGCACCCCTACCCCACCCGGCCGGACCAGGACAGAAATCAAGGCGACAGGTCCGCGCCCGAAACGGTGACCATGGACACCGCTCCACACGTCCCGGCCGGGCCGGCCGAGCCCGCTGAAGGTCCCGACCGGGTCATGGTCGTGGATGACAGCGCCACCGCCCGGATGATGGTGGAGGGGCTGCTCCGGGATTCCGGCTTCGAGGTCCTCGGCTTCGACCACGGCGAGGCCGCCCTGGCGGACCTAGGTCGCTACCGCCCCGACCTCATCGTGCTGGACGTGCTCATGCCGGGCCTCGACGGCCTGGAGGTCTGCCGCCGGATCCGGGCCCAGGAGGCCGGTCGGGACATCCCTGTGCTCTTCCTCACCGCGGACGAACGCAGCCAGACCCAGGCCCAGGCCATCGAGGTGGGCGGCGACGATCTCGTGTACAAGCCCGCCCTCCAGCGGGAGCTGGTGATCCGCGCCCGCTCCCTGCTCCGGGTCCGCAAGCTGCAGGCGGCCCTGGAGCGGGAATCCCGCACCCTCCGGGACCTCCAGATCAGCCAGGAGGGGCTCTTCCGGTTCATCGTGCACGACCTGAAGTCCCCCCTCCAGGCCATCACCTCCGGGGCGGAACTCCTGGCGGAAGATCCCGTCGCCAGCCCCGCCAGCCTCAAGATGGCGGGCATTATCCAACAGAGCGCCCAGATGATGGAGCGCATGGTCCAGGACATCCTCGTGGTCACCCACAAGGGCGACCTCACCCCCCACTACCAGCCCATCGGCCTCAGGGAGGCGCTGACCGAGTGGACCGAAGGATTGAAGCCCACCCTCACCCGCAAGGGTGCCCGACTCACCGTCGAGATCCCCGCCGATACCGTGGTCCTGGGGGACCGCGAACTCCTCCGACGCAGCTTCCTCAATCTCCTGGACAACGCTCTGAAATACGGGCCCCGGGGCGGGGAAGTGACCATCCGGGTCCGCCTCGAAGGGGAGGAGTGCGTGCTCTGCGTGGCCGACCAGGGTCCCGGCATCCCCGCCGGCCAGGAGGCTTTCATCTTCGACCCCTTCGCCCGCCTGGACCGGGACGTCTCCATGGCCCGGGTCAGCAGCGGCCTCGGCCTCGCCTTCTGCCGGGAGGTCGCCCACGCCCACGGCGGTCGCATCTGGGTGGAGCCCGGATCCCCGGTGGGGTCCGTCTTCTGCCTCGCCCTTCCCCTGGGCCAGCCCCACTGAGGCGGGAGCCTCAGCGGGAGATCAGCTCCGGGATCTCCTTGAGGGAGACGATGCGGTCCACCCCGCCCATGCGGATGGCCTCCTTGGGCATGCCGAACACCACGCAGGACTCCTCATCCTGGGCGAAAGTGCGCGCCCCCGCCTCGTGCATCTCCAACATCCCGCGGGCGCCGTCATCCCCCATGCCCGTCATGATCACGCCCCGGGCGTTGGCGCCGGCCGCATTGGCCACGGATCGAAAGAGCACGTCCACCGAAGGGCAGTGCCGGTTCACCGGAGGGGCCCCCACGATGTCCACGTGGTACTGGGCGCCGCTGCGCTTCACCACCATGTGCTTCCCGCCCGGCGCGATGAGGGCCTGACCGGGGATCACACGGTCGCCGGACTTCGCTTCCCGCACCCGGATCTCGCAGAGGCTGTCCAGCCGCTCCGCGAAGGCCGCCGTGAACCGCTCCGGCATGTGCTGCACCACCACGATGCCGGGGCAGGTGCGCGGCAGGGAGGCCAGCACGAACTCCAGGGCCTGGGTGCCGCCCGTGGAGGTGCCGATGGCCGTGAACCGGTCCGTGGTGACGGCCATGGCCTTGGTGGCCTGGGCGAGGACGGCATCCGCCGTGAACTTTGCGGCCGGTTTGGCCGGCAGGGGGAGCCGGGGGATCCGCGACATCTTGGCCGCAGCCGCCGCCCGCACCGCCGCCACCAGATCCTGGGAAGCCTGCTCGAGGAATCCCTTCACACCCATCATGGGCTTGGTGAAGATGGCGAAGGCCCCCGCGCCCAGGGCCTGCATGGTGGTTTCGGCCCCCTTCTCCGTGAGGGAGGAGCAGATGATCACCGGCGTGGGGTGCTCGGCCATGATCTTCTTCAGGAAGGTGATGCCGTCCATGCGGGGCATCTCAACATCCAGCAGGATCACGTCCGGCCAATCCTTCTGCATGCGCTCCAGCGCGAAGATCGGATCCATGGCCTGACCCACCACCTGGATGTCCGAAGCCTTGTTCATGAGCTCGCCGAGCACCTGCCGAACCACGGCGGAGTCGTCCACGATGAAGACCTTGATGGCCTTGTCCTTGCTCATGGCTTGATCCTACCGGAAAGGCCGAGGCCGCCGCCGTGCTCGACCTGGACATCCCCCGTGGGCAGGTGGAAGAGCACCTTCCGGCACACTTCGCCGGCCAGGTCCTCCTGCAGGATCGTGTAGCCGAGTTCCTCAAGCAGGTAGCGGCCCGCCTCGATGTTCAGCTCGCCGATGAGACGCCTTTTCAAGGAGAGGGTGCGCTTGAACATGTCCCCCCCTCCGAACATCCGCACATGGAGCGCTTCGGGCCGGATGCCCCGGACCTTGAATCCGTCGGTGAGCAGGTTGAGGGTCGTATCCGCGTACCTGCCCGCATGGGCTGGATCCTTGCCCGGAGGGCACACGGGCAGCAGGTAGTGGCACATGGCCCCCACCTTGAACCGCGGCTCCCAGAAGGTGATGGCCACGCAAGACCCGAGCAGGGTCTCCAGGATCGTGGCCCCTTCGGCGAAGGTCACATCCCCGGGCCGGAGGATGATCCTCCGGAGGCCCGGATCAGAGGGCACGATACACCGTGGGCTGGATCGGCTGGAACCGATCCGAAATGCCCGCCAGGGTCTCCGAGTGGCCAATCATGAGGATCCCGCCGGGCTTGATGCGGCGCGCGATGGCCTCCACCACCAGTCGCTTTTCGGCGGGGGCGAAGTAGATGAGCACGTTCCGCAGGAAGACCACGTCGAAGACGCCGATCTCGGGGAGCTTCTGGCAGAGGTTCGCATGCAGAAAGGTGGCCCGGGCCCGCAACGGGCGATCCATGAGGAACATCCCCTCGTGGCGCCCGCTGCCCTTCAGGCAGTACTTCACCAAGTATTCCTTGGGGATCGTAGCGCTCCGCTCCATGGGATAGAGGCCCCGACGGGCTCGCTCCAGCACGCGCGTGCTGATGTCCGTGCCCAGGATCTCCCAGTCGGCCTGACCCAGGCAGTCGCTCAGCACCATGGCGAGGGTGTAGGCCTCCTCGCCCGACGAGGCGGCGGCGCTCCACACCCGGAAGGGCAGCGGCACGGGCCGCAGGGACTTCAGGTGGCGGCGCAGGAAATCGAAGTGGGAGGGCTCCCGGAAAAAGGAGGTTTCGTTGGTGGTGATGAGGTCGATGGCCGCCTGGAGCTCGTCCCCTTCCGAGGGGTCCTTCAGGATCCGGTAGTACTCCGCGAAGGAGCCGATCTTGCGGGCCCTCAGGCGGCTGCCCAGGCGCGACATCACGAGGGCCTTCTTCAAGTCCGACAGGGTGATGCCCGTCTGTTCATGCACGAGGGTGCGGAAGCGCTGGAACTCCGTGTCCGAGAGGGATGCGGAGTCCAGCAGCTTGGACCCCGGGGTCATCGGGGCGGTCATGCGACGAGGTACCGGGTGGTCGTTCCGACGGCTACGAGGGCTGGGGTACGGGGCATGGGGATCACCCTTCCGCCAACCCGGGCACCTCGGCCAGGGCCCCCATCTCCTGGGTGGAGAGCACGTGGCCCACGTCCAGCAGGATCACGAAGCGTCCGCCCACCTTGCCCACGCCGCAAATGAGTTCGGACTTCGGCCCCTGGCCGAGGGAGGGGGCCGGATCGATCTCCGCCGGGGCAATGTCGAGCACCTCGTTCACGCTGTCCACGAGGATGCCCACCACTTGGAGGCCGTCGCCGGCGGGCACCTCCAGGATGACCACGCAGGTGCGCCGGGCCACGTTCGCCAAGTTCCGGCCCAGGCGGCGGGCCAGGTCGATCACGGGCACCACGGCCCCTCGCAGGTTGATGACCCCCCGGATGAAGCCGGGCATGAGCGGGATCTCCGTGAGGCCCTCGTACTGGAGCACCTCCCGCACGGATCCGATGTCCATGGCGAAGGTCTCCCCTCCGCTGGAAAAGGCGAGGTACTGCCTCCGGGTCTCCCCGGCCGGGGCCCCCGGCACCGGCCGGTGGGCGCGGGGAGAACCTTTGATCAATTCGGCCATGGAAGGGTTCCTCGGGAATGCAAACGGGATGGAGTGCGGCCGGAAGCCTGGCGTCAGAACCGGGAGAAATCGGATTCGTCCACGGCGTCCGCCTGGGCCGCCTTCAGACGTGCGCTCCTCGGCTGGGGCCGTGCCTTGCCACGCCCCCGGCCTCCGGGGCCGCGGTCCGCCGCGAGGGTGAAAAAGGCCATGGTGCTCTGAAGCTCCTCGGCCTGGGCGCTCACCTCCTCGCTGGAGGAGGCCAGCTCCTCGGCAGCGGCGGCGTTCTGCTGCACGGCCTGGCTGATCTGGGAGATGGCCCCATTGATCTGGCCCACCCCGCCCGCCTGTTCACTGGAGGCCGCGGCGATCTCCTGTACGAGATCGGACGTCTTCTGGATGGAGGGCACCATGGTGTCCAGCAGGCCGCCCGCCCGCTCCGCGAGACCCACGCTGCTGGTCGCGAGGCCGCTGATCTCCTCCGCGGCCACCTGGCTGCGTTCCGCCAGCTTGCGCACTTCCGCGGCCACCACGGCGAAGCCCTTGCCATGCTCCCCGGCGCGACCCGCCTCGATGGCAGCGTTCAGGGCCAGGAGGTTGGTCTGGTAGGCGATGTCATCGATGATCGCGATCTTCTGGGCGATCTGCCGCATGGCCGCGACCGTGTCCTTGACGGCCTGTCCACCGGTGGCCGCGTCCTGGGCCGACCGGTTGGCCATGTCGCCCGTCACCTTCGCGTTCTCGTTGTTCTGGGCGATGGAAGCGCTCATCTCCTCCATGGCGGCGCTGGTCTCCTCCACGCTGGCCGCCTGTTCGGAGGCGCCCTGACTCAGGGACTGGGCCGTGGAGCTGAGCTGCTCGGAGGCACCCACGAGGGAGCTGGAGGCCTCCCGGACCTGGCCCATGATATCGGCCAGCTTGGCCACCACCGACTTGATGGAGGCCAGCATGCTGGCGGTGTCCCCGGCCTTGATCTCCACCTCCATGGAAAGGTCGCCCTCCGCCACCCGATGGAGGACGTCCACGGCGTAGGAGGGTTCACCGCCGACCTGCGCCTTGATCACGCGGGTGACCAGCCACCCCAGGAGGATGGCCAGGAGGGTACCGCCCACCGCCAGGGTCTGGAGCAGGAACACCGAGCGATCGGCCACCTTCGTATTGCCGTCCGAAGTCTCCTTGGCTGCCTTGACGTTGGACTCCACCACTTCATCCAGGTGGCGGGCGACCTCATTGGCCCGCTTCCCGAAGGCCGTCAATTGTTCATGATCGACCGGCTTGCCGGCCATCCTGCGGGCCAGGATGGGCTGCATGGCCTCATGGGACCAGGCCATTTCCTCCTTCATCTTCTTCCAGGCGATCTCGTCATTGGCATCGATGAAGGTCTTGGCATATCCGGCGAGTTGTTCGTCGATCTCCTTCTCCAGGGTGGGGATCAAGTCGAAGGCCGCCTTGGCCTCCTCCACCGTCGGGGCCAGGAGGCCGCGGTTCATGTGCACCCGGGCCTCCTGCCAATCGCCCTGGATGCGGGCCATCTGCCCCAGGGGCACCGTGGTCTTCTCGAACATCCAGGTATCGGCCGCGTCGATCTTCCGGAGGTTGAGCGCGCCCGCCACACCCAGAATCGCCGCGATGGCCGCCACCGCGAGGAAGGCGCTGATGAGCTGGGTGCCCAACTTGAGGTTCCGATACCAGTTCATGCAGCCTCCTCATGGGATGCAGGAGCCCGGCCCCCAGGCCGAGCTGGGATTTCATTCGGATTGGAGGGTGCGGCCTCCCGCGAGGGAGGCCATCTCCTGGATGGAGAGCACATGCTGCACATCCAGCAGGATCACGAAGCGTCCGCCCACCTTCCCCACGCCGCTGATGAACTCGGCGCGGATGTCATGGCCGAAGGCAGGCGCGGGGTCGATGTCGGAGGCCGCGATATCCAGCACCTCGTTCACGCTGTCCACCATGATGCCCACCACGGCGGTCACCTCCCCGGTGGGCACTTCCAGGATTACCACGCACGTGCGCCGGCCGACCTCCGTGCCGGCCCGATTCAGGCGAGCCCCGAGATCGATAACCGGGACCACGGCGCCCCGGAGGTTGATCACCCCCCGGATGAAGGCGGGCATGAGGGGGACTTCCGTGAGCCCCCCGTACTGGATCACCTCCCGCACGGAGCGGATGTCGATGGCGAAGGTCTCGCCGCCGCTGGAGAAGGCCAGGTACTGGGTACGGGCCTCCACGGTGGACACACGTCCTTGGGAGGTCAGAAGGGATCGGCTCGGGGCCTTGTCGACTGCGTCCATGGCCGCCTCCCTAGAATCGGGAGAATTCCCGCTCGTCCAAGTCCCCCCCTTGGATCGCACGGGATCGGGTCGGCAAGGGTGTGGTCTTGGCCCGGGCTTTGGCGCGACCCCGTCCGCCGAAACCTGAATCCGCGGCCAAGGTGAAGAAATCCATCATGCTCTGCAGTTCCTCGGCCTGGGCGCTCACTTCCTCGCTGGAGGAGGCCAGCTCCTCTGCGGCCGCGGCATTCTGCTGCACGGCTTGGCTGATCTGGGAGATGGCGCCATTGATCTGGCCCACGCCGCCCGTTTGTTCGCTGGAGGCCGCGGCGATCTCCTGTACCAGATCCGAGGTCTTCTGGATGGAGGGCACCATGGTGTCCAGCAGGTTTCCCGCGCGCTCCGCGAGGCCCACGCTGCCCTTGGCCAGCTGGCTGATCTCCTCGGCGGCCACCTGGCTGCGTTCCGCCAGCTTGCGGACTTCCGCCGCGACCACGGCGAAGCCCTTGCCATGCTCGCCCGCCCGGCCCGCCTCGATGGCCGCGTTCAAGGCCAGCAGGTTGGTCTGGTAGGCGATGTCATCGATGATGGCGATCTTCTGCGCGATCTGGTGCATGGCCGCCACGGTCTCCTTGACGGCCTGTCCACCGGTGCTGGCGTCCTGGGAGGACTTGGTGGCGATGTCACCGGTGACCTTGGCGTTCTCATTGTTCTGGGCGATGGAGGCGCTCATCTCCTCCATGGCCGCGCTGGTCTCCTCCACACTGGCCGCCTGCTCGGAGGCGCCCTGGCTCAGGGACTGGGCCGTGGAACTCAGCTGCTCGGAGGCACCCACCAGGGAGCTGGAGGCCTCCCGCACCTGGCCCATGATCTCCGCCAGCTTCTCCACCACCGCCTTCAGGGAGGCCATCATGCTGGCGGTGTCGCCTTCGGCCACCTCGATGGTCATGGAGAGGTCCCCGCCGGAGACGCGCTGCAGCATGTCCACCGCGTAGGAGGGTTCGCCACCCACCTGCTTCTTGACCACCCGGGTGACCAGGAAGCCCAGGCCGATGGCCAGGAGCACACCCACGGTGATGGACGCATAGCCTTGGCGTTCAGAACTGGCCGTGATTTTGTCGTTGTTCGCAGCAGTGTCCTTGGCTGCCTTCACGTTCAGATCGACAACTTTATCCAGGAGGTCGCTGAGAGGCGCGCCGATGTCGCGAAGTTCGTGTTCGACATAGGAGACCGCCTCCTTGTCCTTGCCTGCCAGCTTGAACTCGAGCACTTTGTCGTTCTCTTTATCGTAGGCGGCGAATCCAGCCACCATGGCCTTGTAGTTGGCCTCATCCTCGGCGTCGATGAGGGTTTTGGAATAGCCCTCCAGGTTGGATTGAATCCCCTTGTAGAGTTCATCGACGGCTTTCATCGCCTCACGCGCGGCCTCCTTGCTCGGAGCGACGGCGCACCGATGCACGTTGAGACGAACCCGATTGAAGTTCCCGTTGATGACACACATCTGCCCCAGGGGCACCGTGCATTTCTCGAACATGAAGGTATCGGCGTCATTCACCTGCTTGAGGTTGCGGCTGCCATTCAGGCCGATGAAGGCGGCGATGGCCGCCACCACGAGGAAGGCGGAGATGAGTTGGGTACCGAGCTTGAGGTTCTTGAACCAGTTCATGGGAGCTCCTGGGGATCAGTTGAAGGCGGGAATGGGGTTGGATCGGCGGCTGGAGGACGCCACCAATTGCACGAGCTGGGGCACGTCGAGGATCAGGGCCACTTCTCCGGAACCGAGGATGGTGGATCCTCCGATGCCCTTGGTCTGGCGGAAGAGCTCGCCCAGAGGCTTGATCACGGTCTGGAACTCGCCCAGCAGGCGGTCCACCACGATCCCCGCGCGATTCTCCCCGTACTGCACCACCACCACCTGCTCCCGGGAGGGGACGGGCCCCTGGATGCTGAAAACCTCGCGGAGACGCAGGAAGGGCAGCACCTCACCCCGCAGGTTCACCAGGTGGTTCTCGGCGGATTCGAGGAAGGGCCCGAGATCCACGCACTCCTGCACGAGGTCCAGGGGGAGGACATAGGAACCAGCGCCCACCCCCACCCGGAAGCCGTCGATGATGGCCAGGGTGAGGGGGAGGCGGATGCGGAACGTGGTGCCGGCCCCTTCATAGGACTCGATGTCGATGGAGCCCCGGAGGTCGTCGATGTTCCGCCGCACCACGTCCATGCCCACGCCACGCCCGGAGATGTCCGTGACGGCGGCGGCGGTGGAGAACCCCGGTTCGAAGATCAGCTGCCAGACCTCGGCGTCGGCGAGAGTCTCCCCCTCCTTCACCAGGCCCTTCTCCACGGCCTTCGCGAGGATTCGCTCCCGGTTGAGGCCACCGCCATCGTCGCTGATCTCGATGACGATGCTGCCCGAGTCATGGATGGCGCTCAGGGACAGGGAGCCGGTGTCGGTCTTGCCCCGGGCCCGGCGAACCTCCAGGGGCTCGATGCCATGGTCGATGGCGTTGCGCACGATGTGCATGAGGGGATCGCTGAGCTTCTCCACGATGGACTTGTCCAGCTCCGTGTCCCCTCCATGAATCTCCAGCTCGATGGCCTTGCCCATCTCCCGGGAGACATCACGCACCACGCGGCGGAAGCGGTTGAAGGTCTCCCCGATCTGCACCATGCGAAGGCTGAGGGCGTTGTCCCGGATCTCCTCCACCAGCTTGTTGACGATGGCCGTGGACTCCACGAGACCCGCGTCCTTGGAGGCCGCGGCCTGCACGTGGGCCGAAGCCCCGGCGATGACCAGCTCACCCACCAGGTCCACCAGCCGGTCCAGCTTGTCGGCCTGCACCTTAATGACCTTGGCCTCGACACCCTGGCGGTCCTGGGGGCGCCGCTGCTTCTCCAGGGCCGCGGCCACCACGGCCGGGGGCACGGCCTGCTCCTCCATGAGGATCTCACCCAGCCGCCGGCGCGAAGCCACGGGATCGGATTCCTCCTCGCTCTGGACCAGGAGGGCCTGCTTGAGGTCCTCCCGGGAGATGCACCCGCATTTGATGAGGATGTCCCCCAGGAGTCCACCGGCCTCGCCGGCTTCCTGAATGAGGCTGACGTACTCCCGCACCTTGGAGTGGGGCGGGATCAGCCGGATGATGCTGTCCTGCCGCACGAACTCGAAGACCTCCTCCAGGGTCTTGCGGTCCGCATCGGTCTCCAGCTCCACTTCCAACCCCAGGTAGCAGAGCTCCGGGTTGAAGTCGCCGCCTTCCGGTAGCCGGAGCAGGCTGTAGAGGTGAACGATGCGCCCCAGGGTGGCCAGGTAGCGCAAGCAGGCGAGGGGATCCATGCCGTCCTGGAGCACCTGGGGGCCGAAACGCAGGGAGAGGTGCCAGCAATCGGGGCCTTCGCGGGGTCCCGCCTGGGGCAGCTCCTCCCGGCTCCGGGACCCCGCCACCTCCACCATGGCGTGGGTGGCCTCCTCGTGGCCGGCCAGCATGGGCACGAGGCCCTCCAGCAGTTGGCGGCCCCGGGGATCCAGCTCCGACGTCCCCTCGGGCTGGTGGGCCAGGTCGCTGATCATGCCGGCCAGATGGTCGTGGCACTCCAGAAGCAGGCTGATGGCCGAGTGGTTGAGGGAGACTTCATGGTTCCGAACGCGATCCAGCACGGTCTCGAGGGTGTGGGCGAAGCGGACGATGCCCTCGAGCCCGAAGAGGCCGGCGCTGCCCTTGATGGTGTGCACCGCGCGGAAGATAGCGTTGATGGATTCGGTGGCATCCTCCTGATCCTCGAAGGCGAGGAGGGCCGACTCCATGGACGCCAGCAGCTCCAGGGCTTCCTGGATGAATGTTTGCTTCGCAAGATCCATGTCCACGGGCGGACCTCAGCTCTGGGAGGGGGTGATGAGGATGGGATCGCCGAAGGTCCCCACGAGGTTCAGGAGGTCGAACACCTCCACCACCGCGGGGCTGTGGTAGGCGAAAGGTAGCGCCAGGCCCCGTCGGGCGGCCTCCTGCTTCACCCACAGGAGCACCTGGACCCCGGCCGTATCAATCTCCTCCACCGCACTGAGATCCACTTCCGGGGCCGCGTGGACCTCCAGGGCCTCCTGGAACTGCCCTTTGGCCTGGGCCGCACTGAAAATGGTGAGCTCACCCACGGGCTTCAGGACGACGACGCCCTGCCGCTGGCTGCTTTCAAGGCTGAACATGGGAGCTCCGGAAGTTCAGGGCAAGATGAGCTTGGAGACGGCGGCCAGCATCTGCTCGGGACGGAAGGGCTTCACCACCCAGGCCTTGGCGCCGGCGGCCTGACCTTCCTTCTTCTTGTCCTCGCCCGCTTCGGTGGTGAGCATGATGATGGGCGTGAACTTGTAGCGGGCATCCTGCTTGGCTTCCTTGAGGAAGGTGATGCCATCCATGTTCGGCATGTTCACGTCGCAGATCATGAGGTGGATCTTGCGGCCATCCAATTTGGTGAGGGCGTCCTTCCCGTCGCAGGCTTCCACCACCTCATAACCCGCGTTGGTGAGGGTGATGTTCACGACCTGGCGGAGGCTCGTGGAGTCGTCGATGATGAGGATCGTCTTGGCCATGGGTGCACTCAGAAGAAGGTGATTTCGTCGTTGCCGGTGGAGCCGCCCGCCTGGAACCCGCCGTGTTGGACTTTTTCCTCGGCGGTGGTGTAGGTTCGCTCGAGTTCCGCCAGCCAGGCCTCGACATCCTTGTGACTCACGCCACCCCGAGGCCTCCCTTCGAATCGCTGCATGTCCCGGAGGATGTTGCGAAGGATCTGCCCCACCCGGTCCTGGAACTGCAGGCTGAAGATGGTCTCCTCCACCTCCCGCTGCACTTGGGCATTGGCCTGCTCGAGTTTGGACGCGGAGGCCGCCAGGGTTCCCGAGGCGCCATCGAAGGAAGTGACCACCTCCTTGATGGTGTTCTCCGCCCCGCCGATGATGATGGTCTCGAGGGCGGTGATCTCCTCCACGGCCTCCAGGGTCCGCCGCAGGGAGGTGTCCATCCACTGGATCTTCTCGGTGATCTGCTGGCCTGCGCGGCCGGAGCGGTCCGAGAGCTTGCGCACCTCCTCGGCCACCACCGCGAAGCCCTTGCCGTGCTCCCGGGCGTGAGCGGCCTCGATGGCGGCGTTGAGGGCCAGGAGGTTCGTCTGGTTGGCGATGGAGGTCACCTCCGCCGACATGTGGTGCAGCTGCTCCGTGAAGCTCGCGAGCTCGCCGATCTTGCTGAGCATCTCTGCCCGCTGGGCCTGGGCCTGGCCCAGGGAATTCACCAGCGTCGAGAGCTGCTCCTGGTTCGCCTTGATGACGGACTGGAGACGGATCTCATCCTGGAGGCCGCCGGTGCCCACCGCGTCCTTCAGCAGCCCCTGCATGCCCGCAAAGCGGGCCGTGAGGGCGGTGATGGCCTCCTCGGTCTGGTCATGCACCGACTGGGTGTGCCGCATCCATACGGGCACCACCGCGTCCGTAAGCAACTCCGGGGGCGCTTCCTTCGCGGCCTCCTGGACCACGGGCCCATCCACCGCCTCCGGTCGGGGCCGGAGGTGGAACCAACCCGCCAGCCCGGCGAACCCCAACCCGCAGATCCAGCCCATCGGGGATCCCCCGGAGACCACCACCGGCAGGACGCCTCCGATCACGGGCACGATGAAGGCCCCCCGGGGACGGGCACGCTCGGTGGAAGCTGAGGTCAGGGTCGGCAAATGCACTCCGGACAGTACTTGTTTGCCCTTCGTCAAGTCCGGATCGCGTCTTGATTTTTTGACCATCGGACCGGGGCCCGGATTGGCATTTTTCCGTGCCCCGCCTGGAAAATCTCGGGTTCGGCAAATAATATTTTGTCAAATTCGAGGTCCGGGCCAGGTCAGAAGGAGGTCCCCAGGCTCCAGGTGAGGGACCAGGCTGCCTGGAAGGCCTTTCCTCCTTCGTCGGGCACGCGGTGGTTCAGGCGGTCCCACCGGGCCTCGCCCCGGGTGAAGGTGGCCCCCCATCGGCGCTCGGCGCCCAGGCAGGCCGAGAGGGCCCGCAGGTCCGCCCCCACCGCATAGGCCCGCTGGGGTTGCGTGGACAGGGTGGTATCGGCGCTGAGCACCACGCCGTGGTCATCCTGGAGTTCCTCCAGCCTCAGGAAGATCGCCCAACGATCATCCAGCTTGTGCTTGAGGATCACCCCGGCTCCCGACCAGGAGGCGTCCCGATCCGCCGTGGCGCCGGCCAGCGCGGAGGCGGCAAAGCGCTCCCGCGCCCACTCCACCTCGCCCGCCAGCGAGGTCGCGCCCCAGGCCCAGCCCACGAGGGCGCTCAGGCGGGTGCGCTTCCGCCCCTCGGCCCCGGGCCCCTGCTGCTCCGCCCCGTGGTAGGCCATCAGCGAGACGTATTTCTCCTGGGATCCCCCGTGGTTGTAGTTCAGACCCACCCCCGCCGTCTTCCCCCGGTTGTTGTCCTCGATGCGGTTTTCCCCGTTGAAGAGCCAGGCGTCCGTGCTCCAGGTGGGGCTGAAGGTGTGCCGCCAGGCGAGCCCCACCTGGTCGAAGGGGATGGCGTAGGTGAAGAGCAGGCCCCGGCTCGCGGTCACGTCCTGCGTGTGGTCCATGAATTCCATGCCCATGAAGGTGTACATCCGGCCGATGCGCACCACGTCCCGGGCCCCCGTCCACACGAGCATAGCCTCCGGGTAGGTGAGGGAGCCCGTCTCCCCGCCCGCCGCCGCCAACACCTTGGCGTCCTGCCCACCCAGCAGGGTCAGGCGGAAGGCCCACCCTTCGGGCAGGGCCACATCCACGCCCAACTGGAGACCATCCAGGGCGAAGCGGCCTTCCCCCGCATCCAGGCTCCGCAGGAACAGGCTCCCATCCGCTGTGCGGATGTCCGACGCCGCCGCGCTGGCCCAGAGTCCACCCCGGAACTTCACCTCTGGGCCCGGGGTCGCGGGCGCCTGACCCGCCAGGGGCACCGCCAGCGACACGATCAGCAGGCTGGACAGGAGGGGCAGCGATGGGGACATGGGCGCTCCTGGAGAAGCCGCGGTGCGAACCACCGCGAAAGCATCCCCATCGGCCCTTGAGGGCGGACGATGAAAATGGGCCCCGCTTCAATGCCCTGGGCCTATTGCTCGAGCGCCACGAACAACGGCTGCCCTTCCGGTGCGCGCAGCGGCACCAGCCATCGGGACACGGGCAGGCCCCAGGTGCGCTGGAGGGCCTCGGCGTAGCGGTCCAGCTGGGCGCGGTAGGCGGCCAGGGCCTCGGTCCCGAACGAGGCGCTGTGCTTGAAGTCCAGGAGGTGGATGCGGTCCTCCGCCCACACCACCAGATCCGCGCGGCCCAGGCCGCCGCTGGCGGCGGCGCCTTCCAGGGGCAGCTCCGTGCGGCGGCGGAGGTGCCGCCAGCCGCGGGCCTCGAAGGCCCCGAGGAAGCGCATGGCGAGCTCCCGGGCCCTGGGGATGGGCGGCGGAGCCGCCAGGCACCGGGCGAAGGCTTCCGAGTCCTCCCAGCGCACCAGGAGGTCCCGGAGGAAGGCATGCATGATCTCGCCGGCCTCCCGGGCCGCGCTCCGGGCCCCGGCCTCCCCCGGCGCCACGTCCTCAACCGCCTCGGCGGCCATCACCGGCTCCCGCGCCGGCGGCAACCCCGGCTGCGGGATCGCCACCGGCGCCGCGGGCGTCAGGGCCGGCGGCATGTCCAGCAGCTGCAGCTCGGGATGGGCCGCGGCGAGATGCTGCCCCCATTGGGCCCAGGTCCTGGCCTCGGGGGCCGCCTTGGAATCCTTGGGCTCCTGCAACAGCAGGCAGAGCCGCGACTGGGCCCGGGTGAGGGCCACGTAGAGGAGGTTGAGGTCATCCTGCCGTTGGCGGCGCTCCACCTGGGGCTTGAGGGCCGCGTAGGCGGCGCCCGGATGGTTCCCCAGCTTCCAGGCCAGGCGCAGCTCCCCCGTGGTTGCATCGGTGCGGAGGTCCCCCTTCTTCAAGCCCTGGGGCTGGGCGTTCAGGAGCGGGAGGATCACGTCGTCGTACTCCAGCCCCTTGCTGCCGTGGGCGGTCTGGATGAGCAGGTCGGCATCCTCGGCGGCAGCCGGAAGGTCGCCCCGTGCGCTGCCGGCCCGGGCATCCAGCAGCTGGGCGAAGGCCACGGCGGGGCTGGCGGGCAGGGTGAGCAGGTGGGCGAGGAAGGCCGCGAGGTTGCGCCGGGCGCGACGCGGCTCCAAGGTGCCATGCACCCGCAGGGCCGCGAGCGTCTCCAGCAAGGCCCCCTGCCGCAGCAGGCGACCCGCGAAGTCCTGGGTGGTGCAGCCCAGCCAGCCCTTGAGCTCCCGGGCCGCGGCGCGGTGCGCCTCCGGCAAGGTGTCGGGATCCAGGGTGCCCAGGCCCGGCAGGCCCGGACGGGCCCCGCCCGCCTCGGCCAGGGCCGCGAGCTCCGGATCCGTGAGCCCCACGACCTGCCGCAGGAGCACGGCACAGGGCCGGGGCAGCTCCGGGTGGGCCATCGCCTCCAGCGCCGCCATCAGGAGGCGGATGCCCGGGCTGTCCCAATACCCATCGCGGGCCACCACGTAGGGTTGGATTCCCTGGGCCTTCAACCGCCGCAGCAGCTGGGGCAGCCGGGTGCGCTGCTTCAGAAGCAGGGCGCGGCGGCGGAGGCCGGGGCCTCCCGCGGAACCCAGGGTCGCCTCCCAGCCCTCGGGACGGGAGAGCCCCGCGATCCACGCCCCCAAGGCCGGAAGGTCCGCGCGGGAGGCCGGGGCCTGGGTGCGCACGAGGCCCACGGGCCGTCCCGAAGGGGCCGCCGCGACCTGGTGGCCATCGAGGTCCCCCGCCTCGGGATCCAAGGTGGGCCACACCGCATCCACGAAGCGGTTGGCCAGGGCCACCACCTCCGGCGTGGAGCGGAAGTTGGCGGGCAGGCGGAAGGCCCGATCCCCGGCCGCCCGCAGGTGCCCGCGCAACAGCGTGGGATCGCCACCCCGGAACCCGTAGATGGCCTGCTTCACGTCGCCCACCCGCACGAGGCGGGCGGCGCCCAACGCCTCCAGGAAGGCATCCTGGGCGCGGCTGGTGTCCTGGTACTCGTCCACGAGCAGGAGCTTGGGGGCGAGGGCCGCCTCCGGATGCTCGGCCAGCACCTCCAGGGCCCGGCGCACCAGGTCGCCGAAGGTGGCGAGGCCCGCCGCCTGCTTGCGCCCCTCGAAGCGGCGCAGGGCCTCCACCAGGAGGCTGCGCATCCAGGCCTCCTGCGCATCGGCCACGGGCTGGAAGGCGCCCAAGGCCGCTTTGAACGCTCCGGAGTAGTAGCCGTTCTTGGCTGGCGCACGCCGACTTTGGGCCTCGGCCCAGCGCAGGCAGGCCGCCATATCGGCGCCTTCCGGAGGCAGGGGCAGGAGGTGGTCCGGTTTGAAGTGGCGTCGCTGGGGGCTGGTCTCGTCCTTCGCCAATGCAGGATCCGCCACGAAGGGCGCCAGGGCGGCGCGGGCGGCGTAGAGGGCCTCCGTCAGCGCCCTCCGGTGGGGCGTGGGATCTTCCGCTTCCAGGTGCCCCAGGGCATCCCGGTGGCCATCGTGGGCGGTGGAAAGGTCCTCCCAGTTCCGCTCCGCCCAGGCGAGCACGCGCCGGGCCAGGGTGTGGTCCGGGTGGTCCGGCGGCAACGTGAGGGATTCACGCACGGTCTGGCGCAGGAGCCGGAGCAGGGCGGGATGGGCCACGTCATGGAGGTCGTCGTCGGTGCCGGTGGCCTGCCCCAGCACCTTGAGCGCGAGGCTGTGGAGGGTCGCCACTTGCAGCAGCTCCGCTTCGCGCCGCAGGCGGCGCCAGAAGGTCCGGGCGGCGAGTGCGCCGCTGCGCCAGGCCGCGGTGCCCCAGTGGGCCGCCGCCTGAGCCACTTCCCCCGAGGCCCTGGCCAGCCGCGGGGAGGGCGCGCACGCTTTCAGGGCCGTGGCCAGGGGCTCGGGCTCCGCGGCGTCCAGGAGGGGGAGGAGCCCGGCCCAAGCGTCGCTCGTCAGGCCCGCCAGCAGGTCGAGGGGACGCAGCAGACGCTCCCGAAGGTCCGCGGCGGAGGCTTCGCTGAAGGTGGTGGCCACCACCTCCCAGGGCTTCACCTCGCCGCGCCCCAGGGCGGCGGTCACCAGCACCGTGAGCGTGAAGGTCTTGCCGCTGCCGGCGCTGGCGCTCACCACCAGGGAGTGGTCGAGGAGGGCGGGATCCCGGAGGTCGAGGCTGCGCATCAGTCCTCCTCCCCATCCGCATCCACATCCACCGGCCGCCCGCAGAGGGCCGCGAGCTCGCACTGGCCGCAGTGCGGCCCGGGCGTGGGGGGGAAATCGCCCCGCTCCAACCGCGCTTCCAACCGCGCCAGGTTGATGAGCAGCTTCCCGCGCCAGGCACCCTCGGGTCCCACCTCCACCAGCGCCCGCAGGGGCCGGGTGTAGGGCGCGGGCGCCTCCTCCCGCAGGGGCACCAGGGCGGCGGTCACCGGCAGACCCGGATGCACGGCTTCCGCCAGCAGCACGTAGAGGGGTAACTGCAGGTGGGCGCCAAAGGGGGCCTCCTCCTCCGCGTAGGCCGCCAGGGAGGTCTCCTTGGACGTCTTGTAGTCCACCACGCGGAGGAAACGGCGCCCGTCCGCGTGATCCCAGCGCTCCAGGCGATCCACCTTGCCCTCCACGGGGAGGGTGCGCCCCGCCCCCAGATCCAGGGACACGGGACCCAACGCGCCTTCGAGGGACAGCAGGGTGCGTGACCAGCCCCTCGGCTCCCCATCCTTGGGAGGTGGTGCGGCGCCAAGATCCAGGAAGGCCAGTTCCTCCTTGGTGGGCGCCTCCGCCTTCAGATCCTGATCCAGGAAGGCCGCGAGGTTGGGCAGCAGGGATTCCACCTCCAGGGCCACCACGGAATGCTGTTCTTCCGGCACCTCCCGCAGGTCCGCGAGCCACCCCCGCGCCCCCGCGCGCCAGAGCTCCTCGAGGTGGGGCTGCAGGTCCTCAGCGCCGGCCTGGTCCGGAAGGTCCCGGGCCCGGCGGAACGCAGCCGGCCAATCCGCCACCCCCACGAAGGGGAGCAGGGCCGCCTCGAGCACATGATGGGCCAGGGTCCCCACGGCCATGCGCAAGCGGCTGGGGGCATCGAAGGTCTGCAGCCCCCAGACCCGCTCCGCCACGGAGCGGAACGGGCAGGTGGCCAACCCCTCCAGGGCCGTGGGGCTGAGGCTCGTCCGCCCCTTCATCCAGCGCGCCCGCAGGCCGGGGCTGTGATCGAAGGTGGGCGCCCCCACCTGCAGCGCCTCCGGCGCCGAGCGCGCCACGGTGGCCTCGGCCCGGGCCTCCCGGAAGGGCGGAGCCGCAGGGGCCTCCCATCGCGACCGCAGGCGGCTGTGAAGCTGCGCGGGATCCGGCGTCCAGGACGCGACGCCCTCCAGGGCGTTCCAGAAGGGCCCTTGGGACCGGGTTCGGCCTTCCTCATCCTGGGCGGGGCTCAGCACCACCAGGCGCTCGGTGGTGAGGGCCAGGGCCTTGGTGAAGGCGTAGGCCTCCCGCTGGAAGGCGCGGGGGATGGCATCGCCCTCTTCGCCACGGGGCAGCCAGAAGCGCTGCAGGGCCGGCGGGAAGACCTGCACCTCCGCGCGGCTCCAGGCGAGCAGCGCACGGTTCACCGCCGCCTTCACCTCCCCGCTCAAATCGGGGTTCTCCGCGGGCCGGGCGGGCCAGGCCCCTTCGGAGAGGTCGAGGATCAGGGTGGCACGGGAGCCCGCCCAGCCATCCACCAACGCTTCCGGGGCGAGGAGCCGCAGGCCCTCCGGGGCCCGGGTGGGCGCCTCGCCCCGCGCGGCCTCGAGGAAGACCTCCAGGGCCTGGAGCATCTCGTCGAAGGTCCAGCGCTCCCCGCCCCAGGTGGCCTTGAGCAGGTTCAGGGGGCCGTAGAAGGTCTCGGTGTCCGCGGGCAGGCTCAGATCGGCGGCCAGCGCTTCCAGGCTCTCCGCCCAGCCCGCCGCGGCATCGGCGAGGTCGCGCAGGTCCAGGAGCCGGGCGAGGATGTTCCCGGCCCGGGTGCGGGCGTGGCCGCCCAGGTGGATGAGGCTGCCCTCGAAGGCTGCGCGACCGTTCTGATCCGCCGCCGCCAGGGCCTCCGCCCAGGCGCGCAGGTCCTTGGAACGGGAGGCCCGCAGGCCCGCGGACACCGTGCAGGGATCCAGGCGGCGCAGCCCCGTGAGCAGGCTCCACAGGGGGCTCCAGGCGGGGCTCTCGCGCAGGGGCGGCAGGCCGCCGCGCACCTGCAGGGCCACACCCTCCTCCGCCAGCAGCGGGGCCAGCAGCGGGGCGATGGCCGCCGGTTCCGGATGCACGAGGGTCATCTCCCGGGCCGCGATCCCCGCGTCGAGCCAGACCCCCACCTGCTCCACGGCCTGGCGCAGGAGGTCGAAGGGCCCTTCCACGAGGCCCCGCTGGAAGGTGTCGGCGTGTTCCGACACCGCCAAGGGCCCCTCGAAGAGCTGGCCGAGGGCCCGGGCCCAGGGGGCCGAGCCCCAACCTGCGGGCGCCTCCAGGTGGAGGCTGTTGGGGAGCACCCCCCCGTGGTCTTCAAGACCGCCGAGGAACCAGTCCACCAGGGGCTGACCGCTGCCGAAGAGGCCCGCATCGCCACGATCCGTGGCCAGGGTGAAGGTGGCGCCCTCCAGGGCTGGCACGCAGGCCACGGCCCGGAGGCGCACCGGCGACAGATCCTGGAGGCCCAGGCGCAGGGGGCCATCCGCCGGGGTGCGCTCGATCCAGAGCCCCCGCTGCCCCGCCAGCTCGCGATCCACGGCAAGGCCCAGGGCCACCTCGGGCTCCAGGTATCCGGCCGCGTCCACCTCGGCGAGGTAGGCGTCCAGGTGGGCCGCCAAGGCCGCCAGGCTGTGGGGCGCGCGGGGGGAACCCAGATCCAATCCGAAGGCCGTGAGGCGGTGCAGCGTACCCGGGAGGAGCCCATGGGCCACGAGCTCCCGGCAGGCCTGGGCCCGGGCCCGCAGCGCCTGCAGCCCCGGGGCCGGCCGACCCTGCGCCTTCGCCAGCCGTCGCGCCACCCGCAGGTGCAGCATCAGGCTCACGGCCCCCGGCACCGCCGGACGGGGATCGTCCAGCAGCACACCGTCGAAGGGATCGTGGCTCATGGGGCTCCGGGGACACCGCGAGAAGCGGGTCGTCCTCCATCATCCCCGAGACGGCGCGACATTCCCTGTCCATCCTCCCGAGGCCCGCCGCAGCCTTGCCGCGCGAGGCCCGATGGGACGGGCTCCTGGCGTCAGTCACCCCTCCGGATTCGCCGTTCGCCGCCCCCGGGGCCGGGGCTCCCCACCTGCGTGCTAGGTTGGGTCCTCCATCCCTCCCATCCCTCTGTCGAGGCTGCCATGCATCCAACCTCCGCCTTGCGCCATCTGAAGCCCCTCGGGGCCCTCCTCTTCGGCACCTCGCTCCTGGTGGCCACCGCGCCTCAGGCCAAGCCCAAGGCAACGCCGAAGCCCGCCAAGCAGGTGGCCCAGGAACCCGGGAAGAACCTCAAGGTCTTCAAGGGCCAGGGCCTGGATGAGGAAGCCCTGGACGGGGCCATGGACTACATGGGCGCCGCCCTGGGCGTGAACTGCGCCCACTGCCACGTGCGGGACGAGGCCAAGCAGGCCATGGTCTGGGACCGGGACGACAAGCCCGCCAAGCAGGTGGCCCGCAAGATGGTGCTCATGACCCGCGCCCTCAACAAGGCCCACTTCAAGGGCGAGGAGGTCATCACCTGCGCCTCCTGCCACAACGGCCACGTGAAGCCCGAGACCATCCCCCCCCTGCCCGTGCCCGGCGCGGCCCGTCCCGTGCCCACCCCCGCCAGCGGCCAGGCCAAGCCCCTGCCGACGGTGGACGCCCTCCTCGCCCAATGGGCCCAGGGCGCTGGTGGCCGAGAGGCCCTCGCCAAGGTGACCACCCGCACCGCCAAAGGGAGCATGGACCTGGGCGGTGGGCGCACGCAGACCCTGGAGGTCCTGCACAAGGCTCCCGGCATGATGCTCAGCACCCTCAGCTCCCCCCGCGGCAGCTTCAAGCAGGCCTTCGATGGCACCGCCGGCTGGAACGCCCGCAATGGCAAGGCCAACCCCATGGATCCCCAGCAGGTCGCCCAGGCCCGCTTCGACGCGGACCTGGCCCTGCCCCTGCATTTCAAGGATCACTTCCCCACGCTCACCGTGGCCGGCCGGGATCAGATGGAGGGCCGCGAGGTCATCGCCCTCGCCGCAAAGCGCGCCGACGGGACCGCCGCCACCTTCTACTTCGACGCCGAGACCGGCCTCCTGGCCCGCCGCCTCTCCTACTCCAGCACCCCCCTGGGCCGCCTGGCCCATGAGACCAGCTGGCAGGACTACCGCGCCGTGGACGGCGTGATGGTGCCCTTCAAGGTCATCGCCCGCGGCCCCCACAGCGCCAGCATCACCACCTACAGCGAAATCACCACCGGCGCCCCCGTGGACGACGCGGTCTTCCGCATGCCCAAGCCCTGAGGCCCGGCCCGGATCCAGAAAAAGGGGAGGCTTCCAGCCTCCCCTTTTTCTGGCGTCCAATCTTTTGGACATCGACTGTCGACCCATGGCATCGTGGCCGATCCCCCGGAGTCCCCATGCCCCGCCCCTCGAAAGCCCCCCGACCGGACACGGAGAACCTGGTGGCCGTGGAGGTGCTTCAGCAGGTGTTGGATCGCATCCGGGATGCGGGGCCGCGGGGCATTCCCAAAGCCGCCCTGGCGGAGGCGCTGGACAAGACGCCGCGCACCATCGACCGGGCCATCGGCGTGCTGGAGGCGCAGGGCGCGCGCTTCGGCAAGGAGCGCCAGCGGGTGGGGAGCGGGGCGCCCGTGATCCACTTCGCCCTGGAGAAGGCCCCGTCCTGGGACAGCAAGGTGACCCCCCAGGCGCGGCTGGCCCTGGAGGTGGCGCTGCTGGCCCTGGAGGGCACGGGCAGCGACGCCTGGAGCTCGCCGTTGCAGTCCCTGCGGGAGCTGGCGGAGCAGCACCTGAGCACCCGGGACAAGCAGCTCTTCGAGCAGCTGCGGGATCACATCAATGTGCGCGCCGCCGCCGATGACGCCGCGCCTCTGGATCGCGAAGTCCTCCTGCGCCTCTTCACGGCCCTCGGCGACCCCACCGGCCCCCGGGAGATCGAGCTCGACTACACCGCCGCCAACGGGCGACAGAGCACCCGCACGGTGGTGCCCTACACCCTCACCCACGATGTGTTCTCCGGCGGGGCCTTCCTCCTCGCCTGGGATCCGAAGAAGGCGGAGCCCCGGCATTTCCGCCTCCACCGCATCGAGGGCCTGCGCCTCACGGGCCGCGCCGGCATCCTCACGGACCGCAAGCTTATGGCGCGGGCCCGGGACTACCAGATCGGCGGCTGGGTCTCCGCGGAGGCCCCCTTCGAGGTGGCCGTGCGGGTCACCGGCGAGGGTTGGCCCGCCTTCCTCCGGGAGACGCCCCCCGCCCTGCCCGAGGTGCTCGTGGAGGCCCGCAAGGGCCAGCCCGGTGTGATGCTGCGCTTCAAGGCCACGGAGTTCAACGCGCCCACACGGTACATCCTGCAGTTCGGAGCCGATGCGCAGGTGCAGTCCCCCGCGGACCTGAAAGCCCATGTGCGATCGGTGCTGGCGGCGGCCCTGGCGCGGTACTGACCCGGCTCACTCCGCCAGGCAGAGGCCCACGCGATGCCCCTGCCCCACGCCGCGCAGGCGGAGGCCCTCGCCACCCAGGTCCACCCGATCGGCGGGGCTGGGCAGCGCATCCCAGCCCAGCACGGCGGCGATGCGGCGATGGACCTCATCAAATCCGTAGGTCCTCCGGAGGCCCGCTCCGAGCACCACGAGGCCCCAGGGCTCGGCAGGGGGCGTGAGGCGGATGGACTGCGGCTCCGCGCCGAAGACCCGGGCCAGCGCCTCCCGGGGCCAGGTGCGGCTCCAGGGAGCCGCGGGGGCGGCATGCCTCGGGCAAGGCGCCGCCGTCGCCTCCCCCCAGCCCCACACCCGCTGGGGGGAGAGCGGGGCCCCACCGCAGTGGGCGGACCAGAGCGCGGGTCCCGGAGCGGCGGCGAGGCGCTGGATGCGCTCCCAGTCGTCCTGGGAAAGGGGTTCCGGCGCCGGCTCGCGGAGCTCCCGGGCGTGGGTGGGATCCGTCCAATCCAGGCGGGGCCCCTCGCCCACGAACCAGGCGCAGTGGGTGCTGTCGCACACGTCGGCATCCACGTGGCGGCGCCCCTTCCCGAGGAAGCGCAGCACCGCCGCCCCTAGTTCCAGGCGGAGCCCCGTGGAGCCGTGCGGCAGTTCCGCGGCGAGGACGCCCTCGGCGTAGGCCCGCCGGGAGAGCGTGGCCAGGAGGTGCCCGGAGGTCACCTGGAGGCGGCCCGTGAAGCGGCGCCGCAGGCCCCGGTCCTCGGCCCGGAGCTCCAGGGGACCCGGCCCCACGCGGTCGCCGGGGCGCAGCGGCCGGGCGGCGCCGGGCCCCAGGAAGCCACGCCCGTCGGGCACGGGGGTGGCGCCCACATTGCGCACGGTGAAGGCCGTGGCGGGCAGGAGCTCGAAGAGCCGCAGCGTGACGGTGTCGCGGGAGGCCGCCCCCGTCGGGGTGCCGGGTCGATGCGCCGCCAGGGGCGCGGCCAGGGCCACCGCCGCCTGGGCGCCCGTGCCGGGCCGCAGGCGGCCCAGCATCGCCAGATCGCCCTCATCGAGGGCCAGGGCGAAGCCCACGGTGTGCTGCGCGTCCAGGGGCACGGTGCCCGTCTTCGCCCAGAGACCCCAGGCTCCGAGCCCCCCCGCGGTGCCCGTGCGCGCGCCCTCCCGCAGCCCCCGAAGCACCTCCCGGCGCACGCCCTCCCCCACGGACCAGGGCTCCCGCAGCAGGCCGCGGTACGCCTCCAGCAATCGGGATGGGCGGATGCGCAGGAGGGTGGGGGCCGCCAAACCGATGGCCTCGTCGGCGTTGACCGGGGCCGGGTCGAAGCCCGCGGCCCCCAGACTCTCGGCCACCGCGGCGGTCGGCGTCGCTTCCGCCAGCTGGCGGAAATAGGCATTGCAGGATCGCGCGAGGGCCGTGGCGAGCCCCAGCTCCCAGTGCCCCCGCTTCAACCAACAGGTGGCGCCGCCCGTGCAGGCGAAGCGCGGTGTGGCGGTGCCCGGATGGGCCTGGGCCCAGGCGCGCGCCACGAAGGGCTTCTGCAGAGATCCCACGGCCAGGGGGAGGTCCGAGGCACCCTCGGAGGCTTCCAGCCGCCCGTGATCCAGACGCCAGGTGTGCAACACCGGCTCCTGCGCCGCAGCCACCCCCGCCGCGCAGATCGCGGCGAGGGCGAGGCCGGCGCGGCGGGTCATGGACCGAAGCTCACCGTCTCGGACCAGCCCGAGGCCGTGCGGTGACGCTCCACCCGCAGGGATCGGGTGGCGGGCATCCAGCCCAGGAGCCCCAGCACGCGATCCGAGAGGGGTCGCACCTGCTCGGGTCGGGCGGGTCCCTCCACCTTCGCCCAGCGGGCCCCTTCAGCGCGCACGGCACCGAGGTCCACCTGGGCCCAGCGGATGAGGTCCGCTTCCAACTTGGGCTGCGGCACCGCCTGCAGGTCCCGGGCGGAGGGCCCCACCCAGAGGAGCTCGCCCGTGCGCCGCAGCGCCAGGGCCGGCAGGCCGGGACCCACGCGGATCTCCTGCACGTCGCCCACCTTCTGCACGGTGGCGCGGCCCGCCCGGCGGGCCACCGTGGCACGGCAGGCCTCCAGGAAGTCCGCATCCAGGGCCGCGGGCCAGGGGAAGACCATGCGCCGGGCCCCCTCGGTGCTGAGGGCGTAGCCCCAGTGGGCCACGGGCTGGCGGTCGAGCAGGGCCTTCCAGGGGGCGAGGTCCCCCGCCTCCGACTTGGCGCCGCCCGCGGTCAGTTTGGGTTTGGTGAAGTCCACCGCGTAGCGGTCCTCCCCGGCCTGAGGCCCCGCCTGCGGCAGGGGCGCCGGAGCCGCGACGGGTTCCTCGCTGAGGGCCGGAATCGGCTCCAGGCAGGCCCGGCGGAAGGTGGGCCAGAAGGCTTCGCCTTCGGCCTGCCAGCCCGCGGCGGTGAAGGTGCCCACCGGGAAGGTGTAGACCCCTTTGCGGGGATCATGGACGCCCTCGCGGACCTCGACGAGGTGACCGTTCTCCACGCGCAGGGCCGCACGGACCCGACCCTTCTCGGGCCCTTCGGGGAAGGGGAACTCCCGGCGGAAGTAGCGGTCCGCGCGCAGCGCCTCCAGGTTCAGTTCCATGGATACGACACCCGGCAGCGGGGCTTTCAGACCCCGGCCCGCCAGGGCCTCGTCGAGGGCGAGCTTCAGGGCCCGCTCACTGGTGGCGAGGAGCAAGCGGCCCCCCATGCGCGCCCAGGCGAGGCCCATGCGCCGGTCCTTGTCCTCGCTGGCATCGGCGGCGCCCTTGGCCACGAAGGCGTAGGTCACGCCGCCATGGGTGCGGGGTTGGCCCGGCGGCAGGCTCACGGGGAGCTGGGCCAGCGCCGTCTCGATGACGAGCACCGCCTCCAGGTGGCCGACCTCCAGGAGGGAGAGGCCCACCGCCTTGGGCTGCAGCTTGCGGATCTCCTCCCAGGTCCAGGGGAGGTCGCCGGCGAGGCGGCCCCACTGATCCTCGAGCTTCGTGCCCACCTGGGTGCGCCGCCAGGCGGCCACGAGGGGATCGCCCTCCCGGGGTTCGCCCGTGAGGAATTCCCGGTAGCCACCCTTAAGCGCCGCGTCGAAGGCCGCGGCCTCGGGGATGACGAGGCGCACGGGACCGTCCGGCAGGGGCAGGGGCGCCTGCCCATAGGTCCCTGATGGCGTCTGCGCCATCAGGGGCCCCTGCAGGACAAGCGCGGTGAAGGTCGACAGCAACATGGCGCGGATCATCGGACGCCCTCCGCCTTGATCACGTTGGCAAGGAGGGACCACGTGAGGTCCCGGGGACGGATCGGGGCGGGGCGGCCATTCACCAGGTGGTAGGCGCTGGGCGGCGCCTCGGGCACCGCCAGTTCGGTGCGCAGGGCCTTCACGCCCGGGGCATTGCGATCCGCGAGGAGGCGCAGGGCCTCCTGCACGCCCGGCTCGTTCCCCACCTTCCGCGCGATGCGGGCCGCATCCGCCAGGGCGCCGTTGATCTCGGCGGTGCGGAAGCGGCGCTGCACGAGCAGTCGCGCGATGCCTTCGGGGGTGGCACCCTCCCCCGGATCGCGCATGCGCGATCCGGGATCTATGGACAGGGCCCACTGCGCGGCCTCGGCGGACTGGGGGAGCAGGCCCCGGGCCGCGCGGACGCGCAGGAGCAGCTGGTCGCCGTCGCCATCCCGGCGGTTGGTGCTGCCCAGGGCGAGGCCCGCGCGCAGCAGGGCATCCTCGTCAGCCCCCGCAGGGCTGCGCAGGGCGGCCCGGGCAGAGAGCACGTCGAGGGGGTGGGCCTTCAACCGCGCGCCCAGGGGCCCGACCACGGCCTCGGCTTTGCCTTCCCAGGCGGGGAGGGCATCCGACCAGATCTGGGGGGCCTTCTCGTCGGAGGGGACCGGAGCCCCCATGCGACGCCAGGCGTCGAAGGCCTGGACCTCCTCGCGGCTTTCCCAGGCGGCGCGGCGGCGCCCGTCGAAGAGGGCCTTGGCGCCGTCCACGGGACGCTTCAGGGCCGCCCACACGGCGGCCCGCCGGGCGGCGGTGTCGAAGGCATGGCGGCGGGGCCAGCGGGCCAGCCAGCGGGGCGCCTGATCGGGCAGGCTCGTGGCGAGGGTCTCCGTGAGGGGACCCAGCTCCTCGGCCTGCACCTCGCCCCGGAACCAGGCCTCCTCCAGCTCCTGACCGAGACCGGGGGCTTCCGGCGCGGGCGTCAGTTCGAAGGCCAGCTTCCACGCGGGCAGGGAGGTGAGGCCCTCCTGCCGCTTCTCCTTCAGGAAGGCGCGGAACCGCGCCTCCACGGCCCCGGCGGCCTTGGCGTCCCGGAAGGGCGCCAGCCAGGCGCGCAGGCGATCCACGGTGGCATCGCCGCCGTCTCCGCGCTGGGGCACCGCCTCCAGGCCGTCCTCCTCCCCGCCACCCTCGCCGCCTTCCATGAGGCGCTCGGGCACGGTGAAGGCGAGGGCTTCGCCCCGGCGCAGGCCCGCCAGCATCCCCTCCGCGAGGGCGAGGGCCGCGGGGGCTTCGTTCCGGGCCAGGCGCACGCGCACGGCGAGGAGGTCGGCCACGTCATCCGTTCCCACGTGGGCAAGGCGGGCGAAGAGCTCGGGGTTGGGGGTGCCGGGACGGAGGGCCTCCTCGAAGGCCTTCACCACGGCGAGCCGTTCGGCGATGGGCTGCCGGTCGAGCCAGGCGATGGCGTGGGGCCAGGGGCCGCCCAGCTTCGCCAGGCCCCGGCGCGGGAGGCCCGCGCCATCCTGGGCCCAGAGTTCCTTCAGCCAGTACCGGATCTGCTCCGCCGTGAGCTGCGGTTCCCGTTCGCGCCAGCGGTGGGCCAGTGCGGCGCGGCAGCCGCTGGGGTCCGCGGTGCGGAAGCGCCCGGCCTCGGAGGGACGCAGATCCCGCAGGTAGGCCAGGAAGGCCGGCCCCACGGGGCGGCTGGGATCCAGCAGGTCCAGGACCGGCGGCAGACCCGCATCCTCGGCCAGGGCCGAGAGGCTGCGGTATTCCGCTTCCGTGAGCTTGGCCTGGGCGGCCAGCACGAAGGCGCCGAAGGCCTCCACGGCCTGCTCCCGCTGGTGGGCCGCCACGAGGAGGGTGACCTTGCCTTCCAGCCAGGCGCGATCATGGGCCCCGCCGGGGCGGCGGTCCATGATCTCCAGGGCGAGGGGCAGGTTCTTCTCGGCGCGGGCCATGCGCATGGCCAGGAGCGCCCGGGGGGTCTCGCCGCCCCGGACGGGGGCATCGAGCGGCAGGTAGGGCGCGGAGGCATCCCCCTGTCGGTGGCGGGCCAGGGCCTCGAGCACGTACCAGGCCTCGCCGGGGCGGTCGCCCCAGAGGGCGCCGGGCACGCGGCCCTGGTCCACGCCGGAACCGATCACGCGGTCATCCCCCTCCTCCTTGAGTTCACCCTTGGCATCGCGGCGCGGCGTGAATTCCGGCCACGTCCACTGGGCGCCCTTGCCCAGCACGTCCCCCACGGTCTGGGGGCCGCGCAGCTTGGCGATGAGGGGATCCTTCACCGCCTCGGGTTCGCCCTGCAGAAGGCGACCCAGGGCCGTGGTGACCTGCTCCACCACGCGGTGCCGGGCCACGAGCACGGGATCCTGCGCCTGCAGGGCGGGTTCCCAGAACCGGAACCAGGCGAGGCGGGTCTCCGGTGTCACGGCGGCCAGCAGGGGTTCCGCCTTCCAGCCCCGGGCGGCCAGCACCCAGAAGCGGTCCCAGTGGGCGCGGTTGCCCAGGAGGTCGGAGAGGTCCTTCACCTTCTCCGGATGGGCCGCGATGGCGCGGGCCCACACGGCCAGCACCCGGGGATCATCCAGCCACTTCGACCAGGATTGGCGCGGAGTGTCCATGCCGACGGCCTTGCCCTGGAGGGCGCGCACGTCCCGGGTCATCTCCTGCCAACGGGGCTCCACGAAGCCGAGCAGTTCGTCGCCTCGGTCGCGGCGGGCGAGGTCACGGACCCAGAGGCCCTCCACATCGGGAGTGCCGAAGGTCCAGCGGCTGCCACCGCCCTGGAAGGCCTTGGTGGTGACCACCTCGCGGCTGAGGGCCGCCACGAAGGCCACGGGGGCGCCGGCCTGCCAGGAGCCGGGACGGCCCGCCAGCAGGCGCTGGGCCAGGGCCATGCGCAGGGGTTCCTCCAGCTCCGCGCGTTGGGCCACGGGGCACCAGGCATTGAGGGCGCTTTCGGAGGGTTGGCCGCTGATCGGGGAGATGGCCTTCAGGAGGTAGGCCAGCACCTCCTCCCGCTGATCGCTCCGGCCCTGCCGGGCCAGGACGCTGGCGAGCCAGCCCCGCCGGTCCGCCTCCGGCGTGTTCATGAGGAGGCGCAAGAACTGGTTGTTGAGCAACGCGATCTGGGCCTGCCGCTCGGTGTTGAGTCGGCTGGCCACGAGGTCCCGGACATCGTTGCGTGGGGACATGAGGCGCAGGGCCAGATCCGGGAAGCCCTGTTCCAACAGGCGTTCCGCCGCACGGGCCTGGCGGTCCTTGCGGCCCATTTCATCGCCGGCGTTCTCGCGCCCGTACGCGGCCAAGGCCGCCTGCTCGATGGCGAGGGCCTTGGCCCCATCGCCCGCCTGGGCGTAGAGCTGGCTGCGCCAGCGGGCCACGCCCTCATCGGCGAGGCGGGGCTTGTTCCAGCCCTCCAGGAAGTCGGCGGCCTCCGCCGGGCGATCCGCCCGCACGAGCAGCTCCACGGCTTCGCGCCAGAGGATCTCCTTCTCGGGACGCACGGCCACGGCGGCCTTGGCGGAGGCAATGGCCCCCTCCACGTCATGGTAGACCTTGCGGATGTCCCGCACGGCCACGGCCCAACGCACATCCCGGGGGCTGCGCTGGAGCTGCTTCTCGTAGAAGGTGAGGAGCTCGGGCCCCTTGCCCGCGCGGCGGGCGGACCGCGCCGCGGCCTCCACCCACTCCCGCTCGGTGCGACGGTTGAGGGCCTCGATCCAGAGGCCCGGCACCGACGCGGTGCCGCCCTCCAGATCCACGGCCCGGGCGAGGCCGTGGTACAGCTCCGCATGGAGCTCGGGCTTCAGCTTGGCCGATTCGGCCTTGGCGAAGGCCTGGGGATCCCAGCTCGGGTTCTCCTTGAGGGAGAGGCGTGCCATGAGGTGGATGGCGCCCAGGCGGCGGGCGTCCTCCAGTCCCTCGGTGGCCAGGAGCAACTGCACGGCCCGGCGGGCCCGGGGCAGATCCCCGGCCGCGAGGCAATCCTGGGTGAGGCGTTCCAGCAGGGGCTCGCGGTGACCCGGGGCGGCCTTGGGCAGGACGGACTCCAGGGTGGCCCGGGCCTCCTCGCCCTTGCCGGTGCGCTGAAGGAAGGCCAGGCGATCCTCCAGGAGCCCGAGGCTCCAGGGGAAGCGGCCCGTGACGCGTCGCCATTCGGCGGCGGCGGCCTCCACGCCCTTGGCGCGCTCCAGGTACCCCGCCCGGCCGGCTTCGGCCTTCAGGCGGACGGTGCCTTCCGGAAGGGCCCCGATGCGGGCGTCCAGGGACGCCCACACGGCATCGGCTTCGGCCGCCCGCCCCTTCCCGGCCAGGAAGTCGGCCCGGGCCATCTCCTGCTGGATGCGGTCCTCATCCGAGGGTGCGAGGGCGGCGCGACGGGCCATCAGCCCGTTCTGGAACGTGACCACCTGCGCCGGCGTCCACCGGGCTTCGATGAAGCGATGACTCCAGGTCTCAGCGGCACTGATGAACTCCGTCACGGTGGCCTGGGGGGCCATGTCCCGGGTCTTCTCCAGGAGAAGGTCGCCGATGCGCTTCACCGCGTCGTACTCCCTGGGTCGCTCCGCCACCTTGCGGTCCGCGCGCTGGGCGCGACCCACGGGATCGTTGGGCAGGTCCATGCCATCGATCCAGGCGTCGGCATCCCAATCAAAACCGGGGGCCGGGGGCTCGATGCCCGCCAACGGATAGTAGCCCGCCAGGGTCCGCTCATCTTCGACCACGCCAGGCTTCAGGGCCCGGATGCGGGCCTCCACCAGGCGGTAGACCCGCTCGCGGGCCAGAAGCTGCGCCAGGCGGCGCAGGGAGCGCTGATCCTGCTCGAACCATTCGAAGCCCGTGGCCTCCTCGGGCCGCAGGGCATTGAGGTACTCCAGCACGGCGCCGTTGAGGTCCTTCAGGTTCTCCCGAAGCACACCGGTTTCGAAGGCGAAGAACTTGGGGCGGTTCAGGCGCTGGCGCCCCGCCTCCACCACGGCGAGGGCCTCCCGATCGTGGTGGTAATCCCACAGCAACGTGGCCCAATCGGCGATGGCCTTGGGATTGCGGGCCTCGCCCTCGCCCAGGTGCTGCCAGATCTCCAGGGCCGCCTGGGGACGGCCGCGGTCCTCCTCCAGCTCGCCGAGTTCCGTCCACAGGGAGCTGGGATCCTCCAGGGCCGGCGCCGTGCGGGCCACGAGGGTGCGGGCCGCGACGGCATGGGAGGTCTCCAGGCCGTTGAGGGAGCGATGCAGGGAGAGCACGCGGTGGGCGAGGCTCCCATCGCCGGGATAGCTGGCCGCGAGTCGGTCGCCGGGCGCCATGGCCCGCTCGAATCGGGAGAGGCGGGACCAGCCTTCAAAGAGCAGCAGGTCGTCCACGGGGGTCCGGTCCGCCTTGGATTCCAAGGCCATGAGCCGGGCTTCCAGGTCGCCTTTGCGCATGGCGCTCTCGAACCAGGCCTCCCGCTGCTCCCCGTCCACGAAGAGGATGGCCCAGCGACGGGCTTCCAGCAGCCCATCCGGCGCCACGGTGACGGTGTAGGGGCGCTTGGCTTCCTTCACGGGATCGAAGCGGCTCTGCCAGGCGCTCAGGGCCACGAGGTTCTGGGCCTGCTGCACCACGGCGGGGCTGTGGGGGAAGCGCTCCAGGGCCTTCAGGCGCACCCAGTCGGCCCAGAGCACCATGCGCACCCGACCGCCCACGGTGGGCTGCTCGGGCACTTCCACGCGCACGTCGCCGGCGCCGCGGACCTTGCCGAAGAGCGTGGTGCCGCGGAAGCGGTCGGCCACGGACTGCGCCAGGGCCCGGAGACTCTGGTGCTGATTGCGGCGCGCGTACCAGCGGGCGGCCTTGTCCCAGATGTCGGAGCTCTGGAAGCGCTTGAGGGCCCGGTCGAAGCGGGGGCCGAGCTCGTCATCCAGGTTCCAGTTCTCCAGGCGCGAGGCCAGGTGGAGCCAGAGCTGCTCGTCATCAGGCAGGCGGTCCAGTTCACCGAGGATCAGGTCCAGGGAGGCCCGGTGGTCGGGATTGAGTTGATCGAGCCGGGAGATCCCTTCCTCCAGGAGACTGGGATAGTCCTGCGAGGGGCGGTTAAGCCGGGGACGGGCCCAGGGGCGCGATTCGCCCTCGCCGGCGTTGCCGGCGTCTGTGGCGTCATCCTCGCCGTAGGTGGCGTGCGCCGCCGGGCCCTGACCCATGGGGTGCGACCCCTCGGGGGCCAGAAACTTCAGGCGGGCCTTGAAGAGGCGCAGCTCCTCGGCCAGAGGCACAGCCGTCTGACGGGCAGCCAGCAGGGCCACCCCCCGGGCTTCATCGGCGGTGGCCGCCGGACCGGATTCCACCAGGGGCAGGAGGGCGAGGGCCGCCGCGCCCTCGCCCCGTTCCACGTGCTTGCGCATGAGGGCCACACGCAGGGCGGGCAGGTCCGCGTGCCTGGGCGCACGGCGCACGAGTTCCTCCGCCAGCAGCCGCGCCGCGGCGAAGGTGCGGTCCGCGAGGCTCTCGTTCTCCAGCCGCTCCAGGGCCCCCTTCCAGTCCTCACCCGTGAGGAGGAAGGAGAGACCGCCGGTCCAGAAGCCCGGCGTGCGGTCCATGGCGGCGACCCACTTGTAGGACTCGTCATTGTAGGTGCCCCAGGCCAGGGGCCGGCTCCCCGCCTGGAGGGCGAGGTGGGCCAGGGCCGCGAGGTCCGCGGTCTGCTCCTCAGGCGTGCCGAGGTGGGCGGCCGCAAGGCGCGCGCGGAAGGCCTCGGGCACCGCATCGATCTCGCCGTGGAGGCGCGCGAGGAGGAGGTGGTCCTTGCGCGTGAGGTCCTTGCCGTAGCGCCGGTCCACCTGCCGGAGGAGGTCCGCCAGGGCGTCGCCGCGGCCCTGACCTTCGAAGTAGGTGGCGAGGCGAACGAGGGCCGGGGCGTCGAAGCGCCCTTCCAACGTGGTGCGCCACGCGGCGGGCGAGGTGGGCGAGCCCTTGTCGACACGAGCCACGTAGGCCCGGCGGAAGTCCATGGACCAGGGCTCCGCCACGGCCCCATCGAGCACGCGGAAGGCCCCGTTGCGGTCGCCGTGGGACGTCAGCAAGTCGGCCCGCAGCAGCAGGCGACGCTCGGGTTCCAGGGCCTGGCTCGCGGCCAGGGCGGCATCGGCTTCCGGGAGGCGGTTCACCTTCTCCAGGGCGCGCACGTAGTCCTCCAGGGCCGGGGCGTCCTGGGGGAAGAGCGCCACGCGGGCCTTGCGCAGGGCGAGGGCGTCCGCCACCTCGGGATGCAGCTCCGCCCATTGGATGCGGCGATCGGCCAGATCCCGCTTCGCGGCTTCCGGCAGGCCCGGCAGGGCCTTCTCCGCGGCCCGGAAGGCCGCCTCGAACGCCTTGTGGCCTGCGGCCCAGCGCGCGGTCTCGTCCCATGCCTGGGCCCCTTCGGCGGTGGCCCACTGCTCCATGGCCGCCAGGGCCCCCTTGCGGTCGCCCAGGTTCAGCCGGGCATCCGCCAGGTGGCGCAGGGCCGAAGTCTCCGCGCGCCCCTCCAGGAGCTTGGTCAGCTCCGCCGTGGGCGTGGGGTAGTGCACCGGGTGGCCATCCACCAGGGAGAAGCGGGTGACCAGGCTGTAGACCCAATCGGCCTCGGTGAGTTCCGTCCAGGGCACCTGGGTGGCGGCGATGCCCGCCACGGCGAGGCCCAGCACGGCGGCGGCCCGGAGGGATCGGCGGGAGGCCCAGCGGCGGGCGGTGGCGGCGAGGAGGGCGGGGTTCACGGCTTCACCTCCACGCTGGCGCGGGCGAATCCTCGGTTCTTGGCGGCGTCCACGGCTTCGAAGAGGAGCTCCTGGCTTCCGCGGAGGTTCCCGGGGATGCGCAGGAGGCCCACGCTCCGCTTGGCGGAAGGATCCCAGCGCAGCGGCACGGGCGGGCCATCGCCGAGGCGGGCCGTGAGCAGCACCACGTCTTCGTCGGTCTTCACCTCCACGCGCAGCACCTCGCCGGCCTGGGCGGTGGCGGGCAGCTGGGGCTGGATCTCGGGGGCCTTGCCGTCGAGCACGTAATGCTTGGTCTCGCTGAGGCGGGCGCCACTGCGATCGCGCATGAGGATCCGCACGGGGTAGCGGCCATCCTTCAGCCCCTCGGGCACGAGGAAGCGCCCCTCCCACACATTGGATTCGGGCCGCCGAACGAGGTCCAGCTTGAGGCCGAAGGGGAAGAGGGCGGTGGCGGAGGCGGTGCCCTCGTCGCACTCCACGCGGAGCACGGGATCGCCGGGTTGGATGCGGCGGGGACGCAGCAGCGAGCGCGGAGCGGCCAGGAAGGCGGTGTAGGGCGTGATGAACTTGTAGCGCTTGGAGAGGTCGATGATCTCGTCCACCCACTCGCGGCGCTCCCCTTCGGATTCGATGCGGGCGAGGAGGTCGTCCACGCGGGCCCGGGCCCAGCGGCGCGGCAGGTCCCGGGCCTCCAGGGCTTTCTCCGGGAAGGCGCCGTCGAGACCCGCCTTGCCGCCCTTGAAGAGGGGCGAGGTGAACTCCACCCGCACCTTGGGCTGGGGCACGGCGTAGCGGCCCACCCAGGCGGAGAGGCTACCCGGCTCCATGGGCTGCACGAGCACGGCATAGATGTGGCGGAGCTTCGCATCGCCTCCCGTGACGGTGAAGGGCACGGGATCGCCCTCGGGGGCCTTGGCCGCGACCGCACCGGCGGCCTCGGCCGGGGCCAGCAGCCGTTTGAAGAAGAGGTCACCCTCGATCTCGGTGGCGGTGTTGGAGAGCACTTGCACCGAGGCGGCGCGCAGGGATTCGCCCGCTTCGCCCACGGTGACCGCCGCGAAGAGCGGCGTCGCGCCCAGGCTCGCCTTGAGGGATTTGGAGGCGGGGATGCCCTGCCCGCTGGTGAGCAGGAGGATGCGGCCCTGATCCCCCACCAGCTTGCGGGCTACGCCGACGGCCGCACCGAGGTTGGCGCCCGGGCCCAGGGCGCGGGCGCGCAGGGCCGTCAGCTCCGCTTCGATGTCCTGGGCCGTGGCGGGACGCAGGCGGGCCCCGTCGGCCGGCACCCGATCGAAGGGGATGAGGGCGAAGCGGTCGCTCGCGTTCAGGGATTGGAGCACGCGCACCAGGTGGCCGTAGGCCGTCTCCAGGCCCGCCCAGCGGTGGCTCAGGGAGGTGTCGAAGAGGATGGCGAGCGTCTGCGCCGGGCGCTTGGGCTCCGCGGGACCGGTCTTGGCGGCGGGACCCGCCCCGGCCTTGGCCCCCGCCGTCGGCAGGGCTTCCAGCAGGAAGAAGCCGTCCTTCTCCGGCGGGATCTCCGAAGGGCGCTCCCAGGGGGCCAGCGCGAGGCCTTCGGGGAGCACGCCCTCGGGGTTGCGGAACGTGGTGAGGCGCAGGGGGTCGCCGATCTTGGGCCGGAGGCGCAGCACGAGGTCGCGGTCCAGGCGCACGTTGTCGCCGGTGAAGGTGGCGCCCTCCGCGGAAGCCGTGAGGGGAAGGCCCGCAGGGACGGCCACGAAGGCGCCGTCCAGCGTGACCTTCACCGTGAGGTGGCGGGCCACAGGGGCCTCGCCGTCGGGCGGACGCAGCACGAGGCGGAACTCGCCGACCCCGCCAATGTAGGGCACCTCCTCCTGGAACTGCAGCTCCAGCCGCTTGGTGGCATGGGCCGGAATGGGGGCCACGGTGACGGAGAAGAGGGCGCCGCCGGAGGGCCTTCCAGCGCGACCATCACCCGCCTCCCCATCTTCCTCCTCCCCCTGCTGCAGGAGACCGGGATCGATGCGCTGCCGCGTGAGTTCCTGGTAAATGGCGCGGGCCCGCTTCTTCTCCAGGATCACGCCGGGAATGCGCTGGAGTCCATCCCAGATGGCGAAGTCGCCCACGGCGGCGGACGCCGGAAGGGCGAAACGGTAAGTGCCCTCCTGGATGTCGGAGGTGTGGTTCTCGAAGACCTGCCGCACATTCACGCGGGCGTAGCCCCGGGCGATGCCGATGTCGATGTTCATCTCCCGCAGGGAGAGCACGCGCGCATCGGGACGGCCCGTGCTGGTGGGCACGAGGAGCCCCGCCTGGGCGCGCAGGGGCAACAGGCCGGCGAGGAGGAGGCAGAGGAAGGAGCCGGTGACATGGCGCATTTCAATTTCCCTCATCCGGAAGGGGGAGGTTGAGGCGGGCGAGCCCTTCGTCGGTGCCGACGTAGAGGGCATCCGCACCAGGCAGGATGGCGGTGACACGGGGAGAGGGCAGCGGCACGCGCAGGGGTAGGAATCGGCGGCCGTCCACGCTGAGGCGGTAGAGGCCCTTGCCATCGGTGCCGAGGTAGAGGCGACCGGCGGCTTCCACCAGGCAGCCGGTGTTCACCTTGAGACCCTCTGTCTCCGGGAAGGACTCGAATGGCCCCGCCCCGGCGGGGTTGGCCTTGGCGGCGATGCGGCGGGCCACGCCACCACCGTAGGTGCCGATGAAGAGCTCCTCGCCCTTCAGATGCAATGCCGTGATCCAGGGATGCGGCAGCTTGCCCTCACCGGCGGTGACACGCCAAGCCACGCGATTCCCGGCGATGGCCCCGAGCCCCGTGGGCGTCCCCACGAAGAGCTGCTCACCCGCGGCCAGGGCCAAGGCCTGATTGCCGGGCAGGCCGTGGAAGGCCGAGAGGAAGCGGCCGCCGGGCAGGGCCACGCCTTGGCCGTAGCCCACCGCCACACCTCCCGCCGTGGGTGCGAGGGAGAACGCCGCACCGGAATCTCCACCCTCCAGGGGCTGCAGCTTCCGGCCATCGAAGCGGGCCGCCCCGCGCAAGCTCGCCACGTAGAGGCTGCCGCCGCCGTTCAGCAGGGCGTTCACGCCCCAGGCGGTGCTCCCGGGTACCGCGGCCCAGGTGATCGACCGGACCTTGCCCTGCCCCGTGGGCTCACCCAGCGCGAGGCCGCCGTTGAAGAAGCCCACCACGATCCGCGACTCGAGCTGGGCCAGGGCGTTCACATGGCTGGAGCCCGGCGGCAGCGACTCCGGGCGCGGACGCGCCAGCACCCACCCCGAGGCGGAGCGTCGGAGCAGGCCCTGGACCGTGTCCACGAAGAGCGTGCCCTCCAGGGTGAACACCCTCCGGGCGGCTGCGGGCAACAGTTCCTCCCCGGATCGGCCATCGGATTCGAAGCGGAGCAGGCGGCCCTGGGCCACGGCGAAGAGCTGCGCCCCCAGGAGGCTGGCGGCGCTGACATCCTCTCCGCCGGCCACCGGCGCGAAGGCGCCTTCCGCGGTCCCCCGGGCCAGGCCCAATGGTGTGACCACGACGACCTCGCGGCCCCGGACGCCGACCCATTCGATCCAGGGATCCGGTGTGGCCACCGGCGTGCTGCGGAGGCCCTCCACACGGCGCAACCCGGCCTCGCCACCGGCGTAGAGGAGGCCGCCTTCGCCCAGGGCGATGGACTTCACGGGTTGGGCATCCACGCGCTCGAGGGTGTTGGCGCCCCAGGCGGCACGGAAGAGCCCTTCCCGCGCGCCGATCCAGAGTTCACCTCCGGGCCCCTCGACCACCACACGCGCGTGCAGCGTGCCGAAGCCCGAACGCAGCTCCTCCCATTGGCCGTCGCGGCGGAGGAAGAGGCCCCCGGAGGCGAGCCCCACGAGGGCGTGATCACGCCAGGCGGTGAGCGCCGCGGCCTTCAGGGTGGGCAGGTCCCGGCCGAGATCGCCCTGCTCATCCCGGAGGCCGAATCCCCCGGCGGTGATGAGGGCGTTCGAGGTGAGCGCGAGGCCTTCCACCTCACCGCCCCCCCAGTGGATCCGTTCCCCTTCGAAGTGGGAAAGCGGTGCGAACTGAAGGGGCATCGAGGTCCGCAGCGGACCCTCCAGCGCGCGACCCACGTCGCGGCGCACCTTCACATAGGCGACGAGCCCCAAGCCGATCGCGGACAGGCCGAGGGCCAGCACCATCGCGCGCCTGCGCGTCAAAGACCAAGGCATCTTAGGAAACCCAAGGAGGGAGGTTGGAGAAAACGGACCCAGGGGAGAACCTAAAACGATATCCCCAATTCCCCGGCCGACCGGGTGAACCTCCGGAAAGATTTCAGCGACGCGGGCCTCGCGTCGGGAGGCTGAATCTGGGCCCTGCCCCTCACGACGAAGGCCGCCCGGAGGCGGCCTTCAGACGGAGGGCTGGTGCGCCGGAGCGCTCAGTTGCCTTCCACCCAGGGCAGGGATTCCAGGAAGGCACCCTCGGTGGCCTCGACCTGGGGCGCATCGTAGACCATCACCACCGTGCGGCGGCCGAGGTCCACCTGGGCCACGGAGAAATCCGGGTTCAGACGGATGGCGGGCTCGGCGTAAACGGACAAGGGACCTCCTGGAAATGCCACGGGAAGGTCATGATGCCCCAGGTGTTAAAAATTGTTAAGAATCCAATACTGCCTAGGCATCCATGAGGTGCACGCTCAGCGGCGTATGTGTTGCAAAGCCTAGATGACGGGCCTTCTGGGCCATGGCCTCGTCATCGGGAACCACGAACTTCACCTTGCCCGGAGCCCAGACCCAGCCTTGATCGTCCACCAGGACGGTGGCCTTCCCCTGGTCCAGGAATCGGCCCAGGCGGAGCTCCAGGGATCCTTCCGGGAGGAAGCGCATCTCCGAAGTGTACCGGAGGCGCCGGGTCGGTCCGCGCACCGGTTGCAGTTCCCCCGACGCCTCATGAACAATGGGTTCACCCCCCAGGGAGCCTCATGTTGCGATTACTGCCCCGCCGCCTCGGCCGGATCCTGATCGTCCTGTACGCCGGGGCACTCTCGGCCCAGTTCAAGGGTTTCCAGCCTGCGGAATTCTACTTGGACAAGGCGACCCTCCTGGGCCCGGCCTCCCACCCCCCCGTCCGCACCCAGTACGGCCTCGGGTTCTGCTACGCCTCGGCCGCGGCGACCCTGGTGGATTACGAGCGGCTGGGGCTCATGAAGCCGGGCACACCCTTCGGCGAAGGAGAGATGCTGTCCCTCCAGGCCACCCTCCTGATGGCCAACGAAGGCGCCATGAAGGAGGGGGGGCTCATCGGCGCCGCCCTGGAACGAATCCAGGACAACCGGACCAAGCGCCCCCGCATGCTGGTCTCCGAGCGCGCCGCCCCCTATGAGACCTTCCAGCTCGCCACCTACGACAAGGCCGCCGTGTACAAGGAGTTCGACACGGTCATGGCGGCCCTGGCCGCCAAGGGGCGCACCCTCGATGCCTGGGAGCGCCGGAACCTCCTCGGCATGGTGGCCTACCGGGCGAACAACGCCTTCTGGGACGGGCTCAAGGCCGACGTGCTGGCGTTCCTCAAAACCCCCGTGGCCGCCCGGGACCCCAAGCCGATCCTGGCCAAAGTGGGCCGCATGTCCAGGGCCTGCGTCGGCCCGGACAAGGTGGGCAAGCTCCTCGCGAGCCTGCCGGCTCCCCGGGACAGTGATGAAGAGCGCGATTGGAGCACCTTCCTCTCCGGGATGCTCAGTCAGATCTGCCGGCCCACGGCCCTGCCTCCCGAAGCCTCCCGGCCCCTGGAGGTTCCCGCATTCACCGTGGATGGGATCAACTTTTTCGAAGCGAAGCTATCCCGGGTGGACTGGGCCAAGCAGGCGGGGAAGCAATTGAAGGCCCTCCTGGCCCGGGGCAAGGCCGTGGGGGTCGGCATGTGCCTCTGCGAGGAACTCCATGACTTCCGCACCCCCTGCCCCTCCGGCCATGCCGTGGTCATCTCCGGGATCGCCGAGGCCAAGCCCGTCCATGGCAAGGGGGAGTCCTACCTCGCCCTGCGCATCCAGAATTCCTGGGGCGAGGAATGGCAGGAGGGCTTCAGCCTGAAGGAGGGCACCCCCCAATCCCCAGCTTCCGGCCGCACCCTCACGGGCTGGGTGGAAGGCACCCAGATCCTCTACCGGATCATGATGATGGAATGGATCGAGCGATGACCCTCCGAACCTATGCCCTCTGCGGCCTGCTCACGCTGGCCTCTGCCGCCTCCGCCCAGGAGACGACCCGCCCCACCGAGACCAAGGTGGAGACCTCCCGGTACCTCAAGCCCGGGTGGGCCCTGAAGGGCTCCGCCCTGAAAGCTTCCGCCGGGAAGGCCGCGGATCCCACCCTCAACGAAGCCAACCCCACGGTCCCGCCCGTGGATGGACCCACCCGCAGCGCAACGTCCCCCCTTCGCATCCAGAACGACACGGATTGGGTGATCCAGATCCGCGTGGATGGGAGGCTGCTGGGCATCGTGGCGGCCCGCACGACCCTCGAAGGCATCTGCCTTTCCGGCGACACCCAATTCGAGGCCTTCGCGGACTTCACGGACGGGGCCCGCCGGGTCTGGGGCCCCAGTGGCACCTGGGTCAGCGGGCCCTTCATCTGGCGGTTGGTGAAGTAAGCTCCTGCTCCCCCCTCATCCGACGCCCGCCCTCGGCGGGCGAAGGCCCCCAGGATTGGCCCCATGCGGATCCCCCGGCACGGCTCCATCGTCCTCCTCACGGGCGCGGGCATCAGCGCCGAGAGCGGCGTGCGCACCTTCCGGGATGCGGGCGGATTGTGGGAGGGCCACCGCATCGAGGAGGTCGCCACCCCGGAGGGCTATGCGACGAACCCGGACCTTGTGCAGACCTTCTACAACGCCCGCAGGGCCCAGCTGAAGGAGGTCGTGCCCAATGCCGCCCACAGGGCCCTGGCCCGCTTGGAGGCGGCGTGGCCGGGCCGCCTGCTGCTGGTGACCCAGAACGTGGACGACCTCCACGACCGGGCCGGCAGCCGGAATCTGATCCACATGCACGGGGAACTGCGGAAGGCCCGCTGCACGAACTGCCAGTCCATCCACCTCTGGGAGGAGGACCTCACCGAGGCCACGCCCTGCCCGCGCTGCGAGCGCAAGGCTCGCCTTCGCCCCCACATCGTCTGGTTCGGGGAGATGCCCCTGGAGATGCCCCGCATCTTCGAAGCCCTGGAGGACGCGGACCTCTTCGTGGCCATCGGCACCTCCGGCGTCGTCTATCCCGCGGCGGGTTTCGTGGAGGCGGTGGGACCCGCCTGTCACACCCTGGAGCTGAACCTGGAGCCCAGCGCCGTGATCAGCGCCTTCGCCGAGCACCGGCAGGGGAAGGCCACGGACCTGGTGCCGGCCTTCGTGGAGGGCCTACTGGCCCAGTAGGCCCTCGTTCACGACCCACCGCTTCAGGGGCCGCTCCGAGAGATCCCACACCCGCACACCCCTGGGGAGGCGGGGCGATCGCAGCCGCCGCCGGATCTCGGCCTTGGCGGATTCGAGGCTGTCGGCCGCCACGGGGCCGTATTCCATGAAGTAGCCGGGAAGCTGGTAGCCGAAGGTGCGCATGAAGGTCTCCGCACCTCATTTTTCGTCTGATTTTCGCCTTGTCAAGACGAAAGCGAAAATTTTCGTTCGCTTTTCGAAAATTCCTGGAAAGTCTACCCTTCCACCACCCGCTCGATGCGCCGGTCGGGCACCAGCCACATGAGCGCCACCAGCACGTAGAGGGCCATGGCCAACCAGGGGAGCCGGCAGGCGACGGCGATGCCGAACGCGTAGGCGAGGATGGAGACCTTCCCCTTGAAGTCCCGCCCCAGGGCCACGGCCAGGTGAGAGTCCGGACCATGGCGCCGGATGAGGGCCAGGGTGAGCACGTAGTAGGCGATGGCCGGCATGAACAGCGACCCGCCGTACAGGGCCACGGGGATGGGTGCGAAGTGGTTCTCGCCCATCCAGGCCGTGGCGAAGGGCACGAGGGAGAGCCAGAAGAGCAGGTGCAGGTTGGCCCAGAGCACGCGCCCGTTCACGCGCTGCACCGCGTGGAGCATGTGGTGGTGGTTGTTCCAGTAGATGGCGACGAGCGCGAAGCTCAGCAGGTAGGAGAGGAGCTTGGGCACGAGCGGGCGCATGTCGGCGAGCGCGGCGCCGTGCGGCGGGCGCAGCTCCAGCACCATGATGGTGATGAGAATGGCGATGACGCCGTCGCTGAAGGCTTCGAGGCGGCCTCTGGTC